>JAATFA010000108.1 GCA_015655445.1 Actinomycetales bacterium | reverse complement strand
GAGTTCTGGCGCAGGTCGAGGAACTCGGGGAAGTCGAGGTGCCAGTTCTCCATGTAGAAGCAGAGCGCGCCGAACTTCTTGCCCCCGCGGCTCACCGCACGCAGCACCGAGTCGATCGTGTGCATGAACGGGATGGGGCCCGTGCTCGTCGTGTTGTTCGAGCGGATCGGCGACCCCTGGGCACGCAGCTTCGTGACGGAGAGGCCGATGCCGCCCGTGCCCTTCGTGAGCCACATGACGTCGCGCACCGTCTTGGCGATGTGCTCCATGTCGTCCTGCATCTCCATGACGAAGCAGTTCGCGAGCTGCGGGTAGATCGTGCCCGCATTGACGAGCGTGGAGCCCGCCGCGAGGTACTCGAGCCGCGACATCTTGTCGTAGAAGCGGATCGCCTGGCCGGTCGGGTCGGCCTCGTTGAGCGAGAGGCCCATCGCGATGCGCATCCAGAAGAACTGGGGGACCTCGAGCGGCTCCCCGGCGCGGCTCTTGATGCCGTAGCGGTTGTTGAGGGTCACGGCGCCGATGTAGCGGAGGAGCTCGTCGTGCGCGGGCTCGAGCGCCTCGGCGAGCCGGTCGAGGTCGAAGAGCTGCGTCAGGCGCGGGTCGAGCAGTCCCTCCTCCACGCCGCGGCGCACGTTCGACGCGAAGTGCGCCCGGTGCAGCTGCTTGAGCTCCTCATCCGTCTCGTAGTCGCCGAGCACGCGCTTGTAGATCGTCTTGAGGTAGAGGCGCGCGGCGACGGTGTCGAACGCGGGGTCGTCCTTGACGTTCTGGAGCGCGACCTGGATGACGGCCTCGTCGAGCTGCTGGGTCGTGATGCCGTCGAAGAGCGTGAGCTCGAGCTCGGAGGCGATCTGCGTGACCCACGTGATGCTCTCGTCGAGCCCGCGGCTGGCCCTCTCGATCGCGAGATTGATCTTGTTGGCGTCGTACGGCTCCCGCTCGCCGTTGCGCTTGACCACCGTGATCGTCACAAGTCTCTCCCTCCCTGACGGCCTCCACTGCGCGTGCGGCCGCTTCTCGCGGTTCCTTCGGGCCTGGTTCTTCGAGCTTCGGGCGCGATGGCGTCCGCTCCTCCGCCGTCGGCGGGAGTCCTCCCCGTCCGCGGCATCGACCACTATATATCGGGCCACCGACATCGCCCGGGCGCAAGATGTTGTGGCGTGTCATCCACAGGGTGCCGCGGTTCTCCACCGTTCTCCCCTCCGTTGTCCACAGGGATCTCCCCCGTTCCCCCCTCGTTCTGCCCCCCGTTCCCCCCTCGTTCTGCCGCACAAGTGACACGCGCGGCGGGCGTCCGCCCGCGCGTGTCACTTGTGCCGCAGACGGCGGGTCCCGGGCGCGCGGCAGCGGCTAGGCTGGCTCTCCTGTGAGCGCATACGGGAGCCTGCTGCGGACGCCGGGAGTGGCGCGCATCATGCTCGCCCAGCTCACCGCGCGCTTCCCGAGCGGCATGCTCTCGCTCGCCTACCTCCTGCACATCGAGCACCAGACGCACTCCTACGGAGCCGCCGGACTCGTGCTCGCGGCGACGAGCGTCGGGCAGGCGATCGCGGGCCCGCTCACCGGCCGGTGGATGGTCTCGTGGGGCATGCGACCGGTGCTCACGCTCACGACGGCCGTGTGCGCGCTCTCGATGGCGGGCGTCGCCTTCCTGCCGCTGCCCGTGCTCGGGTACGCGCTCGTCGGGCTGCTCGGGGGCCTGAGCCTGCCACCCGTCCAGCCTGCCGTGCGGACCATCTACCCCAAGATGGTCACCTCGCGCCAGCTCACGCCGCTGTTCTCGCTCGACGCGTCGGCGCAGGAGATCATCTGGATCGCGGCGCCCGTCGTCACGACCTTCATCTCCACGCAGATCTCGACCGTGCTCGGCATCGTCGTCGCGATCGTGTTCCTCGTCGGCGGCGGCGCGTGGTTCATCGCCTCGCCCGAGCTCGGCCGCGTGCGCATCCCGCGCAGCAAGCGCCGCTTCGGCGTCGTGCTCACGCGTCCGCCCGTGCTCCTGGCGACCGTCACGGGTTTCCTGCTCGTGGGCGCGTGCGCGGCGGTCGAGGCGGGCGTCGTCGCGACGTTCGGGGACGGCGATCCGCGCTCCGGCGTCGTGCTCGCGGTGTGGGCGCTCGCCTCGCTCGCCGGCGGGCTCGTCTTCGGGGGCATCCCAATCGGCCCGTGGGCGCTCGCACGCCGCATGACGGTGACCTTCGTCGGGATGACGCTCGCGGTCTTCGCCTGGGAGTTCTGGTCGCTCTCGGCCGTGCTCGTCGTCGCGGGCATCTGCATCGCCCCAGCGATCGCGGTCATGTTCGCGATCGTCGCCTCGAGCGTACGCTTCAGCGACACCGCGGAGGCCTACGGCTGGGTCGGCACGGGGCAGCTCATCGGGGCGGCGCTCGGCTCGGCGATCGCGGGCTTCCTCATCGACGGCGTCGGGGCGGCGGGCGGCTTCCTCACGGCCGCGGCCTTCGCGCTCGTCGGGGCCGTCGTCCCCGCGGCCTTCCACCGCGCGCATCCGGACCTGCGCGGCCGGGAGCCCGGCCCCATCCCGGATACCGAGCCGGTCCCCCTCCCGCCCAGCTGACCCGCGCACGGCGCGCCCGCACGCGCCGCACGGCGCACCGGCACGGCGCGCGAAGTGTGAGTTTGTGCGGGTTTGCGGGTCCGCAAACCCGCACAAACTCACACTTCGGCGAAAGGGGGAGGGGTCAGGGGGAGGGGCGCAGGCTCACGACGGCGAGGACGGCGCCCTCGGCCCAGATCGCGACGACGAGCGCAGCGCCCACGAGCGGGAGCCAGAACGCGATCCGGCGGCGCACGAGCTGCACGATCGTGAGCACGAGGACGGGCAGGAACGGCACCCACACCCCGATGAAGGCGACGACGAACCCGAGCCCCATCCGTCCCGTGTCGCACGTCGACGACGAGCCGCACGAGTCGCTCACGAAGACGAGGAAGACCGCGAAGAAGCTCGCGACCGCCCCGAGCACGGCAAGCAGCAGGAGCAGCACGATCGAGAGGACGAGGTCCCACACCCGACGCGGACGCGCGGCCGTCGAGAGCGTCATGCGCTCATCCTGCCGTCTCGAGCGTGCCACGGGAAGCCGCGGGCCCGCTCGGCCGCCGCGAGCAGATCCGCGCGCGCAGATCGCCGCGCGCCACTCCCCGCTCGCTGCGGGCCACTCCCCGCTCGCTTGCCGCGCCACTCCTCGCTTGCCGCGCCACTCCGCGCACCCTCACCGCGCGCCGCACGGAGGATCAGCGCAGCGGCCGGAGACCCTCCGCGAGCCCGGCGAGCTCGTCGAGCTCGTGCTCGAGGATCGCCGCCTCCTTCTCCTGCGGCACGAAGCGGTCGCCGACGATGTAGCTCGTGACGAACGGCAGCTCGACGTTCGCGCCCGTGCGCACGAGCCCGAGCGCGCCGAGCACGGGCATGAGGGACGCGACCCCGCGCGTGCCCGCGGACGCCCCGCCGTAGCTCACGAAGCCCACGGGCTTGCGCCACCACTCCTGGTGCAGGTAGTCGAGCGCGTTCTTGAGCGCGGGCGAGTAGCTGTAGTTGTACTCGGGCGTCACGAACACGAACGCGTCAGCGGCGTCCACGCGGGCGCTCCACGCGATCGTGTGCTCGTGCGTGTACTGGCGCAGACGCGGATGCACGGGCTCGTCCATGAACGGCAGCGCGAGCTCCTGCAGGTCGACGAAGTCGATCTCGAAGCCGCCGTGGCGCTCCACCGCCTCGCGCACCCACTGGGCGACCGCGATCCCGATGCGCCCGGGTCGCACGCTGCCGACGACGATCATGAGCCGTGCCATCACATCCTCCTGTCCGGTGGTTCCCCTGTCCGCGGGTGCGGACGCCCCAGGGCTCCCGCGGGAGTCCAACGCACGCGGCGACCGCGCATTCCCCGCGGGGATCACCACGGTCGGCCGCACGGAGCAACAGGGTCCGCCGCGGTCGGCCGCAGCGGGCGATCGACCGTCGCCCGCCGGGCCGCGCCGCCCCCGTCGGGCGCCGCACCGCACCCACGCCGCGCCGCCACCGTCGGGCACGGCACCGCCGCCGCACCGCTCCGCCGCGTCGCGCTCCGCCGCTACCAGCGCGGATGGACGGTCGCGCGGAAGTAGCGGTCGTAGAGCTCGCGCACGCCCTCGAGGAACTCGGCGGGAAGGGCTCCCACCTCGCCCGCGGCGGCGTTCGCGCGCGCCTGCTCAACCGTGTGCGCGCCGGGGATGACGCTCGTCACGCCCGGCTGCTGCGCGACCCACGCGAGCGCGGCGGTCGCGGGCGCGAGCCCGAACCGGTCGGCGAGCGCGGCGAACTCGCGCGCCGCCTCGACCCCGGTCTCGAAGTCGACGCCCGAGAAGGTCTCCCCCACGTCGAACGCCTCGCCGCGCCGGTTGTATGTGCGGTGGTCGCGCGCCGGGAACCGCGTGGACCGCGTGTAGCGGCCGCTGAGGAGGCCCGATGCGAGCGGCACGCGCGCGAGGACGCCCACGCCCGCGGCACGCGCGGCCGGCAGAACGTCGTCGAGCGGCTTGAGCCGGAACGCGTTGATGATGATCTGCACGGTCGCGACGTGCGGGCGGGCGATCGCGGCGAGCGCCTCGGACGTCTTCTCGACGCTCACGCCGTAGTGGGCGATGAGGCCCTCCCCGACGAGGGTGTCGAGGTCGTCGAAGACGCGGTCGATCGAGTAGACCTCCGTCGGCGGGCAGTGCAGCTGCACGAGGTCGAGCGTGTCCATGCGCAGGTTGCGCCGGGAGCGGTCGACCCACGCGCGGAAGTTCTCGAGCGTGTAGTGGGACGGATCCTGGGGCAGCCGGCGCCCCATCTTGGTCGCGACGAACACGCCTGCGCCGGGGTGGGAGGCGAGGAAGTCGCCGATGATGCTCTCGCTGCGCCCGTCGCCGTAGACGTCGGCCGTGTCGACGAGGTTGACGCCGGCCTCGACGGCGGCGTCGAGGATCGCGAAGGCGTCGTCGCGCGAGACGTCCCCCCAGTCGCCGCCGAACTGCCACGTGCCGAGTCCGATGCACGTCACGCGCGCGCCCGTCCTGCCGAGGATCCGCTGTTCCACGTCCCCACGCTACCCGCTCGCGCTCGGCCCCCGACCGCGGCCGCCCCGTGATCGCGGTCGCGCGCGACGACGGGGCGGGGCGCCGGGCGCGTGCCGTGACCCGTCGATCCACGGCCGCGCCCACCCAGCACTCAGCTGGCATTCAGACCGGTTGCAGATCCCTGTGCCTCCCCGCTCTCATGGAGGGGACGAGCGAGGAGGCGATGTGCGAACGTGGGCGGCCGCGGTCGTGGCACTCCTCCTCGCGGCAGCGCTCGCCGGCTGCTCGGGCGTGCGGCAGGGGTCGGCGTCCTCCCTCGACCAAGCGGGGTCGGCCGTGCGCACGGCGCGTCTCGCCGTCGAGCTCGACGCGCGCGGACGCTCGACGCACCCCGTGACCGCGACGGCCCTCGACGATGCGCTCACGAAGGCGTCGCAGGCGCAGTCCGGCATCGCCGCGCTCGGCGCGTCGACGCGTGTCAACCGGCGGATCCGGGACGAGGCGGCGCGCGCGATCGACGACGCGGTGCGGCTGCTCGCCGACGCCCGGGACGCCGTCGACGCGGGGCGCGCGCCCGCCGCCGACTGGGATCGCGTGGAGGCCGAGCTCGCGCGCGCGACCGTTGCGACGGGGGAGGCGCCGTGAAGGGCCTGTTCGCGGTCGCGCTCGGCGTGCTCACGGCGATCGGGGGCTTCCTCGACATCGGCGACCTCGTGACGAGCTCCGTCGTCGGCTCGCGCTTCGGCCTGAGCCTCGCATGGGTCGTCGTCGTCGGCGTCGTCGGCATCTGCCTCTTCGCGCAGATGTCCGGGCGCGTCGCGGCGGCGAGCGGCCGGGCGACGTTCGAGATCATCCGCGAGCGCCTCGGCCCCCGCGCCGGGGCCGCCAACCTCATCGCGTCCTTCCTCATCAACCTCATGACGCTCACCGCCGAGGTGGGCGGGATCGCGCTCTCCCTGCAGCTCGCGAGCTCGGTCGCGCCCGGCGCGTGGATCCCCGTCGCGGCGTTCGGCGTCTGGCTCGTCATCTGGCGCGTCAAGTACGACCTCATGGAGAACGTGACGGGGATGCTCGGCCTCGCGCTCGTCGTCTTCGCCGTCGCCGTCTTCCTGCTGCACCCGGACTGGTCCTCGCTCGCGACGCAAGCGCTCACCTCGCCCGTGCCGGCCGGCGAGAGCGCCGGCACCTACTGGTACTACGCGGTCGCGCTCTTCGGCTCCGCCATGACGCCGTACGAGGTGTTCTTCTTCTCCTCGGGAGCCGTCGAGGAGAAGTGGACGCTCAAGGACCTCGCGCAGTCCCGCCTCAACGTGCTCGTCGGATTCCCGCTCGGCGGGCTGCTCACGCTCGCGCTCGCGGCGTGCGCCGCGCTCGTGCTCATGCCGCAGAACGTCGAGGTCACCTCGCTCAGCCAGGTGCTCCTGCCGATCGCGCAGGCGGGCGGCAAGCTCGCGGTCGCGTTCGCTATCGTCGGCTTCGTCGCCGCGACCTTCGGCGCCGCGCTCGAGACCGGGCTCTCGACCGGCTACACGCTCGCGCAGTTCTTCGGTTGGTCGTGGGGCAAGTTCCGGCGGCCCACGCGCGCCGCGCGCTTCCACCTGACGATCATGATCGGGCTCGTCATCGCGATGGGCGTGCTCGCGACGGGCGTCGATCCGGTGCAGGTGACCGAGTACTCGGTCGTCTTCTCCGCGATCGCACTGCCCCTCACCTACCTGCCCATCCTCATCGTCGCGAACGACCCCGAGTACATGGGCGAGCACGTCAACGGGCGGATCACGAACGTCGTCGGCATGGTCTACCTCGTCATCATCCTCGTCGCCGCGATCGCGGCGATCCCGCTCATGATCGCGACGGGGGCCGGAGCGTGACCGACGAGGGCGAGCGTCTGCCGCGTCCCGAGTACCGGGGGCGCGTGCTCGACGCGGCCCTGCATCTGCTCGATCGGCAGGTGCAGGACGTGCACGGCGAGCCCGTGCAGACCGCCGACGACCTCGAGATCGGGGACGTGCCGGTCGGCGAGTCGCTCGAGGGGGCGGAGCGACCGCGCATCCTCGCGATCCTCAACGGCACGGCCCTCTCCACGCGCGTCGTCGGCGGCCGGCCGCCGTCCTCGACGCTCGAGCGCATCCCGTGGCGGCACGTCGCCGACGTCGGCACCGCGATACGGCTGACCATCGAGGCCGACGACGTCGACGCGACGTGGCGCGAGCGCTGGGTGCGCGACCACATCATCCGCCGGATCCCGGGGGGACGCCATGATCCTGAGTGACCTGCTCGGCGTCCCCGTGACCGACCCCGCGGGGGCGCCCCTCGGGCGCGTCGCGGACGCGCGCTTCGTGCTCGACGGGCCTCTCGACGGCCAGCTCGCGGCCGCGCGCCTGTTCGGGCTGCTCGTGAGCCCGCACACGGGCTCGTCGTTCCTCGGCTACGAGCGGCGCACGATGCGTGCGCCATACCCGATCGCCGTCGTGCTGCGCTGGCGGCATCGCGGGATCTTCCTGCTGCGCTGGGAGGACGTCGAGCGCGTCGACCGCGACGGCGTGCACGCCCGCCCCGGGTGGACGCGGTACGACGCGACGATCGACTGACGCGACGGTCGGCGCGGACCGCGGCGGCGGCGGCGGGACGGCATGCGGGAGACGGCAGGCGGGTCGATCAGGGCAGGAGCGTCGCGAGCAGCTCGGGCACGAGCACGTCGACGGCAGCCCGCCACTCGGACCGCGTGAGGCGCGACTCGCGCGACGGCCCCGCCTCGCCGAGGAAGCGCACGAGCGCGCGCACCTCCTCCGCGCTCGCGTCGACGGCCTGCCCGGCCTCGAAGCGGTCGAGCAGCGCGTCGCGCTGCCGCCGCCACTCCCGCTCGTCGACGGTCGCGGGCGGCGGCCCCGCACGCCCGAGCAGACGCCGCACGCGCAGGACGGCGTTGCGGTCGAGCAGCGCGCGATCCGGCACCCCGTCAGGATACCGAGCGCGCCCCGGCGGACGACCGTGGGCCGGCCCGGGAGTCCCGGAACCGGCCCACGGCGCTCAGCCCGCCACCATCGGGCTCACGCGGTCACGGCTCACCGCGCCGCGGGACGCCGCACGCGGCGCAGCACGACGAGACCCGCACCGAGGGCGAGGAGCGCCGCCGGCAGCCACAGGGCCGGCAGAGTCGCGCCCGTCGAGGCGAGCTCGCCCGAGGTCGTCGCGTCGCACTCCGTCTCCGCGCCGAGCGGCAGCGTCACCGTCACGGGGTCGAGGACCTCGCCCGCGCTGTAGAAGCCCGCGAACGCGGTCGCACCGCTCGCCGTGAGCGTCGCCGGGACGCTCGAGAACGACACGGTGCCCCCCGACGTGCGCGCGGATCCGCTCGAGAGGGCGAGCGTTGCGAAGGTCACGCCCTTCGCATCCACGTCGGGGCCGGAGAGGGCCTTCGAGTGGACGTCGACGACGAGCACCGCCGAGCTCGGCGAGGTGATCCGCACGCGCGGGTTCGCGACCGTGAGGTCGAGCGCGCCGTCGTGGCCGGTGAAGTGCACCGAGCCCGCGAACGACACGACGCCGCGCGTCTCGGCGGGGTTGTAGCTGCCCGAGCCGCCGCTCCAGCGGAAGCCCGAGTCGCTCACGGCGACGCCCGACCCGGAGATCGTGCCGTTGGCGATGCCGCCCGTGATGTAGGTGCGGAAGCTCTCCTTCAGGCCCCACGAGAGGGTCGCCCCGGACACGGTCTGCGCGACGCACGCCTGCTGCTCGGCCGGAGCCGCCGCGGCGGTCACCGTGAACGGCGCCGCGACCGTTCCCCCGTCGTAGGCGAGCTCGACCGTGTGCTGCCCGGGAGCGAAGTCGGCGGGCACCGTCCACACGAACGCGACGGAGCCGTCGGCGCCCGCCGTGCGCGTGCCGAGGTCGACGGGGTCGGAGTGCACGGTCGCGGCGACGGCCGCGCCCGCGGGCAGGTCGATGCCGGTGATCGTGAGGTCCTGCCCCTGCGCGACGCTCGACGCGCTCAACGCGATCGCCGGCGTGCCCGGCTGCGACCCGCCGCCGGGCTGGGGCTGCTCGGGGGCGGCCTGCCACGCGAACGCGAGCGCGGAGGGTGCCTTCTGCGCCTGGATGGGATCCGTGTCGACGGACTTCGACTGGTAGTAGAACGCGCGGATGCTCGGCGTCACGGCGAGGACGAACCCGTTCGACCAGGCGTCGGTGAACGCGCCCGACCACGTACCGGGAGCCGTCGTGCCCGCGTAGTCGAGCGCGATCGTGCTCGAGCCCGCGGTGGCGAGGTCGGGCACGTGCGCGCCCGAGACGGTCGCGACCGCGACGCGCGGCGCGGGCTCCTGCCCCGTGTACGAGTTCGAGCCCGAGCGCACGCCCGCCGTCCACGCTCCGGACCCGTCCGCCGCGATCGTGAGCGCGGGGTCCACGAGCTCGACCCACGCGCCGTGCGGCGGGAGGAAGGCCGCGTAGGCCTCCACGCGCAGCGAGCCCGTGAAGGAGACCGTCGCGCACGTCGCGTCGGCGACGACCGTGCCGCCCGTGAGGTGGAAGGTCTCCCCGTCGACCGAGACGTCGCCGGACGCGTACTTGTCCCATCCGCTGCTGTAGGCCGAGTAGTCCCAGTCGACGCTCGCGCCCGTCGCCGTGCGGGCGTCCGGTCCCGGCGTGCACAGGGCCGGCTGGGATGCGTCGACGACGCCGTAGTTCGCCGTCGTCGTCGCCGAGGACTCGGCGAAGGATCCCGTGGGCACGTAGCGCGCCGAGAACGTGTGGCCGCCCGCGCTCAGCTGCACGGGCAGGGTCACGGTGCCGTCGGCGGCGACGGGGGCCTCGCCGAGGGGCGCGGTGCCGCCGCCCGCGCGGACGTCGGTGAACGAGACGGTGCCCGTCGGCGTGCCGGAGTCGGCGGCGACGGTCGCCGTGAGGGTCGTCGTCGTGCCGAGGGTCACGGGCGCGGCAGGCGCGACCGAGAGCTGCGTCGTCGTCGGCACGTCCGCGGGCGCGCTGCGCTCCTCGACGCGGTAGGACACGGCCTCCGAGGCGGAGGCGCGATAGGCCGCGGGATCCGCGGGCGCGAACTCGGCGGTCACCGAGTGGTCGCCGAGCGCGAGCGTGCTCGTGCGCAGCACGGCCGTGCCCGCCTCGACGCGCACGGGCGCGGCGAGCGGCGTGCCGCCGTCGGAGAACGTCACGGTCCCGTCGGCGGCGGGGCTCACGGTCGCGGTGAAGGTCACCTCGTCGCCCTCCGCCGCCGAGCCGCTCGGCGAGGCCGTGAGCGTCGTCGTCGTGGCCGCCGCGGGGGGCGCCGCCTCGCGCTGAAGGGTGATCGTGATGGGGTCGAGGGGCGAGCCGGTCGCGCGGCGGACGAAGCTCCGGCCGTCGACGAAGCCCGCGATGACGTCGGCACCGGCGGAGGTGATCGCGACGGGCGCGTCCGTCCAGGTCGTCGTGCTGCCGTCCCCGCTCACCGCCGGCGCGGCGGAGAGGTCGATCGTCGCGATCTGGCGGGACTGCAGCGGCGCGGTCGGCAGCTCGTCCAGCTGGTTGTGGGAGCTCCCGGCGGTGACGGCCGTGATCGTGCCCGTCGTCCCCGAGATCGTGATCACGGGATCCTGCACGTACACGTAGTTGCCGACCGACGTGCCCGGCTGGCTGTTGAGGTATCCGAGGTTGACGGTGCCGGCGAGGCGGATCGTGCCGGACGTGCCGTCCCAGCTCGACGCGCTCGCGTCGACGGGGAACGTGAACGGGCCGCCGGACTGGGCCTGGGTGACGCCTCCCGAGAGCTGCGTGAGGGATCCGGCGAAGCTCGTCCGGTGGTCGGCGTCGATGCCCCACGTGGCGCTCCCGCCCGTGACGTCGCCGGGCGCGGCCTGCGCGGGAGCGACGGCGAGGAGCGCGGGCGCCGCCGCGAGGGCGGCGACGAGGAGCGCGGCCGCGGTGCGGCGGGCGCGCGACGAGGCGCGGACGGATGGCGGATGGTGCGGCGATGCTGCGGTCACGTCGGTCTCTCCAAGGGTGTGCTCCGCCTCGGCTGAGACAGAGATTTAGGTAAGGCTTACCTTAATTGCAGCGTATCGGCAAGCGCGAAGGCGTGTCAAAGGGACGCGTGCGCGTCCGGCGTCCACCCGCCGCCCGTGACGCTTGTGACACCCGTGACGCCGTCGGGCGGGCGCCCGCCGCCCGGGGCACGTGTGACGCCGGTGACGCGCGCGGCACCGCCCGAGCCCGGGACGCCCGTGTCATCATCGGCGCCTGCGACACCTGTGACACGCGTGTCATTTGTGACGTCCGCGGCGTCGAGACGGCGCGGCAGCACGAGCGGGCGCGCGTCGTGCGGGTGCGGCACGACGTCGATCGGGTGCCCGTACACGGCGCTCAGCAGCTCCGGCCGCAGCACGTCGTGCGCCGCGCCCGCGGCGGCGACCACGCCCCCGTCGAGCAGGACGAGGCGGTCCGCGTAGCCGGCCGCGAGGTTGAGGTCGTGCAGGACGACGACGACCGCCGCGCCGAGGACGGCGCGCGCCCGCGCGATCGCGAGCACGCGCTCCTGGTGCGCGATGTCGAGCGCGGCCGTCGGCTCGTCGAGCAGGAGCACGCGCGTCGACTGTGCGAGCACGCGAGCGAGCGCGGCGCGGGACTGCTCGCCGCCGGAGAGCGTCGTGACGTCCCGGTCGAGCAGCGGCACGACGTCGGCGTCCGAGGCGGCCTCCGCGGCGGCGGCCGGGTCGTCCTCCGCGAAGGGCGTGCCCCGCCACGGGGTGCGGCCCATCGCGATGACGTCGCGCACGGGGAACGAGAACGCGACGGCCGTGCTCTGCGGCAGCACGGCGCGACGCCGCGCGAGCTCGCGCGCGGCCATCCCGCTCACGGGGACCCCGCCGAGCAGCACGCGCCCCGAGCCGGGCACGAGGTCCCCGGCGAGCAGCGCGAGCAGCGTCGACTTGCCGGCCCCGTTCGGCCCGAGGAGGGCGAGCACCTCGCCCTCGTGCACGTGCAGGCTCACGCCGTGGACGATCGGCTTCCCGTCCACGGCGTAGCTCACGTCCTCCGCCGCGAGCGCGACCGGGGCCGCCGCGGCTGCGCGGGACGCGACTCCCCCGCCCCGCGTCCCGGCCGCCGTGCTCGCGGCCTCGTGCGTCGTCGGCTGCCCCACGCTCATCGCCCGCCCGACCCGCCCGACCCGCCCGCGAGCGTGCGCCGCACGAGCACGAAGAACACGGGTCCGCCGACGAGGGCCGTGAACATCCCGATGGGCAGGTCGGCGAAGGGCACGACCGTGCGCGCGGCGACGTCCGAGGCGCTCACGAGGAGCGCGCCGCCGACCGCGCTCAAGGGCACGAGCGCCCGATGCGCCGGACCGACGAGCAGCCGGAACAGGTGCGGCACGATGAGCCCGACGAACGCGATGACGCCCGCGTACGCGACGGCCGCCGCCGTGAGCAGCGCGACGCACAGGATCACGACGACGCGCAGCCCCTCCACGCGCAGCCCGACGTGACGCGCGGCCGTCTCGCCGAGCGCGAGCAGGTCGAGTCCGCGGGCCGACGCGAACGCGCCGACAAGGCCCGCCACGAGGAAGGGGAGCACGGTGCCCACGGCCGTCCACGTCGCGCCGTTGAGCGACCCGAGCTGCCAGAACACGATCTGGTCGCGGCTCGCGGCGTCGGCGAGGAACACGAGGAAGGCGATCGCCGCGTTCGCGACCGCGGTCACGGCGATGCCCGTGAGCACGAGCGTGAGCACGCGCGTGCGTCCGCGGGCGCGCGAGAGCGCGTAGACGAGCGCGGTGACGGCGATGCCCGCGACGAACGCGGCCGCGGGCACCGTGAGCGAGCCGAGCACGTCCACGTGCAGCACGATCGCGGCCGCCGCGCCCACGGCGCAGCCCGACGAGACGCCCACGACGCCCGGCTCGGCGAGCGGGTTGCCGAACACGCCCTGCATGAGGGCTCCCGCGACCCCGAGCGCGGCGCCGACGAGCGCCCCGAGCACGAGCCGCGGCAGCCGCACGTTCCACAGCGCGCCGTCCGCGAACGCCTGCGACGGGTCAGCGGACGCGAGCCCCGCGCGCCGCAGGAGCGAGGCGAGGATCTGCTCGGGCGAGAGGGGGAACTGCCCGACCGCGGCGGAGAGGACGAGGACGGCGACGAGAGCGAGCGCCGTGACGAGCGCCGTGAGCGCGATGCGGCGCCGCGCGAGCCGCGGCAGCACGGACGGAGCCGGGCGCACCGCGGGGGCCCGCACGACGCGCGGCAGGGGCGTCGTCACGATCCCGGCTCGTACACGGCGCGAGCGAGGGAGAGCAGGACGGCGGCGGTCGTCGGCCCGAAGGAGAGCACCTGCCCGTCCGCCATGTCGACGACGCGCCGGTTGCGGCCGGCCGTCGTCTCCGCGACCCCGGGCCGTGCGAGGAGCCCGTCGACCCCGCCCGTGGAGGCGAGCCCGTCCGTCATCACGAGGATGACCTCCGGGTCGGTCGCGAGCAGAGCCTCGCTCGTCGCGGGCTTGATGCCCGTGATGCCGGCCTGGGTCGCGACGTCGATCCCGCCGATCCCGTCGATGAGCTCGTCGGCCCCGCTGCCCTTGCCGAGCACGAAGAAGATGCCGGCCGTGCCGCGCACGTAGAGGAACGCCATGCGCAGCCGCCGGGCCGGGTCGGCGGGCGCCATCGCCGCGATGCGCGTCTTCGCGTCGGCGATCTCCCCCGCGACCCGTCGCGCGAGCTCGTCGCCGGCCGCGTCCACGCCGAGCGCGTGCGCGACCGCGCGCACCTGGTCGCCCGTGCTCGAGATCGAGCGCTTCGGGTCGAGGAAGACGACCGGCACCCCCGAGGCGGCCACCTGCTCCTGCACGCTCAGCGGCCCGAGCGTCGTGTCGGTGAGCACGACGCTCGGGCGCAGGCTCAGGATCGCCTCGCCACTGAGCTCGTGCCCGTCGTGCGTCACAACGGGCAGGTCGGCCATCGAGGCGAGGGTGTTCGAGGAGCCCCGCCCGACGAGCCGGTCGCCGAGCCCGAGCGCGACGACAGTGTCCGCAAGCGTGCCGTAGAGGTCGAGCGCGAGGATGCGGCTCGTGTCGGCGATCGTGACGGAGCGCCCGCGCACGTCGGTGACCGTCACGGGGAGCGTGGCGCGCGGCGAGCGGGCGAGCGGCTGGACCTCGGCGACGGAGCGGGCCGTGGAGGGGCCTGTGAGCGAGTGCGGATCCGGCAGCCGAGAGCCCGAGGCCGACGCGGTCGCGTGCCCGGTCGGCACGGAGGGGACGGGCGCGGGCGTAGCGGAGCACGCCGCGAGCGCCGTGACGCTCACGGCGGCGAGGAGGAGGGCGCGCAGTCGTCGGGCGAACATTTCGGTAAGCCTAACCTAAGAAAAATGCTGCGGACGCGTGACCTCGCTCGCTACAGTGGGCGCATGACCGAGTTCCCGCCGGCCGTCGTCGACGCCGTGCTCGCCCACATGAACGGCGACCACACGGACGACAACATCCTCATCGCACGCGCTTTCGGCGACCCCGCCGCGGTCGCGGCGCGCATGACGGGCGTCGACGCGACGGGGGGCCGGTGGGAGTACGAGACGAGCGACGGCCGGCACGAGCTCACGGTGCCGTGGCGCGCCCCCATCCGCGAGCGCTCCGAGATCCGCCGCGAGGTCGTCGCGGTCTACGAGGCCGCGTGCGTGCGCCTCGGCGTGCCGGCGCGGCCCCACTGAGCGACCACCCACCGACGATCGAGCGACCACCGCCTGACCACCACCCGAACGGAGCAGCCATGGCCGACATCCTCCCCTTCTCGCGCGCACTGCGCGAGCGCACGCGGACCGGCCACGAGCACAGCGAGACCTCGGGCTTCATGGCGGACCTGCTGAGCGGCAAGGGCACGGTGCAGGACTACATCGCCCTCGTCTCGCAGCACTACGCCATCTACCGCTCGCTCGAGGCCGGTGCCGAGCTCGTGCGGCACGATCCCATCGTCGCGCCCTTCCTCTCCCCGCAGCTCACGCGACTGCCGGCGATCGAGGAGGACCTGCGCTTCCTCGTGGGCGAGTACTGGCGCGAGCGCATCGTCACGCTCCCGGCGACCGCGCGCTACGCGCGACGCATCGACGAGGTCGCCGCCTCGTGGCCGAACGGCTTCGTCGCGCACCACTACACGCGCTACCTCGGCGACCTCTCCGGCGGCCAGGTGATCCGCACGATGGTGCAGCGGCAGTTCGGCTTCGAGACGAACGGCGTGGGGTTCTACCTGTTCGACCAGATCGCCAAGCCGCGCGAGTTCAAGGACGCCTACCGCGCCCAGCTCGACGCCGTGCCGTGGGACGAAGCGGAGCGCGAGCGCGTCATCGACGAGGTGCTGCGCGCCTACCGCTTCAACACCGAGGTCTTCGAGGAGCTGCAGGAGCGGCGCGCGACGTCCGCCGCCTGAGCGAGCGCACGGCCGAGGCCCCGTCCGGCGTCCGCCGCGGTCGGCCACGGCGAGGGCACGGGCGTCGTCGTCGGCTCGAGCCGGAAGATGCGCAGCGTGCGCCCGGACGAGCGCTCGTAGCCCCGGTAGCCGGGCCACTGCCGCTCGATGTGCGCCCACACGGCCTCGCGCTCCTCGTCCGGCACGAGCGTCGCGTGCACGGGCACGCTCCGGCCGCGGATGCGCACGACGGCGTCCGGGTGCGCGAGGAGGTTGGCCGTCCACGCCGGGTGACGCTCGCGCGCGTAGTTGGAGCCCGTGACGAGGATGCTGCGCCCGTCGGCATCGGGACAGTACATGAGCGGCGTCTCGCGCTCGACCCCCGACCGCGCGCCGCGCGTGACGAGCACGAGGGAGGGCACGAGGAGCCCGCTGAGCGGCACGCGGCCGCCCGTGAGACGCCGCATGCCGCGCTCGAGCGGCGGCATGATCGTGGGGCCGACGGCGCGGAAGAGCCGCGTGCGCGAGAACCACGCGACCGCCGAGCGGATGCCGTGCAGGATCGAGGCCATCCTCCGATTGTGCCCCCTCGGTCGCCCGCCCACCGTCGCGCGCGCGAGCCGGCTCAGCGGGCGCGAGTAGCGAGGCCGCACACGTACGAGGCCTGACCCGCGTGCTGGAGGTCGTCCGAGAGCACGCTCACGAGGCGCACGGCGAGGGTCACGGGCGGGTTCCAGCGCGTGTCCACGACGCGATCGAGGTCGGCGTCGGAGAGCGAGCGCACGTACGCGGTCGTGCGCTCGTGCACGGCGTCGAAGTAGCCGACGAGCAGCTCGGCGGACACGGTCGAGAGCGCCGCCACGTCCTGCGGCGAATGGCCGTATCCCGTCGCGTGGACGGGGAAGGGCAGGCCGAACCGCTCGGCCCAGCCGTCGTCGGTCCACGCCTGATCCATGCCCGCGACGTCTGCGACATGGTCGTCCTGCACGCGCGCGAGGTGCCAGACGAGCCACGCGATCGTGTTCGCGGAGGGGTCCGCGCGATAGCCGAGAAGGCCGGGGTCGATGCCGTCGAGCACGTCGTGGACGGTCTCGGAGATGCGCCCGAAGGCGTCGAGGAGCAGATCGGTCGTCGTCGCCATGGTCCTATCCTGCCCCTCCTCGGCCGCACCTCCCCCGCACGCTCGAGCCGCTCTCGGGACGCGCGCAGGCGACCGCGGCGGGGCGCCGGACCGCCGCGGCCCCGATGGAAACGGCGGGGAAACGGGGGTTTTACACACCGTTAACGCGCAGCGCTTGAGGACGCGCACGCGCTCTGGGGACAATGAAGACGCCCTGGTAAGACCGGGGCGCAGTCCTACGACACAAGAACGTACGACCTCTCCCGCGACGCCGTCGTCGCCCGTCAGATTCCGTTCTGCTCGTCCTAGGGCTGGTTCTCGTGCATCTCTCCATCCTCGTCGGCAACCCCAAGAAGGGGTCGCGCACCCTCCAGGTAGCGGAGGCCCTCGCCGATCGCGTCGAGCGCCTCACGGGCGCTCGACGCAAGGCGACCGTCGACCTCGCCGACCACGCCGACGTGCTCTTCCAGTGGCCCAACGACTCCCTCGCGGAGCTCACCGACGTCGTGCGGACGAGCGAGCTGCTCATCGTCGCGAGCCCCACCTACAAGGCGACCTACACGGGGCTGCTCAAGGCCTTCCTCGACCGTTATCCGACCGACGGGCTCGCGGGCGTCACCGCCATCCCCGTGATGACCGCGAGCTCGCCCCTGCACGCGCTCGCCGTCGAGATGACGCTGCGGCCGCTTCTCGTCGAGCTCGGCGCGTCCGTGCCGACGCGCGGGCTCGCCTTCCTCATGTCGGAGATCGGGACGATCGACGACGCGCTCGACGAGTGGGCGGCACGCAACCTCGCCGTGCCCGGCATCCTCGCCCCGTACGCCGACGTCGAGGAGGTCGAGGAATGACGATCGACACCGCGGCCCCCGCCTTCGACCGGCGCTTCCGCGACGTGCTCGGCTCCTTCTGCTCGGGCGTGACCGTCATCACCTCGATGCGCGACGGCTCGCCGGTGGGCCTCACGTGCCAGTCGTTCTTCAGCGTCTCGATCGCTCCGCCCCTCGTCGCCTTCTCGATCGCGAAGACGTCCTCGACCTTCCCCCTCATCCGCATGGCGAGCACGTGCTGCGTCAACGTGCTCGCCGCCGACCAGGAGGCGACGAGCCGCTCGTTCGGCCGCACGGGCGTCGACAAGTGGAGCGGCGTCGCGTGGCACCCTAGCCGCGGCGAGGGGCACCCCGTGCTCGACGACGTGCTCGCGTGGCTCGAGGTGCGCATCGAGGTCGAGTACGACGCGGGCGACCATGTGCTCGTCGTCGCCGAGATCCTCGACATGGCGCTCGAGCGCGAGGCCGACCCCCTGCTGTTCTTCCGCGGCCGCTATGCGCAGCTCGCGCCCGCCCCGTCCACCCCGACCACTCCCGCGGAGGAGGAACGATGAACGCCGCACGACGCTCCGGCTGGGTCTACGTGGTCCGCCGGCTGCTCCAGGCCCTGCTCGTCATCTGGGCGGCCTTCACGATCACGTTCGTCATCCTCTACCTCGTGCCGGGCGACCCCGCGCGGCTCATCGCGGGAGGGGACGGCGGCGTGGAGGCGAGCCCCGCGCAGATCGCCCAGATCAACAAGGAGTACGGCTTCGACCAGCCGATCTACGTGCAGTACGTGCGCGCCCTCGGCGGCGCCATCACGGGCAACCTCGGCATGTCCTACCAGATGAAGCAGCCCGTGACGACGCTGCTCGGGCAGGAACTCGGCAGCACGTTCGCGCTCGCGATGTTCGCCCTCGCGATCGCGATCGTCGTGGGCGTCATGCTCGGATCGATCACGGTCTACACACGCTCGCGCTGGCTCGCCAAGCTCCTCGACTCGCTGCCCCCGATCGGAGCCTCCCTGCCGACGTTCTGGGTCGGCCTCATGCTCATGCAGCTCTTCTCGTTCGGGCTGCACCTCTTCCCCTCCGCGGGCGACGCGGGCTTCGCCTCCCTCGTGCTGCCCGGCGTCACGATGGCCGCGCCCGGCGCGGCCTCGATCGCGCAGGTGCTCGCGAAGTCGCTGCGCAGCAGCTACGCCGAGCCCTACGTCGAGATCGCGAAGGCCAAGGGGGCCGGACGCTTCCGCGTCTTCGCCGCGCACGCCGCGCGCAACGCGCTCCTGCCGAGCGTGACCGTCATGGGCATGATCGTCGCCAACCTCTTCGCCTACTCGACCGTGTCGGAGACGATCTTCTCCCGCAACGGCCTCGGCCTCGCGCTCGAGAAGGCCGTGCAGACCAAGGACATCCCCGTCGTCGAAGGCGCCGTGCTCGTCGTCGCGGGCGTCTACGTGCTCGCGAGCCTCGTCGTCGACCTCGTCTACCCGCTCGTCGACCCGCGCCTGCGCGCGTCGAGCTCCCCCGTCCTCCGTCGCCGAGCCCAGAAGGCGGTAGCCGCATGAGCACGATCCAGTCCTACGAGGAGGTCGAGGCCGGCCTCGCCGAGCGCGGCGTGCCGACCCCCGAGCCGCACGCCGCCGAGCGGCGGCCGCGCGGGGACGTGCGGCGGTGGCTGCTCGCCGCACTCGGCCGGCCCGGCCTCGTGCTCTCGGTGCTCCTCGTGCTCCTCGTCGTGCTGTGGGCGATCATGCCGGGCCTCTTCGCACCGTACGACCCGCTCAAGACGGACACGTCGGCCCTGCTCAAGGCGCCGAGCCTCGCGCACCTCTTCGGCACCGACGAGCTCGGGCGCGACGTCTTCTCCCGCATGGTCCACGGGACGACGCTCTCGCTCCAGACGACGGTCGTCGCGGTCGCGATCGGCCTTGTCTTCGGCTCGATCATCGGCCTCTTCGCGGGATACCTCGGCCGACTCGTCGACGGTGTGCTCATGCGCGTGGTCGACGTCATCCTCTCCATCCCGATGCTCCTGCTCGCGATGGCGATCGTCACGGCGATCGGCTTCGGCTCGGTGCAGCTCGCGATCGGCGTCGGCATCGGCATGATCGGCAGCGTCGCGCGGGTCATGCGGTCGGAGGTGCTGCGCGTGCGCGAGTCGATGTTCGTCGACGCCGAGCGGTCGATGGGCGCCGGCACGCTCTACATCGTCTTCCGCCACATCCTGCCGAGCGCCGTCGGGCCCGTGCTCGTGCTCGCGATCCTCGACTTCAGCCAGGCGATCCTCGCGATCGCCGCCCTGAGCTTCCTCGGATTCGGCGCCCCGCCGCCGGCCCCCGAGTGGGGCTCCCTCGTGGCCGCGGGCCAGCCCTACCTCGCGACGGCGTGGTGGATGTGCTGCCTGCCCGGCCTGCTCATCGCCCTCTTCGCCGTGTGCGTCAACCGCATCGCGCGAGAGCTGCAGGAAAGGAGGAGCCGATGACCGCGGCCCCGCTCCTGGAGATCGCCGACCTCCACACCTCGTACGGCACGCGGCGCGACCGCACGCCCGCCCTCCTCGGCGTGAGCCTCGAGGTCGGGCGCGGCGAGACGGTCGCGGTCGTGGGCGAGTCGGGGTCGGGCAAGAGCACGACGGCGCACGCCGTGATCCGCCTGCTGCCGCCCGGCGGCCGCGTCGACGGCGGCTCGATCCGGTTCGACGGCCGGGAGCTCACAACCGTCTCGGAGTCCCGCATGCGATCGATCCGGGGCGCCCACATCGGGCTCATCCCGCAGGACCCCATGTCGTCCCTCAACCCGCTCACGCGCATCGGCGCTCAGGTCGCGGAGGCGTTCCGCGTGCACGGCATGCTCGCGCCGGACCCGCACGCGCAGGTCGTCGAGCTGCTCGAGACCGCCGGGCTGCCGAACGCGGAGCGCGTCGCGGGCCAGTATCCGCACCAGCTCTCCGGCGGCATGCGGCAGCGCGTGCTCATCGCGATCGCGCTCGCGTGCTCCCCCGAGCTCGTGATCGCCGACGAGCCGACAAGCGCCCTCGACGTGACCGTGCAGCGGCAGATCCTCGACCACATCGAGCGCCTCACCGAGGAGAGCGGCGCATCGGTGCTGCTCATCACGCACGACCTCGGGGTCGCGGCCGATCGCGCCGACCGCATAGTCGTCATGAACCGCGGCCGCATCGTCGAGCACGGCACGACCGATAAGGTGCTCGGGAGCCCGAGCGACGACTACACGCGACGGCTGCTCGCTGCCGCCCCGAGCCTGTCGAGCACGGTGCTCTTCGCGCCTGTGCCGCCGCATGCGGACGCGAAGCCGATCGTCGCCGTCGAGCACGTGCGCAAGGCCTTCCCCGTCGCGGGCGCGGAGGGGGAGCTCGTCGCGGTCGACGACGTGTCGTTCGCGATCGCCGCGGGCGAGACGCTCGCGATCGTCGGAGAGTCGGGCTCCGGCAAGTCGACGACCGCGCGGCTCCTGCTCAAGCTCGAGCGCAGCGACGCGGGCACGATCGTCCTGGACGGCACCGACATCACGAGCGTCGAGGGCGATCGGATGCGCCCCTACCGCCGCGCGATGCAGATGGTGTACCAGAACCCCTACGGGAGCCTGAGCCCGCGGCTCACGATCGGCGAGATCGTCGGGGAGCCGCTGCACATCCACGGGCTCGCCGGACGCGCCGAGCGCACGCGCGTCGCGGCGGACCTGCTCGAGCAGGTCTCGCTCGATCCCGCGATGGTGAGCCGCCGCGCCGCCGAGCTCTCCGGCGGCCAGCGGCAGCGCGTCGCGATCGCGCGCGCTCTCGCGCTCGAGCCACGGCTCATCGTGTGCGACGAGGCCGTCTCGGCCCTCGACGTCTCGGTGCAGGCCCAGATCCTCGAGCTCCTTGCGCGCATCCAGCGCGAGAGGGGCGTCGCCTATCTCTTCATCTCGCACGATCTCGCCGTCGTGCGGCAGATCGCGCACCGCGTGCTCGTCATGAAGAACGGCCGCGTCGTCGAGCAGGGCCCCACGGCGGAGATCTTCGACCGTCCGCAGGCCGAGTACACGCGCGAGCTGCTCCAGGCGATCCCGGGCCGCTCGGTCGCGCTCGCCGGCGCGAGCTGAACGGCACCGCCTCCCGTCCCCGTCCCCTCGTCCCCCTCCCACCCAGCACCGCCGCCCTCCCACACAGCACACAGCACAGCGCCGACTCCGCCCAGCACCGCACCGATCCCGTTCGCACCGTTTCGCATCCCATCCCTTCCCCTGCCTGGCACGGCCCCCTCCGGGCGCCGGCCCTTTCCGGGCACCGACCCGATCCGCCTCCGCACCCACGAAAGGCGTTCCCTCATGAGAACGACATCCCGATCCCTCACCCGCACGCGGGCCGCGATCACGAGCGTCGCGACCGCCGCGCTCGCCGCGCTCGCGCTCGCCTCGTGCGCCTCCGGTGGCTCGACCGCGCCGAGCACGAGCGCGAGCGCCGCCGCGACACCTGGCGGCACGCTCAAGGTGCAGCTCTCCGCGGCCCCCACGTGCCTCGACCCCGGCGTCGCCTTCAGCGCCAACGAGCGGGCCGTCGTGCGGACGATGGTCGACTCGCTCGTCGACATGCAGCCCAAGACCGGCAAGGTCGTGCCCTGGCTCGCCTCCTCATGGGAGGTCAACTCCGACGCGACCGTGTACACGTTCCATCTCAAGAAGGGCATGACCTTCAGCGATGGCACACCCGTCGACGCGAACGCCGTCAAGGCGAGCCTCGACTACGTGAAGAACACGCTCAAATCCACCTCGTCGCGCGGCGCCGGCTACCTGAGCTCGTACTCGGGCACGAAGGTCGTCGACCCGCTCACCGCCGAGGTCGACTTCTCCTCGCCCGCCGTGCAGTTCATGGCGGGAGCCTCGACGAGCACGCTCGGCATCCTCTCCGTCGCGAGCGCGTCGAAGACCCCCGCCGAGCGGTGCGCGGGCGACTACTCCGGCAGCGGCCCGTTCACGATGAAGAGCTACACGCAGGGCCAGTCCGCCGAGGTCGTCAAGCGCAGCGGCTACGCGTGGCCCTCGGCGCTCGCCTCCCACAAGGGCGACGCGTACCTCGACGCGATCGACTTCCAGGTCGTCAACGTCTCCAACGCGCGCGACGGCGCCCTCTCCTCGAAGCAGGCGGACGTCGCCCTCGACATCGCGACGCAGGACATCCCCCAGCTCAAGAGCGCGGGGGTCACGCCCATGCAGGGCACGCAGCCGGGCCTGCCCGCCTCCTTCATCGTCAACACGACCAAGCCGGGCCTCGACGATCCGGCGGTGCGCTCGGCGATGATGATCGGGTTCGATCGCGCCGCCGACGTGCAGGCCGTTCTCGGCTCGTACTACGAGCCCGCGACGAGCATCCTCACCTCCAACCTCCCGCAGTACAAGGACGAGTCGGCCAAGCTCGCGTTCGACGCGAAGAAGGCGAAGTCGCTGCTCGACAAGGCGGGATGGAAGGCGGGCTCCGACGGCATCCGCGCGAAGGACGGCGTCTCGCTCGACTTCGCGATCACCTACACCGCGACCTACGGTGCGTACTACACGAGCCTCCTGCAGCTCTTCCAGCAGCAGATGAAGGACATCGGCATCGGCATCACGCTCGACAACGTGACGCAGGCCGCCCAGGTCGCGGCTGGCTCCTCGCACGACTACGACCTCGACATCACCTCGCTCACCGACGTCGACCCCGACATCATCCGCAACTCGGTCGCCAACTACCTCTTCGCGGACAAGGGCGCGCTCGACAGCGCGGGCATCACGCCGCTCTTCACGCAGTCGCAGGCGGAGTCGAACCCCGCCGAGCGCAAGGCGACCTACGGGAAGATCCAGGACCTCATGATCTCCCACGGCTTCGTCGTGCCCTTCTGGGAGGGCGCCCAGCTCGTCGGCTACGGCTCGATCGTGAAGGGGCTCGCCATGGACTTCCAGTCCTGGCTGCTCTTCTACGACGTCTCGCTCGCGAAGTGACCCGGGAGGACCGAGAGCCGGTCGCCCGACCATCGAGAACCACCCAAGGAAAGAAGCACCGCACATGATGAATCTGATGACCGGCCTCGGCGCGATCGGCGGCCACCTCGGCGGATGGCGCCACCCGAGGTCGTGGAAGAACACGGCCATGAACCTCGACCACCTCGTGTGGGCGGCCAAGACGGCCGAGCGCGGCAAGATCGACATGCTCTTCGTCGCGGACGGCAACGCCGTGCGCCAGATGGACAAGCCCGAGCTCTTCGCCGCGAACAGCCCCTCCGACCGTCCGACCGCGTTCGAGCCGACGACGCTGTACTCCGCGATCTCGCAGCACACGGACCAGATCGGCCTCATGGCGACCGCGACGACGACCTACGACGAGCCGTACCTGCTCGCGCGGCGATTCGCCTCCCTCGACCACCTGAGCAAGGGGCGCTCGTCGTGGAACATCGTCACGGGCTCCTACCCGGGCGACTCGAAGAACTTCGGCCGCGACGAGCACGTCGACCGGCTCGAGCGCTACGAGCGCAGCGAGGAGTTCGTCGAGGTCTGCAAGGGGCTGTGGGACAGCTGGGCCGCCGACGCCTTCATCGAGGACCAGGAGAGCGGGCGCTACCTCGACCCCGAGCGCGTGCACGTGCTCAACCACGTCGGCAAGCACTTCAAGGTGCAGGGCCCGCTCAACGTCGCCCGCATGCCCCAGGGCTACCCTGTGCTCTTCCTCGCCGGGCAGTCGGAGCAGGGCCGCGCACTCGCGGCCAAGCACGCCGACTGCGTGTTCTCGGTCGCCAACACGATCGAGCAGGGCAAGGACTACTACGCGGACATGAAGGGCCGACTCGCCGCCCACGGCCGCGCTCCCGAGCACTTGCGCGTCCTGCCCGGCGCGACGATCTTCGTCGGACGCACGGAGTCGGAGGCGCGCGAGCTGTACGAGGAGCTGCAGTCGCTCATCTCCCCCGCGCTCGGCGTGCCCTACCTCTCCAAGCTCGTCGAGGAGGACATGTCGAAGTATCCGCTCGACGGCCCCATGCCCGCGCTCTCGGGCGAGACGAACGCGATCTCGAGCTTCCGCAAGACGATCGTCGAGGTCGCCCAGAAGGACAACCTCACCGTGCGCGAGACCTACGAGCGCGTCCTGCCGTCGATGGGGCACGTCCTCTTCCTCGGCGACGCGGTGCAGGTCGCCGACCAGATGGAGCAGTGGTACCGGGAGGAGGCGTGCGACGGGTTCAACCTCGCCGCGCCCGTCATGCCGATCGGGCTCGAGGCGATCGTCGACCTGCTCATCCCGGAGCTCCAGCGCCGCGGCCTCTTCCACGAGGACTACCGCGGAGGCACACTCCGGGAGAACCTCGGCCTGCCGACGCCGAAGAACCCGTACTTCGACTGACGGCGTCCCGGTCCCGCGGGGCGGGCGGCCGTGCACACGCGTCGTCGCCCGCCCCGCCCGCTCGCCCCGCCCGTTCGCCCCGCCGAGGACCCCCATGACCAGCACCCCGAGCGGCGCCCCCATGCGCCGGCTCTCCGATCGCGCGCTCGTCGGCCTCGCCGCCGTGTGCTGCTGCGTGACGGTCGGCAACATCTACCTCGCCCTTCCCCTGCTGACCCTCATGGCGAAGGACCTTGGAGTCGGCGTCGGCGCGATCGGCGTCGTCGCGACCGCGTCGCAGGTCGGATACGCCCTCGGGCTCTTCCTCTTCATCCCCCTCGGCGATGTCGTGCGCCACCGCCCGCTCGTCGGCGTGCTGCTCGGCGGCACGGCCGTCGGGCTCACGCTCGCCGCCCTCGCGCTCTCGCTGCCGGAGCTCGCGCTCGCCACGTTCGCGTTCAGCGCGCTCACTGTCACGGCGCACGTGCTCATCCCGTTCCTCATGAACACCGTCGCCGAGCGCCACCAGGCGCGCGCGGTCGCGACCGTCCAGGCGGGCATCACGGCCGGCATCATCCTCTCGCGCGTCGCAGGCGGCTCGATCGGCGAGTACCTGGGCTGGCGCTCCGTGTACGCGATCTCCGCGATCGCGACCGCGCTCGTCGCGATCGCGCTCGTCGTGTTCCTCCCCCGGCAGGAGCGCATGGAGCGCGTCTCCTATCCGCGACTGCTCGGCTCGACGCTCGCGCTGCTCGCGCGCGAGCCCCTCCTGCGCTGGTCGTGCGCGCTGCAAGGGATCACCTTCGGCGCGTTCAACCTCGTCTGGACGAGCGTCGTGCTCCTGCTCACCGAGCCCCCGTACCGCCTGTCGGTCGCCGAGGCGGGCCTGTTCGGGCTGCTCGGGCTCGCGACCGTGATCGCCGCCCCGTGGCAGGCGCGCGCCGTCGACCGGTGGGGACCCTCGATCACGATCCCGGTCGGGCAGTGCGTGCTGCTGCTCGGCACGATCGTGTTCGCGTTCTCGAAGCTCTCGCTCGTCTTCGTCGTCATCGGCTCGATCGTCCTCTACGTTGGCAACCAGTCGAGCCAGATGGCGAACCAGCTGCGCGCGCTCCGCCTGCTACCGACGGCGCGCAGTCGCGTCAACATGCTCTTCATGACGAGCACGTTCCTCGGCGGCGCGATGGGGTCGCTCATCTCGACCGCCGTCTTCGCGGGCTTCGGCTGGCTCGGGGTCACGACCGCGAGCACCGTCCTCGCCCTCGGCTCGTCGACGATCGCGCTCGCGAGCCGGCGGCGCCTCGAGCCGCGCGTCCCGGTCGCGACGCCCTGATGGCGGGGCGCGACGGCACCGGCGGGGGACCCCGGAGCGCCGGTCGCCATTCCGGCCGCGGATGCGGCATGCGGCTACGGACGGGAATGCGGACGCGGATTCGGGCTGCCGCCACGGGAGCGGGCGGAAGCAACGCGGCCACCGATATCGACACGGCGCGGACACGGACACGGCGTGGGCCGTTGCCCGACGCGCAGCGCGCAGACCCCGTTGATTGCAGACACCTCTGTTGCAGAGGTAAATTGAGGGCGTGAGCCCGCGTCCTGATCCCCCGCTCGATCCTCTGCTCGACCCGCCGACCGCTCCCCCGCTCGCCACCGCGCCCGGCGCCTCGATCGACCCTTCGATCGACCCCGGCCTCGTCCCGCGCATGCTCTCCGCGCTCGGCGGCGTGCGGCGCCGCATCCGCCGGCTCGCCGGCCGCACGGTGAGCGGCCGCGGACTCACCGAGGCGCACGCGGAGCTCCTGCGGCTCGTCGGCCGCCACCCCGGCATCGCCGTCGGCGACGCCGCCGCGCGACTCGGCCTCGCGCCCAACACGGTCTCGACTCTCGTCGGATCGCTCGTCGCGCGCGGCGACCTCGAGCGCACGCGCGACCCGCGGGACGGACGCGTCGCCCGGCTGAGCCTGCCGCGGCCCGCCCAGGCCGCCGCGGACGCCGTGCGACGCAAGCGGCACGCGCTGCTCGCCGCGGCGATCGCCTCCCTCGAGCCGCGGGAGCGCGACGCCCTCGTCGCCGGCCTCGGCGCGATCGAGGCGCTCACGGCGCGCCTCGACGCGCTCGAGGCGGAGGCAGCCGCGTGAGCACCGCACCCGAGACGATCGGCACGCGCGACCGCGTCGCCACGCCCGCCGTCGAGTGTCACCACCTCACGCACCGCTACGGCGACTTCACGGCCGTCGACGACCTCTCGCTCACGATCGCCCGCGGCGAGGCGTTCGGACTCCTCGGCCCGAACGGCGCCGGCAAGACGACGACGATCCGCGTGCTCAACACGCTCGTGCCCGTCCAGTCGGGCACGGTCGAGGTCTTCGGCCTCGACGTCATGCGGCACCGAACCGACGTGCGCTACAACCTCGGCTACGTGCCGCAGCAGCTCTCGATCGAGGCGGCCCTCACAGGTCGGCAGAACGTCATGTGGTTCGCGCGGCTCTTCGACGTGCCCCGTGCGGAGCGCCGCGAGCGCGTCGACGAGGCCCTCGCGGCCATGAACCTGCTCGACGTCGCCGACCGTGTCGCCTCGACCTACTCGGGCGGCATGGTGCGCCGGCTCGAGCTCGCGCAGGCGCTCGTCAACCGGCCCGCGCTCCTCGTGCTCGACGAGCCCACGGTCGGCCTCGATCCGATCGCACGCGACAGCGTGTGGCAGCGCGTCGCCGAGATGCGCGAGCGCTACGACATGACCGTGCTGCTCACGACCCACTACATGGAGGAGGCGGACGCGCTGTGCGACCGCGTCGCGCTCCTGCACCACGGCCGATTGCAGGTCGTCGGATCGCCCGGCGAGCTCAAGCGCGCGCTCGGGCCGACCGCGACGCTCGAGGACGTCTTCCGCCAGTACGCGGGCGCCGAGCTCGCGAACACCGCAGAGGAAGGAGGCCTGCGCGATGTCCGACGCTCTCGTGCCACCGCCCGCCGCATGGGCTGACGACGCGCCGCCGACAGCGCTGCGGGCGCCGCGCGGATGGCGCCGCTGGCGCGCGCTCGCGAGCCGCATCGGCACCTTCGCGATCGTCGAGCTGCAGAAGCTCAGCCACGACCGCACCGAGCTCGTCACCCGCGCCATCCAGCCCGCGTTGTGGATGCTCATCTTCGGCGAGACGTTCACGCGCCTGCACACCATCCCGACCGGGTCGGTGCCCTACCTCGCCTTCCTCGCGCCCGGCGTCATCGCGCAGTCCGCGCTGTTCATCTCGATCTTCTACGGCATCCAGATCATCTGGGACCGAGACGCCGGCATCCTCACGAAGCTCCTCGTGACGCCGACACCGCGGTCGGCGCTCATCACGGGCAAGGCGTTCGCCGCGGGGGTGCGCTCGATGGCGCAGGTCGTCGTGATCGTCATCCTCTCGGTCATCCTCGGCGTGGGCATCAGCCCCAACCCGCTCGACCTGCTCGGGGCGATGGCCGTCGTGCTGCTCGGCGCCGGCTTCTTCTCGTGCCTGTCGATGACGATCGCGGGGCTCGTGCGCGTGCGGGACCGCCTCATGGGGATCGGCCAGGCGATCACGATGCCCCTCTTCTTCGCCTCGAACGCCCTCTACCCGGTCGACATCATGCCCGGGTGGCTCAAGGTCATCAGCTACGTCAACCCGCTCAGCTACGAGGTGGATGCCCTGCGCGGCATGCTCATCGGCACGCCCGACCACCTCCTGCTCGACTTCGCGGTGCTCGTCGTCGCCGTGATCGCCGGGATCGTCGCGGCCTCGTCGCTGCTCGGCCGGCTCGTGCGCTGAGCCCGCGTCGCCGGGGCGGGCGTCGGGCGGCGCGGTCCGAGCCGGGCGGGACGGGGCGGGGTCGAGGTGGCTCGGGCCAGGTCGGGGCGGCTCCGGGCCAGGCCAGGGCGGCTCAGGCCGGGTGGGGGCGGGTCGCGCTCACGCGCCGCCGGGAGGGGTACGCGCATCATCCGGGTTGCGGGTCTCTGCGGGATCGCCGAGCGCCGCCGGGTCCCGGGTGTCTGCGGGGTCCCGGGCCTCTGCGGGATCGCGGGCGTCCGCGGGATCGCGGGCGTCCGTAGCGAGATGCCGGGACGCATGCCGTGCGCCCCCGCCCGCGCCCTCGTCCCGTGAGCGGTCGGGCGCGTCCATCATCGACAGGACGAAGAGCAGCGCGAGCAGCCCGAAGATCGTGAGCGCGGCGACGAAGTCGACGAGCCGGAACGGAACGAGCGCGCCGTCGATCGAGAGCACGAGCGCCGTCTCCACGAGGCCGAAGACGCCGAAGAACGCGCCGATCCAGGCGAACGTGAGACGACGCGAGCGACCCCGCCGGTGCAGCTCGGTGCGACGCAGCTCGACCATGAGGGTGAGCAGCAGGATGGGGAGGATCTGCGCGAGCGCCGCGGCCGTCGCCGCGTTGATGAGGACGATCCGGACCGAGGCGACGTGCATACGGATCACGATAGGGGCCGCTCGCGCTCGTGCGACGCGGGTGCGGCGGCGCGCTCGCAGTCAACGGTCAGGAGCAGTGGACGTGCTCGAGGAGCAGAAGCTACCCTCCCGGCGTGACGGAGCAGGAGTTGCGCGAGGCGGTCGCGAGGCTGCGGCGCGTCGCCGCGCACGCCCGCTCGCGCGGCGACGTCGAGGAGGCCCTCGAGCTCGAGTCCGTCGCGCGGACCGGCGAGGAGCTCGCCGCCGCGCTCGCCCCCTGACCCCCCTCCCCTCTCGCCGAAGTGTGAGTATGTGCGGGTTCGGCGATGCCGAAACCCGCACATACTCACACTTCGCGCGTCGCCTCCGCCTGCGTGCGCGCGTCACGGCGACGCGAGGGGCGCAGCGCAGCGGCGCGCCGGCACGCGTCACGGCGCGGGCGGCGGCCCGACATAGCGCGCGGTCGGGCGCAAGCGCAGGGGGGACTCGCCGTACTCCTCGAGCGCGTGCGCGAGCCATCCGACCGACCGCGCGATCGCGAACACCGCCTCGCCGGCGTCCGCACGCATGCCCGCCGCGAGCGTGAGCGCCCCGAGCGCGAGGTCCACGTTCGGTCGCAGCGGCGTGCGCGCGCGGACGACCCCCTCGATCGCGCGCACCGCCGCGAGCGCCTGCGCCGCCGCCGGCACCCCCGCGAGCCGCTCGAGGAGCTCGAGCGCGCGTGGATCCTCCCCCGCGTACGCGGCGTGCCCGAACCCGGGGATGCGGGCACCCGCGCGCAGGATGCCCGCGACCACCTCGTCCGCGCGTCCCGACGCGACCGTCTCGGCGAGCATCCGGTGGGCAGCCGCGCTCGCGGCACCGTGCAGGCTGCCCTCGAGGGGACCGAGTGCGGCCGCGACGATCGCGTACGGGTGCGCGCGCGCCGACGCCGCCACGCGCGCGGCGAGCGTCGACGCCGCGAGCTCGTGGTCGAGCAGGAGGACGAGCGCCGCGTCGACGACGGGCGCGAACGGCCGCGCCTCCGGGGCGGCGAGCGCCGACACGACGCACTCGGCGACGGTGCCCTCCCCCGTCGTCGCGGGGAGCGAGGCGACGAGCGCGGCGACGATCGAGCGCACGGTCGCGGGCAGCGCGATGCCCGCCGTGTCGAAGCGCAGCGGGTCGAGCGATCCGGCGACGACGAGGGCCACGCGCATGCGGTCGACGAGCCCGGCGTCCGCGGGCAGAGCGGCGACGGCGGCGCGGATCGCGGCGTCCGTCCCCTCGTCCACGCGGACGAGCATCGGCGCGAGCTCGCCCGCGACGAGCCAGGACGCGACCTCCTCGAAGCCGTGTGCGCGCGCGAGAACGCACGCGTCCCGCCCGCGGTAGTACAGCCGATCGTCCTCGACGAGAGTGATCGCGGACTCGATCACCATGAGCGGGCTGCCGGACGTCGTCGGCGCTCCGCCCGAGCGCGAGCGCCGTCGACGTGCGGCGAGCGCCTCGACCTCGAGCGCGTCGAACGTGCTCGCGCGACGACCGGCAGCGTGCTCGCTCGTGAGCAGCCCGCGACTCACGTACGCGTAGACGGTCTCGATGCGCACGCCGAGTCGCGCCGCCACCTGCTCGGTCGTGAGCCGCGGGAGTCGCGGGAGCGGCGGACGGGCCGGCGCAGGGCCGCTCTCCTCGGCCATGGTCCTCCCACATTGATCCAATCAACGTTGACAACCGTATCAATCATGATCGAGCGTGGAGGGAGGACCTGCCCGGGAGCGCAGGCCGCAACGAGGAGGAGCCATGACGACGACGGATGCCCGCCGTACCGATCCCATCGAGGTGCCCCGCGGGCTCAACGGCGTCGTCGCCGCGCACACCGCGATCGGCGACGTGCGCGGCGAGGAGGGCTTCTACCACTACCGCGGCCACCCGGCGGTCGAGCTCGCCGAGACGCGCTCGCTCGAGGAGGTGTGGGCGCTCGTGCTCGACGGCGGGCTGCCCGATCCGACGCGTCTCGCCGCCTTCCGCGACGAGCTCGCCTCCGCACGGCGAGTGCCGTCGTCCGTGTGGGACGCGCTCCCCGCGATCACGCCGCGCGAACCGGGTCGCCCGCTCCTGGCGCTCACGACCGCCGTCGCGCTCCTCGGCTCGCAGCTCGGGATGCGCCCGCTCTACGATGCCGACCCGGCCGAGCGGCGTGCCGACCTCGTGCGGCTCGCGGCCGCGATCCCGACGCTCGTGGCCGCGCAGCACCGCATCGCGCGGGGGCTCGAGCCCGTCGAGCCCGTCGACGGCCTCGGCCACGCTGCGAACTATCTCGCGATGCTCTCCGGGGAGCCTCCGGAGCCGCGCCTCGCTCGGGCGCTCGAACAGTACCTCATCGCGACGATCGACCACGGCTTCAATGCGTCGACGTTCACCGCGCGCGTCATCGCGTCGACCGGATCGGATGCCGCGTCCTGCATCGTCGGCGCGCTCGGCGCGCTCGCCGGTCCGCGTCACGGCGGCGCCCCGAGTCGCGCCCTCGACGCGATCGAGCAGATCGGCGCGCCGGAGCGTGCCGCGGCGTGGGTGCGCGAGCAGCTCGCGGCGGGGGGCCGGGTCATGGGGTTCGGTCACGCGGTGTACCGGACCGAGGATCCGCGCTCGCGCCTGCTCAAGGGCGTCGCTCGCTCGCTCGGGGGCCCGACCGTCGAGCTCGCGATCGCGACCGAGGAGCGCATCGAGGATGCGCTGCGCGAGCTCAAGCCCGGGCGCGAGCTGCACGCGAACGTCGAGTACTACGCGGGCGTTGTCATGGGCGAGTGCGGCGTTCCGCGCGAGCTGTTCACGTGCACGTTCGCGGCGGCCCGCGCGATCGGATGGAGCGCTCACGTGCTCGAGCAGGCGGCCGACGGCAAGATGATCCGACCGTCCTCCCGCTACGTCGGACCCCCCGTCCACTCCCCCGAAGTGTGAGTTTGTGCGGGTTCGGCGTCGCCGAAACCCGCACAAACTCACACTTCGGCGAACGCTCGGACGGCGACCGGCGCTGGCGGCACGGGACGGGCGGTCACGCGCCGGGAGGAGCGGGGGCGCGCGCGGGGCGGTGGAGCAGGCCCGTGAGCACGGTCGCGACGAGCTCTCCGAGCACGCCGTGGTAGTCGAGCCGGTACGCCTCGAGGTCGGGCTGCTCGCGATAGGCGGCGAGCATCCCCGCAGAGGGTCGGCACATGGCCCACACGCCGCCGACGGCGAGCATGACCGCGCCCGCGAAGGAGAGCGCGGCCTCCTCTGTGAAGCCGCCCACGCGCGTACCAGCGAGCGCAGAGAGGCGGCGCGCGTTCGCGATCGACGCACGCTTGTACGTCGCGGCGACCCCCGCGGACACGTTGTGCTCGAGCACGGTCGTCGAGTTCGCGGTGAGCTCGCCGAGCAGCGGATGCGCGGCCGCCGCGTCGGCGATCGCGGCCGCGACGCGCTCCACCTCATCCACCGCCGCCACCGGCTCCCCGACGGCGTCGAGCCGCGCCTCGACGTCGTCGAGCCACGCGCGCTGCTCGCGGTCGAGGAGCTCGAGCAGCACCGCCTCGCGCGACTCGAAGTAGCGCAGCACGTTCGACTTGGCCAGGCCTACGTGCCGCGCGAGCTCGTTGAGGCTGAGCTCGGCGACGCGAGACCCCTCGAGCAGGTCGGCAGCGGCCGAGAGGATGGCCTCGCGCCGCGCGGCGCGCTGCTCCTCGGTTCTGGCTCGCGCGAAGGCGGATGACGTCACGGCGCCCCTCTTGATTAAAAGACCGGTGGTCTGTTACGATTCATAACAGACCAATGGTTTTATTATCGCCGAGGAGCACAGAATGTACACCGTTCCGGACCAGTCCGGCCGCCGATTCGTCGTCACGGGTGCCAACAGCGGCACCGGCCGCGAGGCGGCGCGCCGTCTCGCGGCCGCGGGAGCCGAGGTCGTGCTCGCCGTGCGCAGCCTCGAGAAGGGCGAGGACGCTCGCGCCTCGATACTGCGCGAGTCGCCCCGCGCCTCCCTCGAGGTGCGACGCGTCGACCTCGCCGACCTCGAGAGCGTGCGCGAGCTCGCTGAGAGCCTCCTCGCCGACGGCCGACCGTTGCACGCCCTCGTCAACAACGCGGGGGTCATGGCCCCGCGGCGACGACTCGAGACCGCCGACGGCTTCGAGCTGCAGTTCGGCAGCAACTTCCTCGGACCGTTCGCCCTGACCGTGCGCCTCCTGCCGCTCCTGCTCGCGACGCGGGGCGCGCGCGTCGCGACCATGTCGAGCGGCACGGCGACCTGGGGGCGCATCCGCTTCGACGACCCGCACTGGACGCGGCGGTATTCGCCGCAGGGCTCGTACGCCCAGTCGAAGCTCGCGGACATGCTCATGGCGCTGCGCCTCGCGAGCATCGCGACGGAGCGCGGCTGGGACCTGCTGAGCACGATCGCCCATCCCGGCTACACGCTCACCAACCTGCAGACCGCCGGCGTCAACCTCACGCGCGACGACAAGCTCCCTCCGCGGCGGCGCACTCTGCTGCCCTCGCAGGGCGTGGAGACGGGGGCGGAGCCGCTCCTGTTCGCGGCGGCCGACCCCGCGGCCGAGCAGGGCGCATACTACGGACCGGGCGGCGCGCTCGGCCTCGTCGGGCCCACGGCGCGCGTGCGCGTCCCCCGGTCCGCGCGGGACCCGCGCCTCGCGGAGCGCCTGTGGACGCTCGCCGAGGAGCTCACGGGGGTGCGCCTCGCCGATCGCGTCCCCGCCGTGTAGGGGGCTCGACGACGCGCTCCCGCCGCACCGCCGCACCGCTCGGCGCGCGACCCGGCGCGCGACCCGGCGCGCGAAGTGTGAGTTTGTGCGGGTTTCGGGTGCCCGAAACCCGCACAAACTCACACTTCGGCGATAGGGGCGGGGCAGACGGGTCGCGCCGGGGCCCCGCACGCGCGCGGCGCCGCTGTCAGGATGGGCGCGTGAGGACCTTCACCCTGCCCCAGACCGACCTGCACGCCTCGAACATCATCCTCGGCCTCATGCGCATCGCCGCACTCGAGGACGAGGATATCCGCACCCTCGTGGGGACGGCCCGAGACGCCGGGATCACCTTCTTCGACCACGCGGACGTCTACGGCGGAGCCCCGCACGTGTGCGAGCGCCGGTTCGGCGACGCGCTGCGGCTCAGCCCCGCCGAGCGCGAGTCGATCGTGGTGCAGTCGAAGGTCGGCATCCGCCCGGGATACTTCGACTTCTCGAAGGAGCACATCCTCTCCTCGGTCGACGAGTCGCTCTCCGCGCTGCGCACCGACTACCTCGACGTGCTCCTGCTCCACCGCCCGGACGCGCTCGTCGAGCCGGAGGAGGTCGCGGCCGCCTTCGACGCGCTGCACGCGGCGGGGAAGGTGCGGCACTTCGGCGTCTCGAACCACACGCCCGGCCAGGTCGAGCTGCTCAAGCGATCCGTGCACCAGCCGCTCGTCGTCAACCAGGTGCAGCTGAGCATCGCGCACGCGCCCCTCATCGCCGCGGGCGTCGCCTCGAACATGGCCGAGCTCGACCAGTCGATCGATCGCGACAACGGCATCCTCGACTACAGCCGCCTGCACGACATCACGCTGCAGGCGTGGTCCCCGTTCCAGAAGGGCTTCTTCGGCGGCGTCTTCCTCGGCGACCGCGAGGACTACGCCGAGCTCAACGACGTCATCGACGAGCTCGCCGCCCGCTACGACGTCGGTCCCGCGGCGATCGCGGTTGCGTGGATCACGCGCCACCCCGCACGCATGCAGGTCGTGCTCGGCACGACGCGGCCCGAGCGCGTCGCGGAGTCGGCCGCGGGCTCCGAGCTGCCGCTCACGCGCGAGGAGTGGTACCGCCTGTTCACCGCTGCCGGCTACCTCGTGCCTTGACGGCCCGCGCGGCTGCCCGCCCGCTCCCCACAGGCTCCGGGGCGCTCCCGCCCGCCCGTGGTCGGCGGGCGCGACGCGCCGGGGATGTGACGCTCGGGAGATAATGGGCGCACGGCTGCATGCACGCGGCGCGCGGGCCGTTCCTCCCCGGAGCCCAGAACGGATGGCATGAACTCGAGCACGCGCGTCGGGACGAGGGCCGCGGGCGGCTATCCGGGATCGTCCTTCCGTCGCAATCTCGGCGTGCTCGCGATCCTGCTCGCGATCCTCATGGCGACGATCGACGCCTCCATCGTCAACGTCGCGCTCCCGCAGCTCTCGCGCGAGCTCCATGCGAGCGCGGCCGACACCGTGTGGGTGACGACGGCCTTCCTCATGGCGGTCGCGTGCTGCATCCCCACGACGGCGGCGCTCGGGGACCGCTTCGGCCGGCACCGGCTCTTCCTCCTCGGGCTGCCGGTGTTCACCCTCGCCTCACTCGCGTGCGCGCTCTCGCCCACCCTCGCGCTGCTCGTCGCGGCGCGCGTGGCGCAGGGCGTCGGATCTGCGCTCGTGCTCGCCGTCGCGATCCCCCTCTACCGCTACCTCTTCCCGCCGGAGCGGCTCGGATCGATGCTCGGGATCAACGCGATGGTCGTCGCGCTCGGCACGTCCGCGGGCCCCGCGCTCGGCGGCCTCATCCTCTCCATCGCGTCGTGGCCGTGGCTCTTCCTCATCAACGTGCCGATCGGTGCGATCGCGACCGTGCTCGGCGCCCTCTTCCTCCCCCGCACGGAAGCCGTGCCGGGGCGCTTCGACGTGCTGGGCGCGGTGCTCGCGGCGGCGGCGATCGCATGCTTCCTGCTCGGCACGGAGCAGATCGCCCACTCTGCCTCGGGGTGGAGCGCCGTGCTCCTGCTGCTCGCGACGGCCGTGCTCGTCGCGCTCTTCATCCTGCGGGAGCGGCGCGCCCCGCGGCCCGTGCTGCCCATCCCGATGTTCACCGGGCGGTTCACGCTCGCCGTGGTCACGGCCTTCTGGTCGTTCTTCGGGCAGGGTGTCGCGTTCGTCGCCCTGCCGTTCCTGTTCCAGAGCGTCTACGGCGCGACGCCGCTCGAGTCGGCGCTGCTCTTCACGCCCTGGCCGTTCGTCGTCTTCCTCGTCGCGCCCCTCGCCGGTCGCGCCGCGGACCGGGTCTCGCCCGCCGTCCTCGCGCTCGTCGGCCTCATCGTGTTCGCGGGCGGCCTGCTCTCGCTCGCGCTCCTGCCCGCGCACCCGCCGACGTGGGACGTGCTGCTGCGCACGGCCGTCACGGGGCTCGGCTTCGCGATCTTCCAGTCCCCGAACAACCGGGACATGATGTCCGCCGCGCCCATGCACTACGCCGGATCCGCCGCGGGCGTGCTCAACCTCAACCGCACGGTCGCACAGTCGGCGGGGAGCGCGACCGTCGGCATGGCCTTCGTGCTCACGGGAGCCGCGAGCGCATCGCTCGCCGCGCACGCCCACGCGGCGGTCTCCGTGCTCTACGTCGCGGCGGCCGGCGCCGGCGCCGCAGCGGTCTTCGCGGCCGTCAAGCTGCGGGCGGCGCGGGCGAGCGCTCCCCCGGCCTCCTGACGCGAGCGCTCCCCCTGCCGCGTACGCCCGACTCCGAGACGGCGGGAGGGGCGGGACACGGGACCCTCGCGAGGCGTACCGTCGAAGGGATGACGACGACCGCTCTCGACCACCTCACGGGGCAGGCGTGGCTCGACGGGCAGGGCTGGCTGCAGGTCGGCGAGCTCGCGCTCGCCTTCGCCCTGTCCTCGCTCATCGGCTTCGAGCGGCAGCTGCGGCACAAGAGCGCCGGCCTGCGCACGCAGGCGATCGTGGGCACCGCCTCGGCGCTCATGCTCATCGTCTCCAAGTACGGCTTCACCGACGTGCTCGTGCAGGGCGCGATCGTGCTCGACCCGTCGCGCGTCGCGGCGCAGATCGTCTCGGGCGTCGGCTTCCTCGGCGCGGGCCTCATCCTCACGCGGCGCGGAGCGGTGCGTGGTCTCACGACCGCGGCCGCCGTGTGGGAGACGGCGGCGATCGGCATGGCGGCGGGCGCGGGCCTGTGGCTGCTCGCGATCGTCGCGACCGCCCTCTACTTCGTCGCCGTCTTCGGCTACACGGCGCTCCTGCGTGTGCTCCCCGGCCGTGAGCGCTCGGTCGAGCTCGAGGTCGTCTACCTCGACGGACGTGGCGTGCTGCGCGAGCTCATCGCCGCCGCGACGAGCCGCACATGGCGCGTGCTGCGCCTCGTGCCGAGCGAGGGCACGAGCGACGGCCTCGTCTCCGTCGCCGTGCAGGTCGAGGGGACGGGAGACGTCGACGGCCTCGTCGAAGGACTCGGCTCCGTCGACGGCGTGCGCGCCGTGCGCCTCGCCGCCGAGGAGGAGTAGCGCTCGCCCGGGCGGGACGGCGAGCCCGCCGCGCGGTGCTCGGCGCTCCGTTGCGCGTTCGGGTCAGGGCGGGTGCCCGCGCCCGAGCGGACACCCGGAGGGACTGTGCCAGGGACCCCATCACCCCGGGCGGCGTCTCTCACGGACAGGATAGCGATGCCGGCGGCCCGAGCAACAGGCGCGCGCTCGCCCCCGAACGGGGGACCCGCGAGCGCTCGCATGTCGCCCGCGGGCCCTCGCGTCAGCCCAGGTGCGCGAGGGAGCGCACGGTCGCGAGCGCGCCGCGCTCGTGCAGCGACGCGAGCGTCGCGAGGTACGGTTCGGTGAAGCGGGGGTCGTCGACGAGATCGCCGAAGAGCGTGCGATTGCGCAGGAACGCGATCGGGTCCTCCCGCTGCGCGCGCGCGAGCGGGACGAGCTCGTCGCGCAGGCGATCGACGACCTCGATCGGCTCGCCGCTCTCGTCCACCCCCTCGGCGTACCGCGCCCAGCTCGCCACGATCGCGGCCGAGTTCGTCACGCGGCCCCCGCGGGCGAGCTGCTCGCGCACGACCGGCAGCAGCCACTTCGGGATGCGGTCGCTCGACTCCGCGCACAGCCGCGCGAGCGTGTCGCGCACCTCGGGGTTGCGGTAGCGCTCGAGGAGCGTGTGCTTGTACACGCGCAGGTCGACGCCCGGCACGGGACGCAGGGTCGGCGTCGCCTCCTCGTCCATGTACTCGAGCAGGAAGGCCGCGATCGCCGGGTCCGCCGAGGCCTCGTGCGCGTAGCGATAGCCGCCGAGGTATCCGAAATAGCACATGCCCTGGTGCGTCGCGTTGAGCAGGCGCAGCTTCATGAGCTCGTACGGCTCGACGTCGTCGACGACCTGCACGCCCACGGTCTCGAACGGGGGACGCCCGAGCGGGAAGCGGTCCTCGAGCGCCCACTGCACGAACGGCTCCGCGACGACGGGCCAGCCGTCGAAGAGCCCCGTGCGCTCGGCGACCTCCGCGCGGTCCGCGTCGCTCGTGACGGGCGTGATGCGGTCGACCATCGAGTTGGGGAAGGCGACCTCGCGCTCGACCCACGCGCCGAGCTCCGGGGAGCGCAGGCGCGCGTAGCCCGAGAAGGCGCGCCGAGCGATCTCGCCGTTCCCCTGGATGTTGTCGCACGACATGATCGTGAAGGGTGCGATCCCCCGGTCGCGGCGGCGCACGAGCGCCTCGACGACGAGGCCGAACACCGTCGTGGGGGCGCTCCGTCCGGACGCGTCGGCGGCGACGTCGGGACGGTCCGCGACGAACTCGCCCGTGAGGTCGTCCATGTTGTAGCCGCCCTCGGTGACCGTGAGCGAGACGATGCGGACGGCCGGGTCGCACATCCGCTCGACGACCGCCTCCGGGTCGTCCGGGGCGAACAGGTACTGGGCGATGGACCCGATGACGCGCAGCTCGCGCTCGCCGTCCGGATGCTTGAGCTCGAGCGTGTAGAGGCAGTCCTGTGCGCGCATGACGTCGCGCATGCGCGCGTCCCCGGGCAGCACGCCGACGCCGCAGATCGCCCAGTCGAGCGCCTGCCCGGCGTTCATGAGCCGGTCGAGGAACATCGCCTGGTGCGAGCGGTGGAAGCCGCCGACGCCGAAATGGACGATGCCGACCTGCAGCGCCGAGCGGTCGTACGCGGGGCGCCCGACCGACTCGGGAAGCGACGGGAGGGATGCGGTGCTGAGGCGGGTCGGGGGCACATCGGAAGTCTAGGGGCGCCCCGACGACGGAAAGAGGTCGAGCCCCTGCTCCGCTGCGCGCGCGACGAGGAGGCGCGTGAGGAGGCGTGCGAGCTCGTCCCGCTCGCTCGCCGGCAGCGGGTCGAGCAGCGCGGCGACGTCCTCCTCGAAGCGCGCGGCGGCGGCCGCGACGAGCGCGCGCCCGGCGTCGGTGAGCGCGACGAGCACGGCGCGGCGATCCGCGGCGGACGGACCGCGCGCGACGAGCCCGCGACGCTCGGCGCGGTCGACGAGGCCCGTGACGCTCGACTTGTCGAGTCCGAGCACGCGAGCGAGCTCGTTCATCGTGGGCGTGCGGTCGCGCAGGATCGCGAGGAGCCGCGTCTGCGTGATCGAGAGCTCGTGCTCGGCCGCCCGCCGCTCGAGCAGGCCGTGCACGAGGAAGGAGAGCTGGGCGAGCCCGTCGACGGGGCTCAGCTCCCGCGCGGGCGGCGGCGGCTCACGCGGGTCGGGCGAGGAGGCGGGCGAGGCGGACGCGACCATTCCCCCACCGTACTGGATTTAGTAGGTGGAACCAACTATATTGTTTGCGCCACCAACTAGATTGCCCGGATGGGCGAGGAGAGAGGTCGGGATGGAGAGCATGCACGCAGCCGTCGTCACGTCGTTCGACGAGCCGCCGCACTATCGGACGGTCGCCGCGCCGCAGCCGCGCGAGGGGGACATGCTGCTCGACGTGCTCGCCGTGGGAGTGCACCCGCGCACGAGGTCCGGCGCCGCCGGCAGGCATTACACGAGCAGCGGGCGGCTTCCGCTCGTCCCGGGCGTCGACGGCGTGGGCCGGCGCCCGGACGGCACGCTCGTCTACTTCGTGGCCGAGGACGACGAGGGCACGATGGCCGAGAGAGCCGTCGCGAGCCCCGCGCGCACGGTCGAGCTCCCCCGCGACGCCGACGTCGCGCGCATCGCCGCGGCGATGAACCCCGCCATGTCGTCGTGGGTCGCCCTGCGCCGCCGCGTGTCGCTGCAGCCCGGGCAGAGCGTGCTCGTGCTCGGCGCGACGGGAACCGCCGGCACGATGGCCGTGCGCGTCGCCAAGCTCCTTGGCGAGGGTCGCGTCGTCGGCGCCGGCCGGGACCGGGAGCGCCTCGACGCGCTCCTGGCGATCGGGGCGGACGAGGTCGTGCAGCTCACCGACGACGCCGACGCGACGGCGCGCGCTCTCGCCGCGGCCGCCTCCGAGATCGACGTCGTGCTCGACTACGTGTGGGGGCCGCCAACCGAGCAGGCGATCGTCGCACTCCTCATGGGGCGCTCGGATCGCAGCCGGCCGCTCGACTGGATCGAGATCGGCTCCGTCGCGGGCCCCACCATCGCGCTGCCCTCCGCGGCGCTGCGCTCGGCCGCGCTGCGCCTCGTGGGCAGCGGGCAGGGCTCCGTCTCGGCGCGTGCCTACGTCGCCGAGCTCCCCGCGCTCGCCGACGAGATCGACGCGGGTCGCATCGGCGTCATCCCGCGCACCGCGCCCCTCGCGCGCGTCGAGGAGGAGTGGCAGCGGCCGGAGGCCCCCGGCGAGCGGCTCGTGCTCATCCCCTGAGCGACCGGGAGCGAGACGGGGCGGGGGCGGCGGACTCGCTCACGCGGGCACGACGACCGCGCGCTCGGGCCCCGCGTGGTTCCACGCCTCCTCGATGCGAGCGAGGGGGAACACGCGGATCGGCACGACCACGTCGCCGTCCGCGACCCTCCTCATGTAGACGGGGAGCTGCGCGACGATGTCGGCGACGGACGCGGAGCCTGCGCCGGATCCGCGCAACGCGATGCGCCGGCTGCGCAGCAGCGCCGCGGGAAGCGCGGCGCGAGGGCCCGCGGCATCCCCGATTTGGACGTGGAGGATGTCCGCCTCGTCCTCCTCGAGGCCGTGCCCGGCGAGGGCGTCCCACACGAGCTCCGCGGCGGGACCCCACACGAGATCGAGGATGAGCGAGGGCGCGGATCCGCCGAGGGCGCGAGCGAGGCCCTCGGGGCCACGCTCGAGGGGCACGGGAACGCCCCCGAGGCGCGCGACCTCCGCGAGCCTCTCGCTGTCGCGGCCGAGGCCGATGACGCGGTCGGCGCCGAGCGCGAGCGCGTTCTGCACGGCGACGCGTCCCGCGACGCCCGTCGCGCCGACGACGACGACCGTGCCGAGGCCGCCCGTCTCCGCGGCGCGTGCGGTGAGGGGCATCCACGAGCTGAGACCCGGGTTGAGGGCGGCGGCGATGAGGGCCGGGTCGGCGCCCTCGGGGATCGGCACCCCCATGCGCGCGGCGATCCGCTCCGCGACGGTGCCCCACGGCGCGCGGACGAAGCCCGCGTAGCGCGCCACGCCGTCGGCGTCGCGCGCGACGCAGTCGACGCCGGGGATGCGCGGGTAGGAGCCGTCGCTTCCGTAGTGACCGCCCGCGACGAGGCGGCGCACGACGGGATGCAGGCCGGCCGCGAGCATGTCCATGACGCTCTCGCCATCCCCCGGCTCGGGGTCCGCGAACTCGCCGCAGCGCGGCACCGCCCCCGGCTCGTCCACGATCGCAGCCTTCATGACCTTCTCCTTAATCTCGTTAATCTGGGACGGCGACCAGTGTCTCCTTAATAGCGTTAAGCTGTCAACCGTGGCGAAGGGCGTGAGCACGGCGGCGATCGTCGACGCTGCCTTCGAGGTGCTCGACGAGGTCGGCATGGAGGGGCTCACGCTGCGCGCGGTCGCCGAGCGCCTCGGCGTCAAGGCGCCCGCGCTGTATTGGCACATGCGCGACAAGCAGGACATGCTCGACGAGATGGGCACGCGCGTGTGGCGCGAGGTGTCCGAGACGGCCGCGCGCACGACATGGGCGGACTGGCGGGGGGCGTTCGCGGGCTACGCACGCATCGCCCGCCGTGCCCTCCTCGCCCATCGCGACGGCGCGCGCGTGTTCAGCGGCACCTTCCTCACGGACGCCGCCGTGCTCCGATCGCAGGAGGACGGCCTCGCCTGGATGCAGGGGCAGGGCTTCCCGGTGCGGGCCACGACGGAGGGGTTCGCGATCCTCACGTCCTTCGTGATCGGGCACTGCATCGAGGAGCAGGCGAGGGCGCAGGCTCCCGACGACCGCTACGCCCTCGCCGCCCGGGACGAGCGCGTCGGCGCCGCCGAGCATCCCCTCGTCGCGGCCTCCGGCGAGGTCATGGCGCACGGAGACGCCGATGCGCGCTTCGAGCGCATGCTGGGCATCGTGCTCGAGGGCATCGCGACGACCCGCAGGCCCCGACCGGGCGACCCGCACGCCGCGGGCCGGACGACCCGCACGCCGCCGGCCGGATGAACCACACGCCGGATGACGGGTCCGCCGCATGACCGGCACCGCGCCGCCGACCGGGAGCGTCAGTACGCGCGCGCGACGACCGCGAGGGCGTCCGGCTCGTCGTCGCCGTCCGGCACCTCGCCGTCCGGGCGCGTGAGACACCGGACGGTGATCCCGGACTCGGCGAGCGAGCGCTCGCCCTCCCGGCCGAGCACGGCCCACGGCACGCGCGCGAAGCCCGTGGACGCGGCCTCACGCGCCGCGTCGATCGTCTCGACGTCGGCGGTCCGGTCGTCGCGGAACCGCACGGCGCGGTCGAACAGCGCCCGCTGGTCGGCGTCGAGCGCCTCGGTCACGACGGAGGCCACGCCGGCGAGCGGCAGCCGCTGCCTGCCGCCGCCGATCCGCCGCACGACCGTCGCCTCGCCCGCGGACACGTCGCGGGGCCCGATCTCGACGCGCACCGGGATGCCCTTCAGCTCGGCGTCGACGGCCCGGCGTCCGTAGCTCGTGTCGACGCTCTCGTCCAGCTCCACGCGCACGCCCGCGTCGGCGACGGCGGCGACCGTCCGCGCGGCGGCCTCGCGCACGCCCTCGCCGTCCTTGACGACGAGCACGAGCGCCTGCACAGGGGCGAGCCTGGGGGGCAGGACGAGCCCGGCGTCGTCCCCGTGGGCCATGATGAGGCCGCCGAGCATGCGCGTCGAGGTGCCCCACGACGTCGTCCAGCACAGCTCGTGCCGACCGCTCGGCGAGGAGTAGCGGATGCCGAACGCACGGGCGAAGTTCTGGCCCAGCTCGTGCGAGGTGCCCATCTGCAGCGCCTTGCCGTCTCGCATCATGCCCTCGAGCGTGAGCGTGTTGATCGCGCCGGCGAACCGCTCCCGGGGCGTCTTGCGCCCGCGCACGACGGGCATCGCGAGCACCTCCGTCATGAAGCGCTCGTAGACCTCACGATGGATGCGCGCCGCGTACGCCGCTGCGTCGTCGCGGTCCGCGTGCGCCGTGTGGCCCTCCTGCCAGAGGAACTCGCTCGTGCGCAGGAACAGCCGCGGGCGCAGCTCCCTCCGCACGACGTTCGCCCACTGGTTGAGCAGCAGCGGCAGGTCGCGGTAGGAGCTCACCCACTTCGCCATGTACTCTCCGACGACCGTCTCGGAGGTCGGACGCACCACGATCGGCTCCTCCAGCTCCTTGCCGCCGGCGTGCGTGACCACGGCCAGCTCCGGGCTGAAGCCCTCGACGTGCTCGGCCTCGCGGCTCAGATAACCCTGCGGGATTAAGAGCGGGAAGTACGCGTTCTGCGCGCCGGCGTCCTTGATCCGCCGGTTCATCTCCTCCTGCATCCGCTCCCAGACGGCGTATCCGTAGGGCCGGATGACCATGGTCCCGCGCACGGGACCGTTCTCGGCGAGCTCTGCCTTGGCCACGACATCCTGGTACCACCGCGGGAAGTCGCTCGACTGCGAGGCGAGTGCGCTCCGTTCCGCCATGCCGAGGAATCTACCGTCCCCGCACGACGTCGCGACCGGCGCGCCGGTCATGCGGCGCACGGCGCGTGCGGACGAACAGGGACCACGGCGGCGATCCCCCGCGAGCATGCTCCCCAGCCGCCTCCCAGGATTCCTCACTCGGCCCTTGACTGAGAAGTCCTCCTGCCCCATCCTCTCCTAGCGGGGGGAACGCGGTGACCCACAGAGACCTGGCGTTCCACCTGGGGGCGCCGCCCCACGGCCCCATCGCCCCGGCGGCGCCCCTGTCCCTGCACGCGGCTCGTCGCTGCATGCAACCCATCGCTGCGCCCGCCTGACAGGTGACGGCGACTGCTCCTCCCCAGCCGCATCATGGGGACACTCGAAGGTGTCGCGCGCCCGGCTCGCAGGCAAACGCGAGAGACTGGTCGCGCAAGGACGCCAGAAACCCCCTCAGTCTGGAGTCCGCGCGCCGTCGAACCGGCCCTCCCCCATCGGCCGATTCGACGGCGCGCCTCTCATCGAGGTCGGCTGCCGGCTCGCGCGGAGTAGCTGCCGCTGCGCACGTCCTCGAGCAGCGAGGGGCGGCCCGGCCTCCAGCCGAACGTCCTCGCGGCCTTCTCCGCCGACATCGCGCCCGGCGCCGCGAGCACGAGGGCCAGCGGTCCGAGGACGTCCCGCGCGGCGTCGAGCGGCACCGAGGCGACGCTCGTCCCGGCCAGGGCTGCGATCGCCTCCGCGAGCTCCCGGAAGGCGAACGGGTGCGGCCCGGCGGCGTTGTAGACGCCCGCCACGGGGTGCTCGAGCGCGCGGACATACAGGTCAGCGAGGTCGTCGACGTGCACGGGCGTCCACGCGTGCGAGCCGTCGCCCACGTACGTCGCGACGCCGCTCGCGGACGCGGACCCGATGAGGCCGGTCACGAGGCCCGATCCCCCGCGCCCATAGATGAGTCCCGGCCGGAACACGATCGCCGTGATCCCGGGCGCCTCCCGCACGACGCGCTCGGCCGCCGCTTTCATGGGCTGCGCGCTCGCCGCGGGCAGCTCCGCCTCCTCGGTACGGTCCTGCGCGGGATCGAAGCCGTACACGAGACCCGTGCTCGTGTAGAGGACGGGTGTCCCCGCGCCCGCGGCCGCCGCGCCCCGCACGAGCGCCGAGACCGCCGCGAGCTCGGTCGCCTCCGACTCCTCCGTCATCGCGTAGTCGACCGCGGCATGCACGGTCGCGTCGGCCCGTGCCGCCTCCTCCTCCAGCACCGCCGTGTCGGCGAGAGCGCCCCGGACGGGAGTCGCCCCCGCGCTCTCGAGCGCCTCCGCGGAGCGGTCGGACCGGGCGAGCCCGGTCACGGCGTGGCCTGCCGCGACGAGGTGCTCGACGAGCGTCGAGCCGAAATATCCGGTGCCGCCGGTGACGAAGATCCTCATGCTTCCTCCTGCTCTCGGGCCCCGGTCGCGGGCCTGACGGGATCGACAGCGCGACGGTAAACTATGACGTCAGTGTCAAGGTCAAGCCGGCGGGGGTGCGCGATGAGGATCGGCGAGCTGAGCGAAGCCACCGGCGCGAGCCCGAGGTCGTTGCGGTACTACGAGGCGCACGGCCTCATCCATTCGAGGCGCCAGCCCAACGGGTACCGCGAGTACGACGCGTCCGCGGTCGACGCAGTGCGCACGATCCGCTCGCTGCTCGACCTCGGCTTCCCGACCGCGCTCATCGAGCGGATCCTGCCGTGCACGGGCGAGGGCGGGCCCGTGGCCGGGGAGTGCTCGGCGCTCGCGCAGCGCATCGCGGCCCTCCGCGACGACATGGACGACAAGGTGCGCCGCCTCACGCAGACCCGCGACGCGCTCACCCGCTACCTGCAGCAGTCGCTGCCCCCGGGGGAGGCCAGCGCGGGCTGAGCAGTCCTCCCCCGAGGCCCGCGGCGACGGACACGAGGGGCGCGCGCCGTCCGCGACCGCTCCAGCCGCGACGCGAACCCGCGCCGCCGGCCGCGCCCTTGCGCTCCTGCCCGCGTTCGGGCCTTCACCGGTCGCGCCACCACTCGGACGCGTGCGGTCAGCACTCGGGGCCGTCAGTCCAGAGCCGGTCGGCGGTGCCCGCCGCGAGGTGGCCGAGGTAGACCTCGACCTTGTCGTGGATGACGGCGAGGGCGTCCTGGAGGTCGGCGACCTGCTGTCGCACGCGTTCCTCGTGCTCGCGCAGGACCGCGAGACGCTCCTCCTCGTTGCCCGGCCCCGCGAGCACGAGCTGGGCGTAGCGGCGGATGTCCGGCAGCGGCATGCCCGAGGAGCGCAGCTTCGTGCACACGCGCAGCCACTCGACCTCCTCGTCGGTGAAGAGCCGACGTCCGGCAGCGTCCCGGCGCACCGGAGCGAAGAAGAGGCCCTCCTGCTCGTAGAACCGCGGCGTGTGCGTCGTGAGGCCCGTCAGCGCGCTGACCTCGCCGATCGTGAAGGCCCGCGCTCCCGCTCCCGCTGTCATGGATCCAGGGTACGGGCTTGACTTCGAGTCGACTCGAGGTCGTAGCGTCGAGGCCTCCAGCACGAAAGGAACGGGAACAGCATGACGACCTGGTTCATCACGGGCACCTCCTCCGGCTTCGGGCGCATCCTCACCGAGCAGCTCCTCGCCCGCGGCGACCGCGTGGCCGCGACCCTGCGCCGCCCGGAGGCCCTCGACGACCTCCGTGCGGCACACGGCGACCGTCTCTGGACCGCGCGGCTGGACGTCACCGACGCGCACGCCGCACGCCGGGTCCTGGCCGACGCGTTCGCCGCCCTCGGGGAGGTCGACGTCGTCGTGAGCAATGCCGGTCACGGGCTCTTCGCCGCCGTCGAGGAGGCCACCGACGAGCAGATCCGCGAGGTCGTCGACGTCGACCTGCTCGGCTCGATCGGCGTCATCCGGGCTGCGCTGCCCCACCTGCGCGCTCAGCGCGGCGGCCGCATCATCCAGGTCTCCAGGGCGGGCGGCCAGACGAGCTACCCGGGCTTCAGCGCGTACCACGCCGCCAAGTGGGGCATCGAGGGCTTCTGCCAGACCGTCGCGATGGAGGTCGCGCCGTTCGGCATCGGCGTGACGATCGTGGAGCCCGGCGCCACCCCGACGGGGTTCGCGAACGCGGTCGTCCGTGGCCCCGTCATGCCCGAGTATGAGGAGACCCCGGTCGGCGAGGTGCGCCGTGCGATCGACGGCGGCGCCTTCGCCTTCCCGAACGACGCCGGCAGGATCGCCGCCGCGATCGTCGACCTCGTCGACAGCGGACGCATGCCGCTGCGGCTGCCTCTCGGCGTCGACTCCTACGAGGACGTCCACGCCTCGCTCACCGCGCGCCTCGCCGAGCACGAGGCCCACCTCGCGGTCGCCCTCTCGGTCGCCGCGCGCACGGAGTGAGTCGGGACGGTCGCGGCATACTCGGCATATGACGCTTGACAGGCGGCGGCCGGCCCGGCAAGAATGACTTGTCCGTTGATGCAAAACGATTTGCATGATGACCGGTCGAGGAGACGCAGTGACGCGCACGTCCAGCCAGCCGAGCATCGCCTCGGTGGCCGCCGCCGCCGGCGTGAGCCCGACCACGGTCTCGCACGCGCTCAGCGGCAAGCGCGCGGTCTCGCCCGAGACCCGGGAGCGGATCCTCCAGGCGATCGAGGACCAGAAGTATCGGCCCAACATGGTCGCCCGCAGCCTGCGACGTCGGAAGACCCAGTCGATCGCGCTCATCGTCGCCGACATCACGAACCCCTACTACCCCGCGCTCGCCCGCGCGGTCCACGACAGCCTCGCCGAAGCGGGCTACGTCTCCCTCATCGGCAACACGGACGGCGTGCGCGAGAACGAGCAGACGATGCTCGAGGAGATGGTCGCTCGCGGCGTCGACGGAGTGATCATGCGCCCCATGGAGCTCAGTGGCCGGGAGATCCGGGAGATCGTGGGTCCGGCCATCCCCGTCGTCGTCGTCGCCGACGAGGACGAGACCGGCCCCGTGGATCGGGTGACCACCGACGACGCGCAGGGCATCGACGAGGCCGTCCACGCGCTCCACGAGGACGGCATCGACGACCTCGGCTTCGTCGGCGATCCCCTCGCCTCGACAAGCATGAGCCGCCACGCCGCCTTCACGAGCGCGGTGGACGAGCTGGGCCTCCGCGTGCAGGCCGACTGGATCGTCGACAGCGAGTTCACGCGCGACGGCGGCTACGCGGCGGCGCGGCGCCTGCTCGCCCTCGAGCATCGGCCCCGCGGCATCGTCTGCGCCAACGACCTCATCGCGATCGGCGTCGTCCAGGCCGCGCGCGACCTGGGGATCGCCGTGCCGGGCGAGCTCGCCGTGGTGGGCTTCGACGACATCGACACGGCCTCGCTCATGTCGCCCGCGCTCACGACGGTCCTCAACCCGGCGGCCGCCGTCGGCGCCACCTGTGCGGACCTCATCCTCCGCCGGATCGCGGACCCCGCCATGGAGCACCAGAGGGTCTCGCTCCCGACCCGACTCGTCCGGCGCGAGTCCGCCTGACGCAAGCCCTCCCCACCGCAGCCGTTCGGCAGACGCAAATCGATTTGCATCCTCGTCGCCCGGCCGAGAACACCCAGAGACCAGAACGCAGAGCACAGAGAAAGGCACGAAGAACACGTGACCGACCCCACCTCTTCCCCGGCCGTCGAGCTCGCCGATGCGTACCGGCACAGCACCTACGACGCCCGGATCCCCGCCGACCTGCTCGCCGACGAGATCGCGCAGCGCCGCGAGAGCGGCTACCACGTCGACGACGTCATCGCAGCGGCGAACGAGACCGACCCGGCCTATCGGGAGGCGGTGCTCGCCCTCGTCGACGGCCTCGCCGAGGCCGAGCGCCTGCCCGGGTGGAGGTACGAGGAGCCCGAGGGGCTCGCGGAGATCCGCGCGGCCGCTGCCGCCGCCGCTCCGCGCGCGGTCGACCCCGCCGACTACCGGGACAAGGTCCACGCCGCGTGGCTAGGACGCATCGCGGGCTGCAACCTGGGCAAGCCGATCGAGCAGGGGTCGCACTGGACGGTCGCGCGCATCCGCGACTACCTCGAGCGCGCGAACGCATACCCCCTGACCGACTACATCCCCGTTCTCGACCCGATGCCGGAGGGGTTCGAGCTGCGCGACAACTGGCCCGAGACGACGCGCGGCAACGTCGACGGCTCCGCCCGCGACGACGACATCGACTACCCGATCCTCGCCCTGCACCTGCTCGAGACGCACGGCCGCGGCCTCAAGCCCGAGCACATCGGAGACGCGTGGATCTCGCTGTTCCCGCTCCTGCAGGTGTACACCGCGGAGCGCGCCGCGTACCTCAATGTGGTCAACGGGGTCGCCGTTCCGCAGACCGCGAGCCACCGCAACCCCTATCGGGAGTGGATCGGCGCGCAGATCCGCGGCGACGTCTTCGGCTACGTCAACCCCGGCGACCCGTGGGCGGCCGCAGAGCTCGCGTACCAGGACGCGACCTTCTCGCACACCGGCAACGGCGTGTACGGCGAGATGTGGGCCGCAGCCCTCGTGGCGGCCGCCTTCGCCGCCTCGAACGCGGCGGAGGCGATCGAGACGTCGCTCGCCGTGGTGCCGACGGGATCGCGCCTCTACGAGGCCGTACGCCACGCCCAGACGCTTCGCGCCGACGGCCTCAGCTGGGAGCAGGCCGTCGAGCGGATCCACGAGGCATACGGCCACTACTCCTGGGTCCACACGATCAACAACGCGGCAGCCGTCGCCGTCGCGCTCCTGTGGTCCGACGACGACTACACCTCCGCCGTCGGCAAGGTCGTCATGACGGGCTGGGACACCGACTCGAACGGCGCGACCGTCGGATCCGTGGCGGGGGTCCTCGCCGGCACGGCGAGCCTCCCCGCCCACCTCATCGAGCCGCTGCGCGACCGGACCCGGTCTGCGCTGTTCGGATTCGACAACTCCGTCATCTCCGACCTCGCGGAGCGGACGGTCGCTCTCGGCGCGGCTCGGCGGTGACGAGAGCCCGATAGGCGGAACCCACCCGGATCACTCAATCAATGGAGATGAGAATGCCCAGCATCACCCGACGGCAGCTGCTCGCCGGTGGCGGAGCCCTGGCCGCGGCGTCGTTTCTCAGCGCCTGCACGCCGGCCGGCTCCGCCGCCGGAGGCGGCAGGGCCATCACCATCTGGAACAACCTCGCGGACGACCAGCAGAACAAGTACTTCGATCGGCACTTCGTCCGCAGCTACAAAGGCAAGTACCCCGCCGAGTTCACCCCGAAGGCCTCGAACACGATCGACCGGCTCATCCAGACCTCGCTCGCGGCCGGGGCCGGACCGACGATCATCGTCACCCCGGGCCCGTCGAGCTTCGTGGAGGCGTACTACTCCGCCGGCTACCTCGCCGATCTCGACAGGTATGCCGACAGGTACGGCTGGGCGAAGACGTTCGCGCCGTGGGCGCTCGCCGCCTCCAGAGTCGACGACAAGCTCGTCACGCTGCCCACGTCGTACGAGACCATGGTCCTCTACTTCAACCCGGAGACACTGCAACGTCTCGGGCTCACGGCGCCGAGCACGCGTGAGGAGTTTGAGGACTTCTGCGCCGAGGCGAAGGGGAAGGGAACGATCCCGATCGCCGCGGGCAACGCCGACTACCGCGGCGCGAACGAGTGGTTCGTCGGCGTCGGGCTCAACCACGGCGCGGGCCCCGACGCGGTGTACTCCGCACTGAGGGGCGAGACCAAGTGGACGGACCCCGTGTTCGTCGACGCGATCGAGCGGCTCGCGTCGTACTTCACCAAGGGATGGTTCGGCGGCAGCGTCGACCGCTACTTCACCAACAGCTTCCCGACCGTCTATCGGCAGCTCGCGAACGGCGACGCACCGCTCATGCTCTCCGGGACGTGGGAGTTCTCCAACCTCGCCCCGTACTTCGGCAAGGCCGCCGGCAACGACCAGACGTGGGACTACACGGCGGTCCCGTCGCTGCGCGACGGCGTGCCGACGGTGATCTGGGACCTCGCCATCGGGCAGTCCGCGGGCGTGAACACCAACTTCCCCGACGAGGCGGCCGCCGCCGACTACCTCAACTACCTGACGACCGACACCGCGAACATCATCGCGAGCGTCGAGCAGATGAGCTTCGAGCCGCCGCCCATCCACCTGACGGCCTCCGACTTCTCCGCGAAGGCGGACCCGCGCATCGTGCGCCTGTACTCGTCGCTCTCCGCGGCGACCTCGATCGGCTACACCACCTGGACCTTCTACCCGCAGCAGACGGAGACCTACATGATCGACTACTTCGAGAACGTCATCACGGGCCAGATGACGGCGAAGGAGTACTGCCAGGGCATCCAGACCCGGTTCTCCACCGAGAGGGCCGAGGGACGCGTGCCGACGGCTCCCAACCCCGCGGGAGGCCTCGCGTGAGCGCGGCGCTCTCCTCGCGGCGTCCCGCGCCGGCCGGCCGATCCCTCGCGGCTCGGCCCCCGCGCGACAGGCTCGCCTCCCGCCTCCGGGACCGACGGACCATGGGCTGGGTCTTCATGCTGCCGCTCGTGATCGTCAACCTGTTCGTCGTGCTCATCCCGAGCGTGCTGTCGATCGTCTACTCCTTCACGGACTGGAGCGGCATCAGCACGAGGGCGCGGTTCGTCGGGCTGCAGAACTACACGACCCTCTTCCGCGACCCCGAGTTCGTGCAGGGACTGCTCCACAACATCCTGTGGACGGTCTTCTTCCTCATCGTGCCGATGGCGATGGGGCTCTTCGGCGCCTTCGCGCTCTCCCGGATCCGGAGGTTCCGGCTGCTCTTCCGCACGCTGTACTTCATCCCCTACATCGTCGCGAGCGTCGTGAACGCCTCCATCTGGCGCAGCATCCTCGACCCGGACTCCGGTGTCGGGAGCCTTCTCCATATCAACCCGCTCGGCGACACACACCTCGCGCTCTGGTCCGTCGCGTTCGTCAACAACTGGGCGTGGTGGGGGTTCCTCGTGGTCGTGTTCCTCGCCGCCATGCAGGGCATCGACCCGGCCCTCTACGAGGCGGCGCAGATGGACGGCGCGAGCCCCTTCCGGCAGTTCTTCTCGATCACGCTGCCGGGGATCCGGCCCACCTTCGCGTTCCTCGGGCTCATGACGATCATCTGGTCGTTCCTCGCCTTCGACTACGTCTACATCCTCACCCAGGGCGGTCCGGCCGGCTCGACCGACCTCCTGTCCACGGTGCTGTACCGCGATGCCTTCTCGAACCTGCAGGCGGGATACTCCTCCGCCATCGGCGTCGTCATGGCGCTCATCAGCACCCTCGTCGTCACCGTCTACCTCGTCGTCCGCAGAGTAAGGAAGTGGGAGATATGAGCGTTGCTGCACCGGCGCGCACGCCGCTCCAGCAGAGCATCGGCACCGCCCGTCCCGACACGGCACGGGCACGACGCCACCCGTCCGCGGGCGGGACCGTCGTCTACGTGATCCTCACGCTCCTCGCGATCTTCGCGGTCGGGCCGATCGTCCTGTTCTTCTTCAACGCGCTCAAGTCCACGAGCGACTACGCGACGAGCTCGCTCGGGCTGCCGCGCACGTGGCTGTGGAGCAACTTCGCCACCGCCTGGACACAGGCGAACATGGGCGCGGGCCTGCTCAACTCCACGCTCATCGTGCTCGGCACCGTCGCGCTCACGTGCGTCGTCGCGAGCCTCGCCGCCTATGCCATGGCGAGGCTCGAGATCCGCGGCAGCTCCGGCTTCATGACCTACCTGCTCATCGCGAGCTCGCTGCCGACGCAGATGTTCCTCGTCCCGCTCTTCTACATGTGGGCGCGCGCGGGGCTCTACGACTCCCGCCTCGGACTGGTTCTCATCTACACGGGGCTCTTCTCCCCCTTCGCCACGCTGCTCCTGCGCTCCTTCATGATCGGGCTCCCTCGCGAGATGGAGGAGGCCGCCCGCGTCGACGGGGCCAACGAGTGGCGCGTCTTCAGCCAGGTGGTCCTGCCGAACATGCTCCCGGGCATCCTGACCATCGCGCTCACGACGGCGCTGTCGGCGTACAACGAGTTCCTCTTCGCCGTCACGATGATCCAGACCTCCGGCAAGATGCCGCTCTCGACGACCTTCTTCTCGTTCCAGCAGGGATTCACGCAGAACTACCCGCTCATCAGCGCCGCCGGGTTCATCATGATCGCCCCCATGCTGATCCTGTTCCTCATCCTGCAGCGCCGCTTCATCAGCGGACTCGCGAGCTCCGGCATGGGCGGCATGTGAGTCACGGCACGCAGCCTCGGGCGACGCGGCTCGCGCCGCGTATCTCACCGCGGCACTGGCGAGCCCTCCCGTCCTCGCGGTGCAGAAGCTCTGCAACCTCGCCGAGCGACCGACGACGCGCCGCCGCGACGAGAGCGAGCGATCCCAGCCCTGCGGCTCACGCCAGCATCGGCCGCAGCGCCTCGACGAAGGGAGCGAGTCGGGACTTGGTGTACGCGCCGAGGCCCTCGCACGGGGCGGCCAGCTCCATCCACTCGTCGGTGCAACGCGCGGCGACGGCGACGAGCGCCCTGGCGACGTGGTCGACGAGCTGCGGATCGATCTCCGGCACGACGCGCGTCGCCACGTCGACGAGGATGCGGACGAGCTCCTCGACGCGCAGGGCGGTGTAGGCGCGCAGCTCATCGTCCTCGCGTGCGAGGCGCCAGCGGACCGCGACCGCGTCGTGCTCGTCCGGGCGGTAGTCGTTGAGCACGATGAGGGCTTCGGCGAGGCGGTCCACGAGCGGCCGGCCAATGCTCTCGTCGAGCACGGCCCGCATCCGCACGACACCGGCGTCGTACTCCTCCCACATGAGGTCCCGCTTGGCCGGGAAGTAGTGGAATAGGGCGGTTCGGCTGATGCCGACCGCGGCGGCGATCTGACGCAGCGAGGTCGCAGCGTATCCCTGCTCGGCGAAGAGCCGGCGGGCGACGTCGCGGATCTCGTCGTGCGAGGTCTCGCGCGGTCGTCCGGGGCGACGCGGGGTCATGGATCCATCATCCCCTGCCCGTCCTCCTATTTGTGAACAGTGATAAGTTATCCCCGTCATCGCGCGCGAAGGAGCGGATCATGAAGTCGGTCACCGTCACCGGCCGGGACAGGGTGGAATGGGTCGAGGTCCCCGAGCCGGAGGTCGGTCCCACCGACGTGCTGCTCAAGATCAAGGCGTGCGGCATCTGCGGTTCGGATGCCATGTACGCGCACGCCGGAGGCATCCCCCCGCATGAGGGCGCGACGCATCTCGGTCACGAGCCCGCGGCGGAGATCGTGCAGATCGGCGCCGAGACGACGGGCTTCGCGGTCGGCGACCACGTGGTGGTCGACACCATGAGGTTCACCGACGGTCTGCTCGGCTCCGGCGGCGCGCAAGGCGCGCTCACGCCCTTCGTCGTCGTCCATGACGCGAAGCCCGGCGTGCAGCTCAAGGCCATCCCCACCGACGTGCCGTGGGATGCCGCCGCGCTCAACGAGCCGATGGCCGTCGCCTTCCACGCGGTGAACCGCACGAATCCCGCGCCCGGCGCGAAGGTCGCCGTCTTCGGAGCCGGACCGATCGGCCTCGGTGCGCTGCTGGGCTACCGACGCAAGGGCGCGTCGCACATCGTCGTCATCGACGTCGTGCAGAGCCGCCTCGACAAGGCGCTCGAGATCGGCGCGGACGCGGTCATCAACTCGGCGAGCGAAGACGTCGCGGCGCGCCTCGTCGAGCTCCACGGCAACGCGCCCTCGCCCATCGTGCCCGGCGACCCCCCCGGCACCGACGTCTACCTCGACGCCGCCGGCGTCCCGATCGTGCCGCAGACGGTGTCGCGGATCGCGCGGCAGGGCGCGACGCTCGGCATCGTCGCCGTCCACAAGAAGCCCGTCGAGCTCGACTTCGGCTCCATCCTGATGACCGAGCTCACGATCGTGTGGTCGATGGGCTATCCCACCGAGATCTTCGAGGTCACCGACGACATCGTCGAGCACTGGGACAAGTACCAGAAGATCATCAGCCACCGGGTCCCCTTCGACGACGCCCTCGACGCGCTCGCGCTCGCGCAGACGCCGGGCGCAGCCGACAAGGTCACCGTCGTCTTCGACTGAGCACACCGTGCGACGCCGCACGGGAACGCGTCCGCGACCGAGCGATCGGCCTCCCCAATCGGCGGCCAGACGTCCGGCTGCGCACCCCGAGGGTCAGTCCCGACGCTGTCGGCGCGCCCGGCGGACCGCGCCGACGATGGCTTTCGCCGCGCCCGCCGTCGTCATGGCGGGAGCGCGGGGCGAGAGAAGGGCCTGACGCAGCTCGCCGGCGCGCAGGAACACCTCGTCGACGGCCGTCCTCTCCCCGCCGGCGTGCGCAGATCCGGCGTCCCGCTCGACCCGCAACTGACCGGCGACCCGAGCATCCTCTGTCGGCGGTGAACACCCGCTTGACGAAGTCGTCGAACACCGGCGGGCCCCGCCTCTTGTTCTTCGATCGGCGTCGACGCTGCGCCGCCGAGGTGATCCCCGCCTCCGAGCACAATCACCACGCCGTCCACGGACCAGCGGACGCGGTTTGCAATCAGGCTCATGCCTGATGTGATCGTCTCCCGCGGTCAGCACCTCGAGCACCGGCTTCATCAACGACTGGTAATCAGGAATCGCCACGGCAGGAACCCTCCCACGCTCGATCAACATGTTCAAACGAGCGTCTGTGCCCCGCGCCGGAGTGCGAGCCATGACGACGCCGACGCATCGACCTACCGACAACGCTGAAACGCCATCAGCACCGCACCAGAACGGGCTTGGCCGACATCGACCGTTGCATCGAGAACGAACACGACCAAGATCAAGGACCGCGCCAGCACATCGCGAAGGGGCTACGCATGCTGATCGACTGCCAACGCCTCTACCAGACCACCGACGCCCAGGGGAAGCGCCTCGCGAACCAGACCTTCACCACCGGCATCGACATCACCGAAGATGAGGAAGCAACCCTCCGCCTCGCGGAGCCCTTCGCCGTCACAACAAGCCAGAACACCCATGTCAAGGGATCGACTCTGTCTGAAATTGTGGACCCAGGGGGATTCGAACCCCCGACCTTCTCATTGCGAACGAGACGCGCTACCAACTGCGCCATGGGCCCGAGTACGGGTAGTTACGTTATCACGGCTGGGGTCGTCCGCTCGCACGCCCGCGTCGGCTCAACCCGCGGTGCGACGGCGGCGGAGGACCGCGTCGATGTCGGGGGTCGATCCGCCCGGCACGGAGACGCGGCCCATCGCGGCCCATCGGCTGAGCTCCACGACGGGAGCCGGCTCGTGCTCCCGGCGCGCGGGGCCGGTCGCGCCCGCCGCGGCGGAGGCCGCAGCGAGTGCGCCCGCCGCAGGGACGCTCGCGGCGGCCGGGACGTCCTCGCGCCCGGGAGCCGCGGGGGCCGCGACGGGAGCCGGCCGCGGCACGCGCGCCGTCGCCGCGACGGCGGGAACGCGGACGGACTCGCTGGGATCCGCCATGACGGGCGGCGGCATGACGGCACGACCGAGGTAGAGCGGCTTGGGGAGCGGCACGGGCGTCCACGTGCGCTCCGCGCGCTCGACCGGCGGCGCGGGCGACGACGGGCGGACGACCTCGGATACCGGCAACGGCGCCGTCGATCGCGCCGCCGCACGGCGCGCGCGGCTCACGCCCGCGAGACGCCCGAGCAGGGCGATCGACGAGACCCCCACGAAGCCGCAGACGGCGAGCACGAGCCACGCCCCCGAGGCGACGCCGAGCGTCGCCATCATCCCGAGCTGTACGCCGGCCGTGACGGCCGCGGCGAGGAGCACGAGCGTCGTGACCGCGCGCGTGCGGCGCAGACGGCGCATCGCGCGGCGGGTGTCCGTGACGGCGGCGGCGAGGCTCGGCGCGGAGTCGGCGAGCCGACGCATCGCGGCGCGCGCCTCCGCGGCGCTGCGGGCACGCATCGCCGCCTCCGCCCGCTTCGCCTCGATCCGCAGCGCGCGCTGGCGCTCGGCGATCGCGCGCGCGTCCGCCTCGATCCACACCTCCTGCGGGAGCTCCGCGCTGTGCGCCATGATCCGCAGCGTCTGCTGCAGCCGCACCGCGTTCCGCTCGGTCGCGAGATACTCGCGGCGGCGGAACCACACCGGCAGGAGGTAGGCGAGCCAGAGGGCAGCGGCGAGCGCGAGCATCACGCCCGCGCCGCCACCGAGATCCATGCCGTTAACGGTAGGGGCCGACCTCACGGATGCCGGTACGTGCCCCGGGCGTGTTCAGTCCTCGCCGATGTCCTCGTTCCAGACCTCGGGATTGCTCGCGATGTAGTCGGCCATCATGCGGATGAGGCGTGGGTCGTTGACGACGGTGACGTCGACGCCGTTCTCCGCAAGCCAGTCCTGGCCGCCGAGGAAGTTGCGGTCCTCGCCCACGACGACCCGCCCGATCCCGAACTGCCGCACGAGGCCGGAGCAGTACCAGCACGGCGAGAGCGTCGTGACCATGACGGTGTCGCGGTAGCTGCGCTGGCGCCCCGCGTTGCGGAACGCGCTCGTCTCGCCGTGCATCGACGCGTCATCGTCCTGCACGCGGCGGTTGTGGCCGCTGCCGAGCAGCCGCCCCGCGCCGTCGAACAGGGCCGCGCCGATCGGGATCCCGCCCTCCGCCGCGCCCTGCTCCGCCTCCGCGATCGCGACCGCGAGCTTCTCGGCGTCGGACTCGTATACGCGCCCGACCTCGATCGTCGTCACGCGACCTCGTCGGCCGCGTCGACGCCCGCGACCGTCTCCGGCAGCTCGGAGAGGGGTGCGCCGAGCTTCGGCTTCGTCACCCGGAAGAGCACGTAGTAGAGCACGGCCGCGATGACGAAGCCGACGAGCGCCGTGAGATCGCCGATGGGCGAGGCGGCGCCGCCCGTCCACTGGACGATGAGACCGAGGAAGAGCGTCTGATTCGAGAAGAACACGACCGAGACGGCGACGCCGACGATGAACGCGGCGAAGCCGGCCCAGTTGCGGTAGCGGGCGTGGTCCGGGATGAGGGACACGATCTCGGTGCCGCGGCGCAGCCATCGGTCGACGAGCACGACGCCGAGCCACGGCGCGATCCAGTACGCGATGACGAGCAGGAAGTTCTCGTAGTTGCTCTCGAACTGCGCGTTGATGACCGCGATGAGCGCGATGACGAAGCCGAGCACGCCGAACCCGAGCGCCGTGATCGCGCGCCGCAGCCCGAACGGGAGCCGCACGCCCGCAGCGAGGAACGACATGGCCCCCGAATAGATGTTGAGCGCGTTGGCCGCGATCGCACCGACCGCGATCGCGACGAGCGTGAAGCCGCTCACGACCGCGGGCATGCTCGAGGTGAACGACTCGGTCGGGTTGTCCCCGTTGAAGCCGATCGTCGCCGCGGCCGCGCCGGCGGCCATGAGCACCGTGCAGGAGATGAAGTTGCCCAGGCCCGCCGCCCATCCGATCGCCGCGCGGCTCGCGGTGCGGGGCAGGTAGCGGCTGTAGTCGCTCGCGTACGGGTTCCACCCCGCGGCGTAGCCGAACGCGGCCCCCGCCGTGAGCATGAAGCCCGCGAAGCTGAACCCGCCGCCCTTGACGGGCGCGTTCACGTCCGCGTGCACGAAGATCGTGATCGTCGCGACGAGGAAGATGACGCCGAGCACGTAGGTCGCATACCGCTCGAAGAACTGCACGAGGTCGTGCCCGACGAACGCGAGGCCGACCTCGACGACGACGATGATGACGAGCGAGAGCCACGCGGGCATCCCCGTGAGCGTCGTGAGCGCGAGCGCGCCGCTCACCGAGTTGACCGCGAACCAGCCGAGGCCGGCCATGATCGTGTTGATCGCGGCAGGCAGGATGTTGCCGCGCGTGCCGAAGGCCGTGCGGCTCAGCACGAGCTGGGCGACGCCCTCCCGCGGACCCCACGTGGAGAGGATGCCCTGCGTCGCCGCGCCGAGCGCGTTGCCGAGCACGACCGCGGCGAGAGCCTGCCAGAAGCCGAGCCCGAAGAAGGCGACCGCGATCATGCCGACGAAGACGGTGGCGAACTCGAGATTCGGCGCGGTCCAGGTGGCGAGCAGCTGCCAGGGCGACCCGTGGCGCTTGCTCGTCGGGATGGCCTCGATGCCTCCCGGCTCGACGATGCCGGTTCTCGTGGTCGGGCTCGCAGCGCCCGCGGGAGCAGTGGTCACGCGCCGCAGTCTAGAGCTCGCGCGAGCGCCGCATCCACGGGGACGGCTCTCGTCGCCGCCATCCGTAACGAGCAATTTACGTGGCGGCCGGGCGGGCACGCGGCGGCGACCCCGTGCGAGAGTGGACGCATGCGCGCGGGGTACTCGGCGGAGCAGGTGCGACGGGCGGAGGCGCCGCACCTCGCGGCGGGCGAGCCGCTCATGCTGCGGGCGGCGAGCGCGCTCGCGGAGGAGATCCGTTCCGTGCTCGCGGCACGCGGCGAGGCGCGCGCGGCGGACCGCGAGGCGGCCGCGGCCCGCGGTGCGGGGCGCGTGCTCGTGCTCGCGGGGTCGGGCAACAACGGCGGGGACGCGCTCTATGCCGGCGCGGAGCTCGCGCGCGCGGGCGTGGACGTGAGCGTCCTCGCGGTCGGGTCCCGCATCCACGACGAGGGGCTCGCCGCCGCACTCGAGGCGGGGGCCGTGCGGGCGCCCGAGCCCGCCCCGGCCGCGGACCGCGAGGAGCGCGCGCGGCACTGGGCGCGCCTCGCTCGCGAGCACGACGTCGTCGTCGACGGCATCCTCGGCACGGGCACGGGCGCGCGTCCGGCCCTGCGGGACCGCGCGCGCGAGGTCGTGGCGGAGATGCTTCCCGTCGTCCGCGAGGAGGGCGGACCGGCGGTGGTCGCGGTCGACATCCCGAGCGGGATCTCCCCCGACGACGGGTCCGTGCCGGATCCGACGGTGCTGCCGGCGACGGTCACGGTGACGTTCGGCGGCTACAAGGCCGGCCTCCTGCTGCCGCCCGCCTCCTCGCTCGCCGGGCGGGTGCGCCTCGTCGACCTCGGGCTCGGTCTCGAGCTCGCGCGCATGACGCCGCTCGTGAGCCTCCCCGACGACTGACCCGCCTCCCCTCCGCTTGCGCCGGCGTGTCCGGCATGCGCGGCCGGAATTCCGGGCGCGCATGCCGGACACGCCGGCGCGTGGAGAAGAGGGGGGAGAGAGGGAGAGGCGGGGATCAGCGGGGGAGGCGCAGCGGGTGGGCGGCGAGCTCGCGGTCCGCCGCGGGAACAGCGGCGTCGGCCTCGGGCGCGCGGCCCTCGACCCAGCGGCGCAGCACGCCCTGCGGCACCTCCTCGGCCGTGAGGGCGAACGCGAAGTGGTCGCGCCAGTCCCCGTTGATGTGGATGTAGCGCCGCCGCAGCCCCTCATAGCGGAACCCGAGCTTCTGCACGACGCGCAGACTCGGCTCGTTCTCCGGCCGGATGCAGATCTCCATGCGGTGCAGACCCACCGTGAAGAACACGTGGTCGGTCGCGAGCGCGACGGCCGTCGGCGTGACGCCGTGACCCGCGAATCGCTCCGCGACCCAATACCCGATCGTCGCCGACGCGAGCGAGCCGTAGCTCATCGACGAGACGTTGAGCTGGCCCGCGAACTCGCCGTCGTACTCCATGGCGAACGGGATGCCCGTGCCCTCGCGCGCGCCCGCGAGCAGGGAGCGGATGCCGGCCCGCGTGTCGAAGGACAGCGGGCCGTGCGGGTTCGTGGCCTCCCACTGCCGCAGCCAGCCCCGGTTGCCGAGCAGCTCCCGCTCGAGCACGCGCGCGTCGCGCAACCGGATCGGCCGGATGGCGACATCGCCGTGCCGGAGCGTGGGGATCGGCGGCGTCATCGCTACCGCAGGCGTCAGTCGAGGCCCGCGACGAAGCCCTTGAGCCACGAGCGCACGTCGGGCCCGAGGTCGTCGCGGTCCGCGGCGAGCTGGACGATGGCCTTGATGTAGTCGAGACGGTCGCCCGTGTCGTAGCGGCGCCCGCGGAAGACGATGCCGTAGACGCCGCCGTACTCGTCGCTCGCCGCCATCTCCTGCAGCGCGTCCGTGAGCTGGATCTCGTCGCCCTTGCCCGGCGGCGTCCGCTCGAGCACCGTGAACACCTCCGGCCGCAGCACGTAGCGGCCGATGACGGCGAGGTTGGAGGGCGCGTCGGCGGGCGAGGGCTTCTCGACGAGCCCCGTCACGCGCACGACATCGTCCTCGTCCGTCCTCTCCACCGTCGCGATGCCGTACATGCTCGAGAGCGACGGGTCGACCTCGAGGAGCGCGATGACGGACGTGTCGCGCTGGGTCGCCACCTCGACCATGCGCCGCAGGAGCACGTCGCGGCTGTCGATGATGTCGTCGCCGAGCAGCACGGCGAAGGAGTTGTTGCCCACGTGCAGCTTCGCGCGCAGCACGGCGTGGCCGAGCCCCCTCGGATCCCCCTGGCGCACGTAGTGCAGGTCGGCGAGGTCCGTCGACTTGTTGACGCGGCGGAGGCGCTCGAGGTCGCCCTTCTTCTGCAGCGCGACCTCGAGCTCCGTGACCCGGTCGAAGTGGTTCTCGAGCGCGTTCTTGTTGCGTCCCGTGATCATGAGCACGTCGGTGATGCCGGCGTCGACCGCCTCCTCGACCACGTACTGGATCGCGGGCTTGTCGACGACCGGGAGCATCTCCTTCGGCATCGCCTTCGTCGCGGGGAGGAATCGCGTGCCGAGGCCCGCGGCAGGGATCACGGCCTTCGTGATGGCGGAAGACATGGCACCAGGCTATCGGTGCGGCCGCTCGTAGGATGACCACATGACCCACCACGCGGAGGAGGCGAAACGCGCGCTGCGGGCGGAGCTGCGCGAACGCCGGAGGGCGATGACGGCGTCCGAGCGCGCGGCCGCGACCGCGGGTCTCACGCGCCATCTCACGCGCCTCGCCTCGGACACGCGCGCCCGGTCGCTCTCCGCCTACCTCTCGCTGCAGGACGAGCCCGACACGCGTCCCTTCCTCGCGTGGGCGCACGGGAACGGCGTGCGGGTCCTCCTGCCCGTCTCGCGCGACGACGGGCTGCTCGACTGGGCGCGCTATGACGGCGGGGACGAGGAGACCGACGTGGCGGGCATGCCGACGCCGTCGGGGGAGCTGCTCGGCCCCATCGCGATCAACGACGTCGACCTCATCCTCGTGCCGGCCGCGTGCGTCGACCGGTCCGGGATGCGGATGGGGTGGGGGCTCGGCTACTTCGACAAGACGCTCGGCTCGATGGAGCGGCGGCCGCCGGTCTATGCTGTTCTCTTCGACAGCGAGGTCGTCGACTCGGTGCCGCGCGAACGGCACGACCAGCCCGTCGACGGCGCCGTCACCCCGTCCGGCATCACGCGATTCCCGAGGTAACCCGTGCCGACCTACTCCTACCGCTGCACCGAGTGCGGCCACGCCTTCGACGTCCAGCAGTCGTTCACGGATGACGCGCTCACCGAGTGCCCGAGCTGCGGCGGGCGACTGCGCAAGGTCTTCAGCCCCGTGGGCATCACGTTCAACGGCAGCGGCTTCTACCGCACAGACAGCCGCGCGGCGACGCGTGGCGCAAGCGGGTCGGGTGAGTCGGCGGGCGCGACAGGCTCGGGCTCCTCGGGCTCCGGGGACGGCTCCTCGGGCTCCGGCTCCTCGGGCTCCGGGGCGGCGGGCACGACGTCCGGCTCCGGCTCGTCCGGCTCCGGCTCGTCCGGCTCCGGCTCACGCACGTCCGGATCGAGCGCGGCCGCGAGCTGAGCGCGGCCGCGAGCTGAGCGCCTCCCCCGTTCGAGGGGCGATGACCGCTACCCTGAGCACGTAGTCGACCGGATCCTCGGAGGGCACATGCTCAAGGGCTTCAAGGAATTCCTGCTGCGCGGCAACGTCATCGACCTCGCGGTGGCCGTCGTGGTCGGTGCGGCGTTCACGACGATCGTGAACTCGCTCGTGACGAACATCTTCAATCCCGCGATCGGGGCGCTCTTCAACGCGGGGAGCCTCGACAGCCTGCTCATCGTGCGGATCCCGAGCCTGGCCGATCCCGCCCATCCGGCCGAGATCAAGTTCGGCGCCGTGATCGGCGCGGCGATCCAGTTCCTCATCGTCGCGGTCGTCGTCTACTTCGTGCTCGTGCTGCCGATCAACCACCTCAAGAAGACGGCCTTCCGCAAGAAGGAGGAGGGCGAGCCCGCCGTCGACGCAGACACGCCGCCGACCGAGCTCGAGCTGCTCAAGGACATCCGCGACCTGCTCGCGACCGGTCAGACGGCCGACGGCGCGGGCGGCGCGGAGGGCAAGCACGCCGCGCCGCCCGCCCCCGCGCAGCAGTAGCACTCCCGCGCCGAGACGAGGCGGACGGCACGCGCCGCGGCGACGGAGCACGCCCGCGCCCAGGCGGCGGCACACCTCGAGGGGCGCGCTCAGTAGTGGGGCGGCTTCTCGACGCGCAGCCGCGCGTCGTTCTCGCTCTCGGCGTGCCGCGGGGATTCCGCAAGGGGCGACGGATCGGATCCCGGCGGCGGCTCCGTGCGCACCCGACGGTGGCGGCGTGCCCGCGTGCCGCTCGCGCCGGGATCCTCGCCCGGCTCGTCAGCCACGGGCGGGGACCGCGGGGATCTCCTCCGTCGCGGGCCGCGGGATCACGCCGAGCATCGTCGCGATGCGATCCGCGACCGCGTCGGGCTCGCTGAAGAGCTCGAACGCGTGCACGCGCGCGTAGTGCCAACCGAGCCGGCGAAGCAGCTCGGGCCGTAGGCGCAGCGACTCCCGCAGCGAGCCGCGGTGCAGCACCGCGTCGGTCTCCACGGTCGCGCACATGCCGCCGTTGGCAACCACGAGCCCGAGCTTGCCGCGGTGCCCGAGCGCGACGCGCAGCCCCCGCGCCTCGAGCCGTCGGGCGAGGTCCACGAGCATCGGGTCGCCGTCGTCAGGGATGGGCTCCTCCGCCCGGCGCGCGACCGTGTCGCGCAGGATGCCCGCGAGCGCGAGCGCTCCGTGCTGCATGCGCTCCTCGTCGAGGTCCTCGGGTCGGAAGCAGCTCACGATCGTGAGGTGGCGCCGCGCACGCGTCATCGCGACCGCGAGCAGCCGCTCGCCGCCCGGCTCGCCGAGCGCGCCGAGGTTGGAGAGCACGCGGCCGTGCGGCGTGCGACCGAAGCCGACGGAGAACACGACGCGATCCGCGCTCTGCGCCGCCGCCTGCTCGACCGGCAGCACCGCGAACGGCTCGGGACGGTCGGCGACGACGAAGTCGGCCGCGTCGGGGCGAGTCGCGATCGCCTCGAGCACCGCCTGCTGCACGCGCACGGCGTGCTTCGTGCTCGCCGTGATGACCATGAGCGACTCGTGCGGACGCGTCGCCGCATGCGCGAGCACGAGCTCGACGACGCGTGCGACCTCCGCGTCGACGCTCTCCACGGCGCCCGTCTCCTCGTCGGGAAGGCCGGTGCCCTCCGCGAGGAAGTCGATCTGCAGGCTCCCGTGGCCGAGGAACGTGCCCGCCCAGGGCAGGGACTGGATCCTGCCGCCGTAGAACCGACGGTTGACGAGCTCGGCGAGATCCTCCCCGCCCGCGCGGTAGCTGCGCGTGAGCTCGAGCGCGGGCAGCAGGCCGGCGAGGCGTGCGAACGCCGAGTCGGCGTGCAGGTCCCCGATCGTGCCGGCGGACGCCTCCCCGTCGCCGCCCTCACCGGGCGCCGCCGGGCGCACCTCCTCCACGGCGCTGCGGCCGAGCCCGATCGCGAACGGCGTCGGCGTCTGCGTCACCGGGTCGCCGAACGCGACGACCTGCTTGGCACGGCGGATCGCGCCCACGTTCTCGGCGAGCGTGGTCGCGCCCGCGTCGACGAGCAGCACGGCGTCGAAGCGCGTGGCCGTGCCCAGACGCGGCACCTCGTACGGCGACGCGAGCCAGACGGGCGCGATCGCTCGCGCGAGGTGGGGCGCGGCGTCCTGCAGCTCGTCGGCGGTGAGCTCCCCGCGGCGCAGGAGCTCCCGCAGGGCCGCCGCCTCGTCCGGCCAGTCGACGAGGCCGATGCGCCAGTTCTCCGACAGCTGCCATCCGAGCAGGCCGGCGCTGCCGGCGACGTGCGCCTCGTCGACGAGACGGAAGTCGGCCTCGAGCCGGTCGAGCACACGCGTGTCGGCGCCGAGGAGCGCGCGATCGGCGGCGAGCAGGCTCTCGAGCGCAGAGGTCCACCACGCGAGCTCGAGCTCGGCGGCGACCTGGTCCTCGGGCACGTGGCGCACCGAGAGGTCCTGGATGAGCGGGTCGAGCTCGAGGGCGCGCAGCGTCGTCACGAGCTGCGTGCGCTCCTGCAGGTTCTGCAGCACGTCGGACTCCTCGGCGAGCGCCGAGACGAGCGTCGCGAGCTGCTCGAGCGGGAGCGCCGAGAGGGCGTCGGCGCCCGAGCGCCCGAGCGGGCCGTCGAGCGACGCGAGGTCCTGGGCGACCTGCTGGTACGCCACCTGCACGTCCGCGATCCCCACGGGGACCTGCGGCGCGACGCCGGGACGCGCGAACCGCTGCCACAGGATGCGCTGCTGCTGGATGCGCGTGAGCGCCTCGTGCATGTCCGACACGTGCACGCCCGGACGCACGTACTCGCGCGCGAGCTTCCGCAGACGCCGGCGGTTCCCGGCCGACATCTCCGGCGTCGCGGCGCGCGGCGCGGTCGCCGCGACGAGCTCGGCGACCGAGCGGTCGAAGACCTCCGGCTGGAACTTGTCGAGCGTGTCGCGCAGGTCGGTGAGCAGGCGCAGCATGACGCCGAGCTCGGCGATCGTCGAGAACGGCCGCAGCGGCGTGAGCTCGAAGAGAGAGCGCGCACGCGTGAGCAGGCGCGGGAGCGTCTCCTCGGCGAGCCGACGCGCCGTCGCGTGCGCGTGCGCGGGCTCCTCGCCCGAACGGAAGACGGCCCCGTACCACGGGGAGTCGCCCGGTCCGTACTTGAACTCGCCGAGGCGCGCGGCGGCGACCATCGCCTCCGCCGCCCGTGCACGATCGGTCACGAGCGCCTCGATCGCCGTGCGGCCGAGGCGCGCGGTCGTGGAGGGAGGCGTCGGCAGGAGCGCGAGCCGGCTGAGCTCGGTCACGCAGTCGAGCACGCTCACCCCGAGCACCGGGTCCTTGCGCACGAGCGCCCCGCGATAGTCGAGCAGCACGCCGCGCAAGCGCACGAGAGCGTCGTCGACCTCGGCGAGCTGCGGCTTGGCGGCCTTCTCGGCGCGGGCGATCGAGCGCACGAGGTCGCGGCGCAGGGTCGAGGGCGCGACCGCGAGACCCGTGAGGCCCACGTCCGCGAAGCGCTGCGCGATGCCCCGCAGCGTCGCGCGGCGCGGGCTCACGACGAGCACGCGCTTGTTCTGCGCGACGAGGGCGCCGAGGGCGTTGACGATCGTCTGGGTGCCGCCGGTGCCTGGCAGCGTGCGCACGACGAGCGAGTTGCCGGCGGCGATGTGGGCGACGACGTTCTCCTGCTCCGAGTCCGCGTCGAGCAGCAGCAGATCGGTCGTGGGCTCGCGCGTGTCCTGGTCCGCGGTCGCCACGGGCGTGTAGCCGTCCTTGACCGTCCACTCGGCGGTCGGGTTGCCGGCGATCGCGTCGAGAACGGGGTGCTCGAGGTCGGCCGCGTCCTCGTGCATCGCGTGCGCGACGTCCTCGAACGTGGAGACGACGAGGCGCGGCAGCACGCGGAAGCCCTCGAGGTGGTCGGTGAGGTCGCGCAGGCGGTCGATGACGGCGTTGGGCTTGAAGGACCCGTCCTGGTCGCTCAGGGCCACGAACGCGTCTGCGTCGAGCACGATGCCGAACTGGCTCGCGAGCACGCGCGCGAGGTCGGGGTTCAGGCGCGTGCTGCCCCGCAGCTTGACCTCGAAGTCGCGACCGTGCCGGCGGATCGCGAGGGGACGCAGGAGCACGGGCGCGCGGTAGTCCGTCTCGCCGTGCTTCCACTCGGCGAGACCGATCGCGAGGTGCACGGCGTCGATGCCGCGCGCGGTCGCGAGCTCGAGACCCCGCGTGGCGATCTCCCCCGCCGCGAGCTTGGCGGCACGCAGGGCGACCTCGTCGCGGATGAGGTTCGACAGCAGCGTCGTCTTGCCCGTGATGAACTGGGCGAGTCCCCCGGGATGCGTCGTCGAGAGCTCGATCCGCGTGCGCGGCGTGTCGACGAAGTGCAGGAGCGGCGACGGTCCGCCCACCTCGGCGAGCCGTGCACGCCAGGCCGCGCGCACCGGATCCGCGATGTTGCCCGTCTCGAGACGGGGGTCCCCCACGCTCAGCATGTGCGGTGCCGTGACCTGCCGCGGGGCGGCAGGCTGCACGGCGGCGGAGTCGTCGTCGAGCGATCCCTCGGTCTTCCGGTCAACGCGCCACACGCGCCCACCTTAAGGCCCGATCGCCGTCATCGTGCGGAGGAGGCGGGTGTGTGCGCGGATCTGTGCCGAGGATCCGCGCACGCGACGCGCGCGGCGCCCGCGCGGACGGCTCAGCGCGCGAGGATCTTGCCGGGGTTGAGCGCCGACGTCGGGTCCGCGGCCGAGAACAGGTCGCCGAGGAGCTCGACGCCGGCCTTGGAGACGTCCTGCTCCATCCACGGCGCGTGCTCGAGGCCCACCGCATGGTGGTGCGAGAGCGTGCCGCCGTTGTCGATGAACGCCTGCTGCACGGCGCTCTTGACGACGTCGTACTCCCCGAGCGGGTCGTCGCCGAAGACGAAGGAGAACGTGAAGTAGAGGCACGCGCCCGAGTGGTAGGAGTGCGAGAGATGGCACATGATCCATCCCTTGATGCCGATCTGCTCGAACGCACGGTTCGCGGCCGCGACGACGCCGTCGTAGAGCGGCTTGAGACGCGACCACGGCGCCGCCGTCTCCGACACGTCGCCGGCCGCGCCACGATCCAGCAGGAAGTCCCGCAGGTAGGGCGTGTCGAACTTCTTCTGGTCGTACAGCACGCCGGGGCCCTTGCCCACGCCGATGCCGCCGTGCTTCTTGACGATCGCGTCGACGAGGGACTTCTGCCGCTTCGCGTGCTCAGCGGCGCCCTCGTAGCCGATGAACGAGAGGCAGATCTCGTCGAGGTTCCAGCCGCGCCGCTTGAGCAGCCCCATGAGCGCGTTCTGCGCGAACTTGGAGAAGCCGCGGCTCTCCTTGCTCGTCGAGAGCGAGAACGCGCTCTCCCGCGCGTCGGAGATGCGCGTGACCGACGGCGCGGCGTCGCTCTCGGCGATCGCCTGCATGGCCTTGAGCCCCGATTCCCAGTCGCGGAAGAAGTAGGCGTAGATGTCGCGCTTCTCAGGCACGCGGTGCACCTGCACCGTGACCTCGGTGATGACGCCGAGGCGTCCCTCGCTGCCGAGGATCATCTCCCGCAGGCTCGGCCCCGTCGACGTGCTCGGGAGCGGGCGCAGCACGAGCATGCCGCCGGGACGCGCGACGTGCAGTCCGCGCACGATGTCGGCGATGTCGCCGTACTTGTCCGACTGCATGCCCGACGAGCGCGTCGCGACCCAGCCGCCGAGCGTCGAGTGCGTGAAGCTGTCGGGGAAGTGGCCGAGCGTCCAGCCGCGCTCGGCGAGCTGCGCCTCGAGGTCCGGCCCGAGGGCGCCGGCCTCGATGCGCGCGAGGCCCGAGTCCTCGTCGATCTCGAGCACGCGGCGCAGGCGCCCCATGTCGAGCGAGACGACGGGACGCGTCTCCTGCGGCAGCGGCTCGAGGCTCCCCGCGATGTTGCTCCCGCCGCCGAAGGGGATGAGCACGGCGTTCGCGGCGACGACCGCGTCGACGACGCGCTGGACCTCGTCCTCGCTGCCGGGATAGACGACGAGGTCGGGCGATCGCTCGATGCGGTTCGCGCGGATGCGCACGAGGTCGCGCAGGCTCTTGCCGTAGGTGTGCACAACGCGCTCGAGGTCGTCGTCGGTCACGCGGTCCTCGCCCACGATCGCGGCGAGGACGCTCACGAGCTCCGGCGGCGCGACGCTCGGCGAGACCGAGATCGACTCGAAGGCGGGAGGCTCGACGGGCGCCGCCGTGTCGAGGTCGAGGCCCACGGCGAACCGCACGAACGGCGCGAACGCGGGCTTGTCGTGATAGTGGAACCCGACTCCCTCGACGCCCCAGCCCCACCACTTCATGTGCTGGACGCCGCTCTCGCGGCGTGCCTGCGTGACGCTCACGCGGCTCCCTTCCTCGGGTGCTCGACGACGGATCGCGACTCCGGATCCTCGCGCAGCTGACGGATCGTGCTCGCGATCCGCGCGGTGAACGCCTCGGCGGTCTCCCCCGGCAGCGCGTGCATGGGGGCGCCGAAGGACACGCGCACGGGCGGGCGGCCCGGACGCACCCACGCCGCCCCGCGCGGCATGGCCTCGTACGCGCCGACGATCGCTGCGGGCACGCACGGCACGCGCACGCTCATCGACAGCGCCGCCGCTCCCGCCTTGAACGGGCCCATCTCGCCCGTGCGCGAGCGCGTGCCCTCCGGGAAGACGAGGAGCGGCACTCCGCGGTGCAGCAGCGACTTCGAGAGGCCCTTGCGCGAGACCGTGCCCGTGCGGTCGACGGGGAACGCGTTGAAGAAGAGGCGCGTGAGCGCCATCTTCCACCAGCGGCTGAAGAAGTAGTCGGCGGCCGCGCCCGCCGCGAGGAAGCGGCCCATGCGGCGGGGCACCGCGCAGATGAGCAGCGGCGCGTCGAGATGGCTCGTGTGGTTGCAGACCAGCACGTAGGCGCCCTTGATCGCGGAGAGCGACTCCCGCCCGGTCACCGTCACCTCGGTGACGGACCAGATGAAGGGCTTGAGGATGAGCCGCTGCGCGACGAAGCGCGCCCACGCGCGGCCGCGGGAGGTGAAGCGATCGCTCTGTGCCTTTATGCGCTCTGTAGCCTTCATGCCTCGGGGCGCCCTCTTCTCGATCGTTCTGAGATGCGAATCCTCATTCTGCCGGATCGTGCCGCTCCGAGGTGATCCGCGCAGAGATCGCACGGACCGCGGACCTCGGCAGATGCCGCATGATCCCGAAGATCAGCCGGTACCGGATGGATGGTATCGAGAGTACGCGCCCCCGCGCCGCGTGCGCGAGGCACGTCTCGACGACGCGGTCCGCGTCGATCCACAGGAAGCCCGGGATCGAGCGCGTGCGGATGCCCGCGCGGGAATGGAACTCGGTGCGCACCCACCCGGGGCAGAGCGCCGTGACCGTGACGCCGGATCCCCGCAGCTCGACCGCAAGGCTCTCCGTGAAGGCCGTGACCCACGCCTTGAGGGCGGAGTAGGCGCCCATCGCCATGAACCCCGCCGTGCTCGAGACGTTGATGATCGTGCCCGCGCGTCGGGCGCGCATCGCGCGCGCCGCCGCCGCCGAGAGCACGAGCACCGCGCGCCCCATGACCGCGAAGGCATGCTCGTGCACGTCGGTGCGCCGCGACGCGAGCGGCGTGTGCACGCCGAAGCCGGCGTTGTTGACGAGCACGTCGACGGGGCTGCCGGCGGACTCGACGCGCGCGGCGACGCGCGCCGTCGCCTCGGCATCGGCGAGGTCGGCCTGCAGAGTCTCGACCTCACGGCCACCGAGGGCGCGCAGCTCCTCCGCCGCGGCCTCGAGCCGTGCCCCGTCGCGTGCGACGAGCACGAGGTCGTAGCCGCGCCGCGCGAGGGCGCGGGCGAAGGCCGCCCCGATTCCCGAGGTGCCTCCCGTGATCAGAGCCCGAGACATCAGCCTTACGATACGGTAAAGCGGCGCGCCGGCTCGCCGGCCTTTCCGGATGCGCGCTCCAGCAACTGCGAGGACCACTGCATGACGATGGGCACCGACAGCGCCATTCCTCCGATGGAATCGATCGACCTCACGAGGGCGTCCGTGCTGCTGACGGGCGCGACCGGCTTCGTCGGCCAGGCGGTGCTCGAGCGACTCCTCACGACCTATCCGGGCGTGCGCGTGACCGTGCTCATCCGCCCGCGCGCGGCCGCGAGCGCACAGGACCGGCTCACCGCCCTCCTGCGCAAGCCCGTCTTCCGCGCGTGGCGGGAACGCGTCGGCGAGGAGGAGGTCAAGCGCGTCGTCACCGAGAGCGTGCGCGTCTTCGAGGCCGACCTCGCGAGCGTGCCCGACCTGCCCGACACGTACGACGTCGTCATCCACGGCGCCTCCACGGTCTCCTTCGACCCGCCCATCGACGAGGCGTTCAGCGCCAACCTCGGCGGAGCCGTCGAGCTGTACAACGCGCTCCTGCGCTCGGGCAGCGACCCGCACGTCGTGCACGTCTCGACGTGCTACGTCGGCGGCACGCGCAAGGGCATCGCGCCGGAGGCCTCGCTGCCGCACAGCGTCGACTGGCGAGCCGAGCACGCGGCGGCGCGCAGCGCGCGGCGGCGCGTCGAGCTCGCCTCGCGCCAGCCGGAGGCGCTGCGCCGGGCGATGGCGATCGCGCGCCGCAACCACGGCAAGGCCGGACCGCAGGCGGTCGCGAGGAGCGCGGAGGAGACGCGCGTCGAGTGGGTCACCAAGCGTCTCATCGAGTTCGGCCGCACGCGCGCGGAGAGCCTCGGCTGGCCAGACGTGTACTCCTTCACCAAGGCGCTCTCCGAGCGCGCCGCCGAGGAGCTGTGGGGATCCGGCCACCGTCTCTCGATCGTGCGCCCGTCGATCATCGAGAGCGCGCTGCACCACCCGTATCCGGGCTGGATCGACGGCTACAAGGTCGCCGACCCGCTCATCGTCGCCTACGGCCGCGGCCAGCTGCCCGAGTTCCCGGGACTGCCGGACAGCGTGCTCGACGTCATCCCGATCGACTTCGTCGTCAACGAGATCCTCGCGGTCGCCGAGCGCCCTCCGGCGCCCGGCGCGCCGAGCTACTACCACGCGAGCTCGGGCGCGACCAACCCGCTCCCGTTCTTCCGCATGTACGAGAACGTGCGCGACTACTTCCGCGCACACCCCGTGCCGCACTCCGAGCGCGGCTCGGTCGTCGTGCCGGTGTGGACGTTCCCGGGCGGCCGCCGCATCTCCCGCGGCCTGCGCAATCGCGAGCGCACGCTGCAGGCGACGGAACGGCTGCTGCGCCGGCTGCCCTCGACGCGCCGCACGCGCGAGTGGGCGGCGCAGCTGCAGAAGGCGGAGTCCGACCTCGAGTCGCTGCGCAAGTTCACGAGCCTGTACGAGGGCTACACGCAGACCGAGCTCATCTTCGACGACAGCCACACTCGCGCGCTCCTGGCGTCCCTGCCCGAGGATGTGCGCGCCGACCGCGGCTTCGACGTGACCGAGATCGACTGGGACGACTACTTCCAGAACGTGCACTTCCCCGCCGTGACCGAGATCACGAGGACGTTCGCGGCCCGCGGCGGCGCCGCCAAGCCGCGCGCGCCGCGTCCGCTCCCCCAGCGCAGCGACGTGCTCGCCGTCTTCGACCTCGAGGGCACGGTCGTCGACTCCAACATCGTCGAGCAGTACCTGTGGGTGCGCTCGCACGGTCTCGGCCTCGCGCGCTGGCCGATCGAGATCGCGAGCCTCCTCGCGTCGCTCCCGCGCTACCTGCGCGCCGAGCATCGCGATCGGGGCGAGTTCATCCGCACCTTCCAGCGCCGCTATCGCGGGCTCCCCGTCGCACGCGTGCGGCAGGCCGTCGCCGGGACGGCGGGCGCCGCGCTCCTGCGCAAGCTCAACCCCGCCGCGCTCGAGCGCGTCAAGGCGCACCGCGACGCCGGCCACCGCACGGTGCTCGTGACGGGCTCGATCGACATGCTCGTCGAGCCGCTGCGGCCGTTCTTCGACGACGTCGTGGCCGGGCGCATGCACGAGCGCGACGGCGTGCTCACGGGATACCTCGCGACCCCTCCGCTCGTCGACGAGGCGCGTGCCGCGTGGCTGCGCATCTACGCGGAGGAGCACGGCGCCAAGCTCAGCCAGTCCTACGGGTATGGGGACAGCCACTCCGACCTGTCCTGGCTGCAGCTCGTCGGGCATCCGCACGCCGTCAACCCCGACCCGCAGCTCTTCCGCGAGGCGCGGCGGCGGCGCTGGCCCGTGCACGACTGGAAGCACGGCGAGGACGCCGACGCGCCCGAGACGGCTCCCGCCGCGCGCTGACCGCGCCGCCGCGCGCGGGTCAGGCCGCGCTCAGCTCCGCGACCTCCTCGGCGGTGAGCTCGAGCTCGGCCGCCGCGGCCGAGTCGCGGATGCTCTCCGGGCGCGATGCGCCGGGGATGGGCACGACGACCGGCGCGAGCGCGAGCTCCCATGCGAGGCACACGCGCTGCGGGCTCACGCCGTGCGCCTGCGCGACGCGCTCGAACGGACCGCTCTTGCCGCCGAGCGTGCTCGCGCGCGAGATCCCGCCGAGCGGGCTCCAGGGCAGGAACGCGATGCCCATCTCGGCGCACAGCCGCAGTTCGGGCTCGCTCGAGCGGAACGCGGGCGAGAACTGGTTCTGCACCGAGACGAGCCGGCCGCCGAGCACCTGCTGCGCGAGCCGGATCTGGTCCGGGTTGGCGTTCGAGATGCCGGCCATGCGGATGACGCCCTCGTCGAGCAGGTCGCGGATCGCGCCGATCGACTCCTCGTAGGGCACCTTCGGGTCGGGACGGTGGAACTGGTAGAGGCCGATCGCGTCGACGCCGAGCCGCCGCGCGGACGCCTTCGCGGCCTCCTTGAGGTGCTCGGGCGAGCCGTCGAGCGTCCACGACCCGTCGCCCGGGCGCAGGTGGCCGCCCTTCGTCGCGACGAGGACGTGGGAGGTGTCGCCGCCGTAGCTCGCGAGCGCCTTCGCGATGAGCAGCTCGTTGTGGCCCACCTCGTTCGCGTCGCGGTGATAGGCGTCCGCCGTGTCGATGAGGGTCACCCCCTCGTCGAGGGCCGCATGGATGGTCGCGATCGAGCGCGCCTCCTCCGGCCTGCCCTCGATGGACATCGGCATGCCGCCGAGTCCGATCGCGCTGACCTCGACATCCCCGATCCTGCGTGTCTTCATGACCTCGTGGCTCTCCTTCGCGACCGGACGACGTTCGTCCGGACTGCGTCACTGTAACGCGGCGCGCGGGGCGCATCCTGGCCGCGATCCGCCTCCCCGCCACGCGCTCGCGCCCGCGCCCGTCGCGCGCGGCCCGTCTCGACGGGCGGGATAGCATGCACGCGTGGCGTCCCTCTCCCGCCGCGGACTCGTCGTCGGAGCCGCGGCCACGGCCCTCCTCGCGGGATGCACTCCCGTCTCCGGCAACCGGAGCCCCTCGCCGACGCCCTCCCCAGCCGCGCCGGACTGGCGCTCGCTCGCATCGAGGATCGCCGGCTCGCTCGTCCTGCCCTCCGACACGGACTACGCGACCGTCAAGCTCACCGAGAACCCGCGCTTCGACGACGCCCAGCCGCTCGCGATCCTCGAGGCCGCCTCGGCGAGCGACGTCGCCGCGGGGCTCGCGTTCGCGCGCCGCTCGCGCGTGCCCGTCGCCCTGCGCGCGGGCGGCCACAACTACGTCGGCTGGTCCGCGGGGGGCGCACCCGGCAGCGGCGTGCCGCCGTCGCTCGTCATCAGCACGGCGGGCCTCACCGACATCGAGCTGGGCGCCGACGGCGGGAGCGTCGCGGTGGGCGCGGGCGCGACGCTCGCGGCCGTCTACTCGGCGCTCGGGACGCAGGGGCGCGCGATCGCGGGCGGCTCGTGCGCGACCGTCGGCCTCACGGGCCTCACGCTCGGCGGCGGCGTGGGCGTGCTCGTGCGCTCGTTCGGCCTCACGTGCGACCAGCTCACGAGCGTCGAGCTCGTGACGGCCGACGGCAGGACACGCACGGCGTCCGCGTCCTCGAACGCCGACCTCTTCTGGGCCTGCCGCGGCGGAGGCGGCGGGAACCTCGGCGTCGTCACGCGGCTCACGTTCGCGACGCAGGCGGCGCCGACGGTCACGACCTTTTTCCTGCGCTGGCCGTGGAGCGCGGCGAGCGCCGTCGTCCAGACGTGGCAGTCGTGGGCGCCCTCCGCCGACGAGCGGCTCTGGTCGACGCTCAAGCTCCTCGGCGGCCCGCGATCGCATCCCGACGGCCCGACCGTGTCGGTGTCCGGCACGTGGACGGGCCCGGCCTCCGGGCTCTCCGCCCAGCTCGCTCCCCTGCTCAGGGGCGTTCCCGCCGCACCGGTCGCGAGCACGAGCGGCACCGTGAGCTACCTCGACGCCATGATGGCGTACGCGGGGTGCAGCGGCGTGCCCGTCGAGCGGTGCACGACCGCACCGGGCGGCGCGCTCACGCGCGAGTCCTCCTCGGGCACGTCGAACATCGGCTACACAGCCCTCGATGCGGACGGCGTCGCCGACGTCGTCGCGCAGGTCGAGTCGGCGCAGTCCGTCGCGACCCTCATCGAGGGCGGCATCTCCATGGACGCGCTCGGCGGCGTCGTCGCGTCCGTCGCGCCCGACGCGACCGCCTTCCCGCACCGGAAGGCGCTCATGACCGTGCAGTACACGGGGACCTTCCCGGACGGCGCCGACCCCTCCCCCGTCGACGCGTACGTGCGCGGCTTCCGCGCCGCGATGACGCAGCACTGGGGCGACCACGCGTACGTCAACTACGCGGACGGCTCGCTGCAGAACGCGGACGCGGCGTACTTCGGCGACAACCTCGCGCGCTTGCGGCAGGTCAAGAGGCGGTACGACCCGGACGGCCTCTTCCGCCAGCCGCAGACCTACTGACCGCGGACCTGCTGACCACGCGAGGCGAACTCGTACTCGGCGATCGAGGCCGCGCGCATCTCCATGCCCGTGCCGGGGGCGCTCGGAGCGCGGTAGCGTCCCTCGCGCACGTCGGTCGGGATGACGAAGTGCTCGTGCAGGTGGTCGACGTACTCGATCATCCGGTCCTCCATCGTGCCGGACACGGCCAGGTAGTCGAACATCGAGAGGTGCTGGACGGCCTCGCACAGGCCCACGCCGCCCGCGTGCGGGCACACACGCACGCCGAAGCGCGCCGCGAGCAGGAGCATCGCGATGTTCTCGTTGACGCCCGCCACGCGCGTCGCGTCGATCTGCAGCACCGAGAGCGCGCCCGCCTCGAGGAACTGCCGCGCCATGATGCGGCTGCCCATGTGCTCCCCCGTCGCGACCGGCATGGGCGCCAGGGCGCGCGCGATCGCCGCGTGGCCGAGCACGTCGTCGGGGTTCGTGGGCTCCTCGATCCACGCGATGTCGAACGGCGCGAGCTCCCGCATCCACGCGATCGCCTCGTCGACCTCCCAGCGCTGGTTCGCGTCGACGGCGATGCGGATGTCGGGGCCGACCGCGCGCCGCGCGATCCCGAGCCGCCGCACGTCCTCCGCGAGGTCGCCGCCGACCTTGAGCTTGACCTGGCGGAAGCCCTCCGCGACGGCCTCGCGGCACAGCCGCTCGAGCTTCTCGTCGTCGTAGCCGAGCCACCCCGGGGTCGTCGTGTAGGCGGGGTAGCCCTCGGCGAGCAGGCGGGCCTCGCGCTCCTCGCGGCCCTCCCGCGCGGCCCGTAGGATCGCGAGCGCGCCGTCGCGGTCGAGGGCCCCGCTCAGGTAGCGGAAGTCGACGAGGTCGACGACCTGCTCGGGCGTGAGGTCGGCGAGGAGCTTCCACAGCGGCAGTCCCGCGCGCTTGGCCTTGAGATCCCACAGCGCGTTGACGATCGCGCCGATCGCCATGTGGACGACGCCCTTCTCGGGTCCGAGCCAGCGCAGCTGCGAGTCGTGCACGAACGCGCGCCACGTCGCGCCCATGTCGTCGAGCAGCACCTCGACGTCGCGCCCGAGGAGCGGGGCCGCGAGGGAGTCGATCGCAGCCACGACGATGTCGTTCCCGCGGCCGATCGTGAAGACGAAGCCGTGGCCGGAGAGCCCGTCGTCGGCATAGGTCGCGATGCGCACGTAGGCGGCCGAGTAGTCGGGGTCGGGGTTCATGGCGTCCGATCCGTCCAGCTGCCGGGACGTCGGGAAGCGCACGTCCCACGTGTCGATGGAGCGGATGCTGCTCACGGAACTCCTTCTCTCGGGCCTGTTCGAGCCTAGACATCGGATGAATCGGGCGTCAATCGCTGTTTTCGCCGCCATTCGCCGCGTATAGTTCAGATGTTCTGGATCGAGGGAGGCGCGGGATGAGGTTCGCACGGATCGGCGAGGCGGGACGCGAGACGCCCGTCGTCCTCACGTCCGAGGGGGCGCGCGACCTGCGGCCGATCACGGTCGACATCGACGGCGCCTTCCTCGCCTCGGACGGACCCGCGCGCGCCGCCGCCGCGCTGAGCGCGGGCGAGCTGCCGCTCCTGCCCGACGCGGCGGGAGCGCGGCGGGGGTCGCCCATCGCGCGTCCCGGCGCCGTGCTGTGCATCGGCATGAACTACGCCGCGCATGCGGCCGAGTCCGGCTCGGAGCCGCCGAGCGTGCCCATCCTCTTCCTCAAGACGCCGAGCTCTGTCGCGGGCCCCGACGACGACGTCGCGATCCCCCGGGGCAGCCGCAAGACCGACTGGGAGGTCGAGCTCGGCGTCGTCATCGGCCGGCGCGCGCTCTACCTCGACTCGCCTGAGGAGAGCATGGCGCACGTCGCGGGCTTCGTCGTCGCGAACGACCTGTCCGAGCGCGAGTGGCAGATCGAGATCTCCGGCGGCCAGTGGAGCAAGGGCAAGAGCGCGCCCGGGTTCTGCCCCGTCGGCCCCGAGCTCGTCACGCCCGACGACTTCGACCACCGCGACGCCCGGCTGCGCAGCTGGGTCAACGGCGAGCCACGGCAGGACTCGACGACGGCCGACCTCGTCTTCGGCGTCGAGGCGCTCATCCACCAGCTGAGCCAGCACCTCGCGCTCGAGCCCGGCGACCTCCTGCTCACGGGCACGCCGCAGGGCGTCGCGCTCTCCGGCCGGTTCCCGTACCTCAAGGCGGGGGACGTGCTCGAGCTCGAGATCGAGGGGCTCGGCCGGCAGCGGCAGCGGTTCGTCGCCGCGTGAGCCCGGCGAGCGCGGAGCGGCAGCCGGCACGGTCCGGCGCGCATCGGAAGACCCAGTCGAGGAGGAGTCCATGGCAGAGTTCGACGGTCTCGTCGCGATCGTGACGGGAGGCGCGTCCGGCATCGGGGCCGCGATCGCGGACGAGCTCGAGGCTCGCGGCGCGCGCATCGCGGTCCTCGACCTCGATCCGTCCTCCGTCGCCGGCGAGCGATTCGCCGTGCGCGCGGACGTCGCCGACGACGCGAGCGTCCGCGCGGCCATCGCGGCCGTCGGCGAGCGGTTCGGCCGCGTCGACGTGCTCGTCAACAACGCGGGCATCGGCGCGCAGGGCACCGTCGAGGACAATCCTGACGAGGAGTGGCACCGCGTGCTCGACGTCAACGTCGTCGGGATGGTGCGCGTCACGCGCGCGACGCTGCCGCTCCTGCGCCGCTCCCCCGTGGCCGCGATCGTCAACACGTGCTCGGTCGCCGCGACCGTGGGCCTGCCCCAGCGCGCCCTCTACAGCGCCTCGAAGGGCGCGGTCGCTGCCCTCACGCGCGCGATGGCCGCGGATCACCTCGCCGAGGGCATCCGCGTGAACTGCGTCAACCCGGGCACCGCCGACACGCCGTGGGTGGCCCGCCTCCTCGCCTCCGCCGCGGACCCCGTCGCCGAGCGCGCCGCGCTCGAGGCGCGTCAGCCGCACGGGCGCCTCGTCTCCGCCGCGGAGGTCGCGGGAGCCGTCGCGTACCTCGCGAGCCCTGCGTCCGGGTCGACGACGGGGGTCGACCTCGCCGTCGACGGCGGCATGGACTCGCTGCGCCCGCGTCCGCGGAGCTAGCCAGAGGGCGCCGCCATGGCCCGCACGGACGACGCGATCGTCGCGATCAAGCAGGCGATCCTCGCCCGCGAGTGGCGGCCGGGGGAGCGCCTGCCGCCGGAGAAGGCGCTCAGCGAGCAGCTCGGCCTCTCCCGCAGCTCGCTCCGGGAGGCCGTGAAGGCCCTCGCCGTGCTCGGTGTGCTCGACGTGCGGCAGGGGGACGGCACGTACGTGACGAGCCTCGATCCCGCGCTGCTCGCCTCGAACCTCGCCTTCCTCGGGGACCTGCACGAGGACGACTCGCTCGCCGACGTGCTCGTCACGCGCCGCATCCTCGAGGCCGGCGCCGTGACGCTCGCGGCGACGCGCATCGCGGACGAGGACATCGCGCGGCTGCGCGGCCTCATCGACGCGGTCGACGACGTGGCGGACGTGGAGGGCGTCGTCGAGCACGACCTGGCCTTCCACGCCGAGCTCGCACGGCTCTCCGGCAACGCGCACCTCGCCGCCGTGCTCGAGGGCATGGCCGGCAGGACGTTCCGCGTGCGCGTGTGGCGCGCGATCACCGAGGACGGCGCGCTCGAGCGCACGCTGCGCGAGCACACCGCGATCGTCGACGCGCTCGCGCGGCGGGACGCGGGCCTCGCCGCCGCGACGGTGTCCGCGCACATCGCGGGCGTCGAGGCGTGGCTCCGCTCGCACGCCGCGCCGCCCGCGCCGGGCGCGTCCACGCCGGACCCGGGACCGGGCGAGCGCTCACGACCGCGCTTGTGACGACTCGCGCGCGGAATCCCGCCGCTCGTGTCACATGTGCTGCAGGGGGTGGGGGGTGCGGCGGCGGTAGTGCCGCAGGACGAGCACGAGGGTCGCGATGCCGATGGCGGCCGCGACGAGCACGCCGACGGCGTAGATGACGGTCGAGAGCGCCCGGATGGCCGCGGCGGTGCCGGGCAGCAGGAACCCCGCGTACGCGAGCTGCTCGATCGCCCCTCCCGTGAGCACGAGCGCGATGAACGACGCGATGCCGCCGAGCGAGTCCCACAGGGCGTGCAGGAGCGACACGCCCGCGTACGCGAGCAGGATGAGGAACGACCAGCGGAAGCGCGCGCGCCCCGCGGCGAGGCCGAAGATCACGGCGCCGAGGATCGCCGTCCACAGCACGTGCCCGACGGGCGTGAGCACCGCGCGCAGCACCTCCGTCTGCAGGAGGGAGACGAGGTCGATGCCGCGCGCCGTGAGCGCCGCGTTGAACGCGTACCCCGCCGACTCGAACGCCGCGAAGCCCGCCCCGACGACCGCCCCGAAGAGCGCGCCCTGCCCCGCCGTCTTCGGCACGACGCGCCACGCGACGACGACGAGGATGACGCCCTTCACGAGCTCCTCGATGAGGCCGACGCCCACGTAGATGAAGCCGCTCGGGCGCAGGTTCGCCTCGAGCAGCGACGCTGCGAGCACGCCGCACACGCCACCGATGAAGAAGGCGAGGAGCACCTGGAGGATGTTGACGGTCGGCGCGACGCGCTCGATGACGAACAGCACGACCGTGAACGGCACGAGGAAGCTGCCGATGAGGATGATCGTCGGCACGAGGTTGGTGTTGAGGGTCATCCCCGTCACGATCGCGGTGAGGATCCACAGCACGATGCCGACGAGAAGCGCCTTCCACCACCATCCGCGACGGTGGTGCGGGGGCCGCGCGACGTGCGCGGGCGAGACGGGGACCGGGGGCGGTCCGGCGGGATACGCGTCCATGTCCGTCATGCTGGCACAGCGCGGCCGCCCCGCACAGGGCCGCGGCACCCCTCCGTCGCCCGCGCGCGCGGCCGCGGATCGCGCGGCCTCACGCCCTCCACTGGATGCGCCGGTCGAGCGAGGCGAGGAGCGCGTTGACGACGCCCGCGGCGAGGAACGCGACCGCGAGCACATGCAGGCCGCCGTCCGAGGCGCGATTGCCGAACGCGATGCCGATGAGGCTCGACGAGAAGATCGCGCCGAGGTACATGGCCGTGCGCAGCAGCCCCGAGGCGACCCCGATCTGCTCGGCCGGCGCCTGCACGTACAGGGCGGCCTGGTTGCCGAACCCGTTGAGCCCGTTGACGAGGCCGAGCAGGAGCGTGAAGGCGAGCAGGAGCGGGATGGGCGTGCGCGTCGTGATCGCGAGCAGCAGCACCCCCGACGCGGCGAGCACGGCCCCGGCGACGATGAGCGGCAGGCACACCCAGCCGCGCGTCGAGACGATGCGCGCGACGATCGCGCTCAGGAGCGTGAGCGGGATGAGCAGGAGCCCCACGTGTGTCGCGGAGAGGCCGCGCGCCTGCTCCATCCATTGGCTGAAGCCGAGCAGGCATGCGTAGTTGGTGAGCGCCGTGAGGAGCTGCCGCGCGTAGGTGCGCACGAGAGCGCCGTTCGCCGCGAGCATGCGCACGTCGAGCAGCGGCGACGCGACGCGACGCTCCCGCAGCACGAGCACGACGCCGAGCACGACGGCCGCCGCGGCGAGCGGCCACGACGGGTGCGCGAGGTCGCCGAGGAAGAGCAGGAGGGCCGTGACGGTCGCCGCGAAGAGCGCGATGCCGGGCACGTCGAGCGCGCGCACGATGCCGCGTGCGCCCTCGGTGCGCCGCACGTCGTCCCTGGGCAGGCCGATGAGGGTGAGCACGATCGCGATGATCGCGAGCGGCACGTTGATCGCGAAGATCGCGCGCCATCCGAGCACCCCGACGAGCACGCCGCCGAGCGGGAGCCCGAACGTCGCGGTCACCTGCGCGGCGATGGAGAGGCTCCCGATGACGCGGCCGGGGGTGCCCATGCCCGCCTCGTCCGCGCGGCGGCGCACCATCGCCATCGCGGACGGGTAGCACGCGGAGGTGCCGATGCCGATGAGGCCGCGCGAGACGACCACGAAGAGGAAGCTCGGCGCGAGCACGCCGACGAGCCCCGCCACGACGAGCAGGACGAGACCGCCCAGGAAGGTCCGGCGCGGCCCGATGACGGTCGCGACCTTGCCGAGGGTCGGCTGGGCGATCGCGCTGCACAGGTAGAGCACGGAGATGAGCGTCGCCGTCGCGCCCGGCGCGACGTGCAGGTCGGCGCCGATGCCCACGAGTGCCGTCGCGATCATGGAGCTGTTGATCGGGTTGAGCGAGGACCCGAGCATGAGCGGCGACGTGAAACGCCAGCCGAAGGGCAGCGCCTCGCGCGCCGGAGCGGGTGCCGTGCCGCTCGCGGGCATGAACACCTCCATTAGGTATACTAACGATATCCTTAGGTATACTAAACCTCCGTGGACGAGGACGCCAACCTGACCGCACTCTCGCTGGATGTGCGTCGCGCGGTCGGCGGGATGTATCGCCGCTTGCGCAGCGAGCGGCCGCCCGGCGACCTCGGCGACGCCGCCCTCGAGGTGCTCGTCTGGCTGCACACGGACGGCCCGCGCACCCTCAAGGAGCTCAGCGAGCGGGCGCGCGTGACCCCCGCCTCCATGAGCCAGACCGTCAATCGCCTGACCTCCTCCGGGTACGCCGAGCGCACGGCCGATCCCGGCGACGGGCGCCGCGTGCTCTTCCGCCTCACCCGGACGGGCGAGGCGCTCGCCCGCGCGGCGCGCGAGCGGCGGCACGCGTGGCTCGCCGCGCGGCTCGCCGCCCTCGACCCCGACGAGCGCGCCGCGCTCGAGCGCGCGAGCGCCATCCTGCAGCGCATCGCCGAGTCCTGACCCGCGAACGCGCGGCGCGGAGCGTCACGCCGGACGCACGCGTCGCGTCACTTGAGCCCGGACTCCGCGATCCCCTGCACGAACTGCCGCTGGAAGACCAGGAAGACGATGATCACCGGGATCATCGACAGGAGAGTCACGGCCATGATCTGGTCCCACGGGTGGGCGTACGCGCCGTTGAGCGAGTTCAGGCCCACCGACATCGTGAACTTGTCGGGCGTCTGGAGCGCCACGAGCGGCCAGATGAAGTCGTTCCACCGCCACACGAAGGTGAGGATCGTGAGCACGGCGATGAGCGGCCCGCTCATGGGGAGCACGACCCGCAGGAACGTCGTGAGCTCGCTCGCGCCGTCGACCCGCGCGGCCTCGATGAGCTCGTCGGGCACCGCGATGAGGAACTGGCGCGCGATGAAGATGCAGATGCCCTGAGCCGCGCTCGGCAGGATCACCGACCAGTACGAGTTGACGAGCCCGAGCCGGGAGACGATGACGAACTCGGGCACGACGATCACCTGGATGGGCACCATGATCGTCAGGAGCATGAGCGCGAAGATCGCGTCGCGGCCACGGAACCGGTACTTGGCGAAGGCGTAGCCGGCGAGGAGGCTGATCCCCACCGAGAGCACGACGCTCGCCACGGACGTGATGGTCGAGTTCAGCATCCACGTGCCGATGGGCTGGCTCTCGAAGACCCGTGCGAAGACGCCGAGGTCGACGCGCGACGGCCAGAGCGCGAGGCCCGCGCCCTGCGCGAGCCCGCCCGGGCTGATCGCGGTGACGAACACCCAGTACACGGGGAAGAACATGATCAGCGCACCCACGACGAGCAGGGCCCACACGAGCCAGCGGCCGATCGCGCGCCGCACGATCCGCGGACGGAGACCGCCCGCCCGCGGGCTCCGGGCCCGGTCCTGAGAGCGCGCGAGGCGCATGGATGCGCTCGACGCGGTCACGTGAGGTCCTCCGTCCGCCGGGAGAGCCGGCTGCGGAGCACCGTGAGGGCGAGGAGGGCGGCGACCAGGAAGACGCCGACCGCCGAGGCGTAGCCCATCTTCCCGTCTGTGAAGGCGGACCGGAAGATGTATTGGATGAGCACGGTCGTCGAGAAGCCGGGTCCGCCGCCCGTCATGACGTAGATGACGTCGAACGCCTGCAGGGAGAAGACGATGTTGAGCACGATGAGCAGGTAGGTCGTGGGGTTCAGCAGCGGCCACGTGATCCGGGAGAACCGCGCCCATGCGCCTGCGCCGTCGATCTGCGCCGCCTCGAGGAGCGCGGGGTTGATGCCCTGGAGCGCCGCGAGGTAGGTGACCATGCGGAACCCGATGCGGCCCCAGACGACGGCGAGTATGACGGTCACCATGGCCCAGCTCGGCGAGCTGAGCCAGTCCACGCGCGGAAGGCCGACGGCCTGCAGGAACGCGTCGACGATGCCGTTGTCGCTGTTGAACATCCACACCATCACGAGCGAGACGGCGACGCCCGAGACGACCATCGGAAGGAAGTAGAGGCTCCGGATGATCCCGCGGCCCGGGAGCCGGCGATTGAGCATGACGGCCAGCAGCAGGCCGAGCGCGGCACTCGTCGGCACCGTGCCGAGGGTGAACACGACGGTGTTCCACACGCTCGTCCAGAAGAGCCCGCTCGTGAGCATCGTCTCGTAGTTCTGCAGTCCGACCCACGTCCCGCCGCCGAACACCTGCACGTCTTGGAAGCTCAGGACGACGGCGGCTCCGAGCGGCGCGAAGGCGAAGAGGGCGAACAGCACGAGGCTCGGGCTGATGAACGCCCACGGCGCGACCCGGGCGACACGCCGGGATCGCCGCGCGCCCGCCGACGCGCGGTGGGGACGGCGGGCGTGCGGCTCCACGCGGATCGAGGGATCGCGCTCACGAGAGATCGCGCTCGTCATGACCGGGCGTTCTTGATGCCGTCGGCGATGGCGGCGGCCGTGGCCTTCGGCGTCTGCTGGCCGATGAAGCACAGGTCGAGCTGATCGGCGAGCACCTGGTTGATCGCGGCGAAGTTCGGCAGCGTCTCGACCTTCGCCATGGCGGCGGGCACGGTCTTCGCCTGCTCGGCGAACCGCGACATCTGGTCCGCGTTCGACGCGTAGTCGAGCTTCTCGTCCATGAGCGTCGTGCGCACGGGAAGGAAGAGGTCGGTCTCGCAGAAGTACTTCATGTTCGCCTGGTCGCAGACGAACCGGATGAAGTCGGCGGCCACGGCCGGGTTCTTGGACGTCTTCGAGACCGACAGCAGGTTGCCGCCGAGGTCGGAGGCGGCGGACCTGTCCTTCGGCATGTAGGTGATGTCCCACTTGTCCTGGGCGAGCACCTTCGCGACCTCGCCCATGATCCAGTCGCCGAAGATCATGAGGCCGACCTGCCCGCTCGTGAACGTGTTCTCCACGGCGGCCGTCGTCGATCCCTTGATCGTGTTGGACTTGGGGATGAGCCCCTCGGTGTAGAGCTGCTGGAACCACGCGATCGCCTCGACGCCCTCGGGGGTGTCGATCGCGGGGGTCCTCCCGTCGTCCTTGACGAGCTGGCCGCCATGCATGTACAGGAACGGCAGCCACCGGTACGCCGTGTTGACGCCCTCGAAGCCGTAGGCGACCGCGGCCTTGCCCGTGGCCTTCTTGACCTCGCGCGCGAGGGACAGGAAGTCGTCCCAGCTCCACGCCGCGTCGAGGCTCGAGGGGATGCTCGCGCCCACCCGCTGCATGACGTCGGTGCGGTAGTAGGTCGCGAACGTGTCCGTGTGCTGCGGGATGCCGTGGACCTTCCCGTCGAGCTGGGCGGCCGCCCAGAAGGTCTCGCCGAACCCCTTTCCGTAGTCCGGCGCGAGGTAGTCGTCGAGCGGGATGAACCCGCCGTTCTGCGCCCAGCGGCCGATCTGCTGCCACGTGTTGCGGATGATGTCGGGCGCGTTGCCGCCCGCGAGCTGCGTGCTGAGGTACTGGTTGAAGTCGCCGTTCGGCGTCACCTGCACCTTGATCGTGACGCCCGGGTGCTTCTGCTTGTACTGGGCGGCGAACCGCCGGTAGGCGACGAGGTCGGCCGGGATGTTCCACGTCGTGAGAACGAGATCGGCCTTCGTGTCGGGACCGACGGTGGCACCCGGCGAGGACGTGCTCGGCGAGGTGCAGGCCGCCATGGCCGGCCCGAGCGCCATCGCTCCGGCCGCCGCGGCGGCGTATCGCAGGACGGCGCGGCGCGACAGGCGCCCGTCGCCGTCCGGGGAGGACAGGGCAGACATACAAACTCCTTCGTTCATAGGTGCGTGCACGGCGCGCGCCGCACACCTCGAGCTCCGCGCCGCATCGCGGGATGCGTGCGGAGGGCTCGGCGTCGTCCGGACCGCTCAGGCGGTCGTGACGGTCTCCCGGGCGTCGGCCGTTCGAGCGCGCTCCCCCGCGGGCGGCCGCAGGGCGTCGGGCAGGAACGAGGCGTGCGCCTCGAACAGCTCGTCCGTCATGGCGCGGATCTCGTCGAGCGTGAGCAGCGCGGCCGTGAGCGGGTCGAGCGCGATCGCGTGGTAGACGCTCTCGCGGTCGCCCGTGAGCGCGGCGTGCACGGCGAGCTCCTGGACGCCGATGTTCGTGCGGTTGATGGCGGCGAGCTGCGGGGGCAGTTCGCCGATCACGGTCGGCTGGACGCCGTTGCGGTCGACGAGACAGGGCACCTCGACGCACGCGTCCGCGGGGAGGTTGGTGATGAGACCGGTGTTCGGCACGTTGCCGTAGACGACGCTCGGCCGTCCGGTGACGAGGGAGTCGACGATCGTCGCTCCGTACTCGATCGAGGGCGCTAGGTCGTCCTTGAGCCTCTCGAGCTGCCGGTCGATGTCGCCCTCCTCGTCGTGGGCCGCGCAGATCTCGTAGTAGTCCCAGCGCTCGGGGATGAACTCGGAGACGAGCTCGGGGCTCTTCCGGAAGTACGGCAGGTACTCCGACGCATGGTGGCTCGACTCGGTCTGGAAGTACCCGAACGCGTCCATGATCGCGGTGCGCACCTGCTCGTTCCCGCCTTCGTACGTGCTCGCCTTTCGCGCGGCCTCGCTGTGGTCGCCCTCGTCGGACTCGAGGTCCCGGGCTCCGCGTCCCCGCCGGTGCCGCTCATGCATCGTGGCACGCAAGCGCGGGTAGAGGTCCTCCCCGCGGCGCTCGAAGCGGAGGATCCACGCCTGGTGGTTGATGCCGGCGGAGAGGTAGCTCACCTCGTCGTACGGCACGTCGAGCGCGCGCGCGAGCATGCGCGTCGTGCCCTGCACGCTGTGGCACAGGCCGACGGTCGTGAGACCTTTCGCGCTGAGGAAGGCGGTCGCCATCGCCATCGGGTTGGCGTAGTTGATGACCTGCGCTCGGGGGCACAGCTCGCGCACGTCCGCGGCGATCGCCTCGTACGATCGCACCGAGCGCAGGAACCGGAAGACGCCGCCCGGGCCGAGCGTGTCGCCCACCGTCTGGTCAACGCCGTGGCGACGGGGGATCTCGACGTCGTGTCGGTAGGACTCGATGCCCCCGACCTGGAAGGTGATGATGACGACGTCGGCGTCGCGCAGCGCCTCCCTCTGATCGGTCGTCTCGAGGATCTCGGTCCGGATCCCGTGATGCGCCGCGAGCTCGCGCGCGGCCCGCGCGGTGCGCGAGAGACGACCCGCGTCGATGTCCATGAGACGCAGCTGCGCCGACCGCACCGCGGGAAAGCTCAGGAGATCGCCGATGAGACGGAAGGGGAACACGAAGCCGCCGGCGCCGATGATGGCGATCGTCGGGGCTGCAGAGAGTGACATATCCGTAGGCTAGGAATGACGAGGACGGGGAATCTTCCTCGTCGGAAGCGGAAAGCTCCAGGATTCTCAGGTCGGCGGGTAGTCTGGGCCTGTGCGCCACCGACGGCACTCGACGAGCGGGCCGACCTCGGACGTCGTGGTCCAGGAGCCCGCGATCTGGGTGCATCGCGGCCCCGCGCCGCAGATGCCGAGATCGCACCGGCACGACGACCTCGAGGTGAACTACGTCGTGAGAGGTCAACTCGACTACCTGTTCGGCGGGAGCCCGCTGCGGGTGGAGGCGGGGCAGATCGCGATCTTCTGGGGGGCGACGCCGCACCGCCTCATCGACCACGGAGCCCCCGGGGACAGCGACAACTGCTGGGTGCACATCCCGCTCGCGACGGTCTTCAGCTGGGCCCTGCCGGGCGACAGCCTGAGCGACGTGCTCACCAATCGGCCGATCGTCCTGCCCGCGACGGCGGCAGGTCGGGACGTGGAGCCGATGTTCGTCTCGTGGCTCAGCGACCTCACCGGCGGAGAGACCGAACAGTTCGCGCTTCTCGAGATCCAGGCGCTCGTGGGGCGGCTGCTGCACTACCACCAGGAGCACGGCGACGAGCATTGCGCCCACGCGACGCGCTTCCACACCGACGGCATGCGGCACGTCGTGGAGATGGCGCAGTTCGCCGTGACGCACTTCCGCTCGAACATCGCGCCCGCCGACATCGCGCGCGCGACCCACTTGAACCCGAACTACGCCATGACGCTGTTTCGCGAGACGGTGGGCACGACCCTCGGCAGCTACCTCACCCGGTGCCGGGTCGCGGAGGCGCAGCGACTGCTCCTGACGACCACCATGACCACGACCGAGGTGGGCCACGACGCCGGCTTCGGATCCCAGAGCAGCTTCTACACCCACTTCACGCGGGCCTGCGGCGTGTCGCCGAGCGCCTACCGCCGCAGCGTGCGCTGACCGGCAGCGGATGGCAGCGGGCGCCGACACCCTCAGGATGCGCGAGAACACGTGAGAATCATGCGCAATTAGATAAACGTATTGCAATGTTCTTATGAATGTGGTTGTCTTGGGGAAGTGGACGAGGAACGGGCCGTTGTGGCGGCGTCGGAGATCTTCAAGGCTCTGTCGTCGCCGTCGCGGCTGAGCATCCTGCGGCGGCTCGCGAAGGAACCGGCGAGCGTGTCCACGCTGGTCGAGCAGACCGGGCTGTCTCAGCCTCTCGTCTCGCAGCATCTCCGGACGCTGCGAGAGGGTGGGCTCGTGACCGTCACGCGCACCGGACGCGAGTCGGTCTACGCGATCGCCGACCACCACATCGTCCATCTCGTCGAGGACGCGATCGTCCACGTCCTCGAAGACGTCCACTGACCCCCGTACGACCACGAACCATCAAGGAACGAACACCATGACCACTGACGTCCACGCCGAGCACACCCTCGCCGAGCACACGCACGGAGCCGGGTGCGGCCATGAGGCCGTCGCCCATGAGGGGCACACCGACTACGTGCACGGAACGCACCACCACGCCGAGCACGGCGACCACTACGACGAGCACGAGTCGGTCGCCGAGCACGGCCCCGACGAGCACGCTCACGGCGAGAGCTGCGGGCACGAGGCCGTCGCACACGACGACCACATCGACTACGTGCACGACGGGCACAAGCACGCGGCCCACGGCTCCCATTACGACGAGCACTGAGCCACGACGAGCACTGACCCACCCGCTCCCTGCGACGGCGGGCGTCCGGACGACCGGGCGCCCGCCGTCGTTCTACCGGCGTCATCGACAGGCTCGCGACGACGGTAGGGGACCGGGCGGCGGAAGGAAAATCCTCATGCCGAAACGGCATGCGCCACGGATGGACGCGCCGCCTCCCGCCGCCGCAGCAGGTGCGTGAGCGCCGTCAGGTGCGGGAACTCGACGAGCATGCCGAGCACGATCGCGGCGTCCACGAGCGGCTGGCTGGGCAGGGCGATCGTCGTGATCGCGAGCATGAGGGGGGCGTTGCGCGCGGACGTCGTCATCGCAAGCAGGGCCTGCTCGCGGAACCGCAGACGGACCAGCCGCCCGAGCCCCTCCCCGATGAGGTAGGTGCTCACGAAGAACAGGAACACCACGAGCAGCACCCACGCGAACGGCGCGGGGTGGGCGAGGATCGTGCCGACGTGCGCGGCGAACAGGCACACGATGAGCGCCGCGATGACCGCAGGCACGAGCGCGCCCGCGCCCGCGCGCACCCGCGCGCCCCACGGCGCGGGCACGGCGACGCGCACGAGGAGCCGCGCGGCGAGCCCGACACCGGCCGGCAGCACGAACCACGACAGGAGCGTCGGGCCGATCTCGCCGAGGGTCGCACCGAAGCCCCCTCCGGTCGCGAGGGCGATCCACACCGGGTAGAGCGCGAGCTGCAGCGTCATCTGGATCGGCAGCAGGGCGGCTCCGAGGGCCGTGTCGCCGTGGGCCATGCGCGTGAAGCCGAGGAACCAGTCGGTGCACGGCGCGAGGCAGTAGACGAGCACGCCGAGCCGCACCGCCGTGTCGGGCAGCAGGAGCGTGAGCGTGGCGGCTACGACGGGGACGAGCAGGAAGTTGATCCCGATCACGAGCAGCACCGTCCGGGGCCCCCGTCGGAGTGCGCCCGGCCCGTCGAGGCGCAGCTCGAAGAAGAGCAGCGCGACGAGCGCGAGCACGACGCGGTCGACCCATCCGCCGAGCGCGGCGCCCACGGCCGGCTCGGCCGCCCCGAGCGCACTTCCCGCGAGGATCGCCCCGACGAAGACGAGCGTCGCCGTGAACGCGCCCCGCGGGTGAGCGCCTCGCGCGGCGACCGCGCCCGTCGAGCGGGTCAGCACGCGCACTCGACGCCGCAGCACGAGAGGTCGTCGGTGAGCATCCCCGCCGCGCGCCACGCCTCGAGCGCGCTCGTGTCCTTGCCCGCGCGCTCGCCGATGACGCGTGCGATGTGCGCGAAGCGCTGCCGAAACGTGTAGACGAAGCAGAACCGGAGACCGCCGTGCCGGATCGCGGGACCCGAGAGGAACAGGCCCGGTGCGATCGTCGACTGGTCGTCGTCGTCGAGCTCGGGCCATCCGTCCGCGCGCCGCGCGAAGAGGTCCTCGACGGGGCCGAGGCCGGGTCCGAAGCCGGTCGCGGCGATCGGCCGCGATGCGCTCGCGATCGTGCGGCCGTCGCTCAGCCGCACCCCGAAGCCGTCCGCGTGCTGCTTGACGCCCACGGCCCGCGCAGGCACGAGGGTGAGCCGCCCGGTCGCGAGCGCGGCCTCGAGCCGCATGCGCGAGCGCGGCGCGAGCCGGAAGGAGGGGTCGGATCCCGACCCGGCGTCCCACGGGTGATCGGCGTCGACGACCGTCACGGCAGCCCCGTGCGCGACGTGGTGGCACGCGATGTCGATGCCCGACTCGTACCCGCCGATCACGACGAGCTCACCCGTGCGCGTGCGCCATGCGGCCGATGCGCTCGCGTGGTCGGCGAGCCCGCTCCCGGGGATGCGTGGGGGCAGTGGATGGTGGAACTCGCCGCCCGCCCACACGAGCGAGCGGGCGAGCACGGGCCCGCGCGAGCAGACGACCTCGAACCCGTCCGCGTGCCGGGCGACCGAGGTGACCTCCGTGCGGGACATGACGGGCACGCGGAAGTGCGCGGCGACGCTGCGCAGGTACTTCGCGTACTGCGGTCCGCTCGGGTAGTCCGTGCCGAGCGTGAATGCGGGCGAGGTCTGCGTGTGCACGGCGTTGAGGTCGGTCGCGCCGAAGCCGTTGCCCGTGAAGGAGGGGGTCAGGAATGCCTGCTCGGCGGGCCAGTCGAGGAAGGTCTGGCCGATCTGCCCGCGCTCGAGCACGCCGAAGGCGAGCGAGTCGACGGCCGCGAGCGCGAGCGCCGTGCCGATGCCCGCGGGGCCTGCGCCGATGACGAGCGCGTCGAGGAAGCGTGCGGATGTGGTCATGTCATGCCTTCCGGCGCGCGTGGCGCCGATCGAGGATCGGCGAGCGCGCGCCCCGCGACGGGGTCGCGCTCGCCGAGCGGTCACGAGGTCAGCCCTGACGCCCCTTGAAGCGCGGGTGGAGCTTGTTGATGACGTAGACCCGCCCGCGGCGACGCACGACCTGCGCCCCGGGCTGGTTCTTGAGCGATTTGAGCGATGCCCGGACCTTCACGTTCGCCTCCTATTGAGAACGGTTATCATCAATCGAGTATAGGCCCCCTACGGGGCACGGCAGATGGAACGGAGCGCGACGTGGCGGACGTCGATGTGATCGCAGTGGTGGGGGCGTGCGCGCCGGAACGCGCGCAATACGCGAGGGGCCTCGCGGAGCGCACGGACCGCGCCTTCGTGCCGGCGCGGAGCCTCCTCGCTGCGCGGGAGCCCGTCGAGGAGGCGATCGAGCGCGCGAGGTCCGCCGGGCGTGCCGCGGGCGCGGTCGTCGAGGTGCCCCTCGAGGTCGCCGCGACCGACGTCGTCGGCGGCCTCGCCGATCCCGAGGGGGCGACGCGCCTCGTAGCCCTCGTGTGCGTGCTCGACGCCGCCCACCTCCTCGACGACCTGGGGGACGGCACGTGGGTCGTGCGCGCGGGACACGGGAGCGCGGGCGAGCGGACGGCACGCGCCTCCCTCGCGGTCGAGCAGATCGAGTACGCCTCCATGATCGTGCTCGTGAACTGGTCGGCGCTCTCGCGCTCCGAGCTCACGACGATCATGAGCCTCGTCTCGCACGTGAGCCCGCACGCTCGCGTGCGACTGCGCAGCGGCAGCGTCGGCCCCGTCGACGTCTCCCGCCCCTACACGCGCACGCAGGAGCGGCCCGGCTGGGTGGGCCTGCTCAACGACGACCACGACCCGCACATGCGCGATCGGCGCGTCAGCGGCTTCCGCTACGAGAACCTGCGTCCCTTCCACCCCGGCCGGCTGCGCCGACTGCTCAAGGAGCGCATCGAGCGCAGGGCGTTCGGCAGCGTCATCCGCTCGGCCGGGTTCTGCCGCCTCGCCACGCGCCCGCACGTCACGGCGCACTGGGACCACGTCGGCCGCATGATGTCCCTCGCGCCGCTCGCGCACGACGACGAGCTCGAGGAGGGCGGCGAGCCGCTCGCGTTCGGACAGGACCTCGCGATCATCGGGCTCGACCTCGATCGCGCTGCGCTCGCCGCGGCGCTCGACGGCGCGACGCTCACCGACGCCGAGCTCGCGGCCGGCCCGCTCGCGTGGGCGGGCTTCCCCGACCCCTTCCCGGCGTGGGAGATCAGCCCCGACCGCGCGGAGTAGGCGGCGCTGCGGATCCGGGCGCCGCACGACAGCCGGCGCCTGCAGCGCGGAGCGGGCTGTGCGCAGCGGCCCGCTCCGGCCGCACTCCCCTGTGCCGAGTACGCCCCGGCGCGGATGTCGTCGAGCAGGCCCGGTCCCTTGGGGCTCCCGGTCGAGGAGCGCTCCTTCGGCGCGATCGCATCGGCCGTGTTCGACGAGCTCGCGCGCCTCGTGCCCACGCGCCCAGGCATGGGCACCGCCTAGCTGTACCCGGCCATGACTTTGGTGCCCGCGCGCCTGCGCTGAACGGGGAGGACCTCCGGGCTTAGTGGAGATGTCTGACGTCTCTCACTTCCAGGAGGTCCTCGTGGTTCACGCTAACGCCCGGCTGACCGTGCAT
>JAATFA010000165.1 GCA_015655445.1 Actinomycetales bacterium | reverse complement strand
GCGGGCATGGGCGGCGGCCACGACGAGCGCGAGCAGACCCTCAACCAGCTGCTCGTGGAGATGGACGGATTCGACGTCAAGACGAACGTCATCCTCATCGCCGCCACGAACCGGCCCGACATCCTCGACCCCGCGCTCCTGCGTCCCGGTCGCTTCGACCGTCAGATCGGCGTCGACGCGCCGGACCTCGCGGGGCGGCGCAAGATCCTCGAGGTGCACGCGAAGGGCAAGCCCATGGCGGCGAGCGTCGACCTCGACGTGCTCGCGCGCAAGACGCCGGGCTTCACGGGCGCGGACCTCGCGAACGTGCTCAACGAGGCGGCGCTGCTCACGGCGCGCAGCAACGCGCAGCTCATCGACAACCGTGCGCTCGACGAGGCGGTCGACCGCGTCATGGCGGGACCGCAGCGCCGCACGCGCGTCATGAGCGACAAGGAGAAGCTGCTCACGGCGTACCACGAGGGCGGACACGCGCTCGCGGCGGCGGCGATGCGCCACACGGACCCCGTGACGAAGGTCACGATCCTGCCGCGCGGGCGCGCCCTCGGCTACACGATGGTGCTCCCGCTCGAGGACAAGTACTCGGTCACGCGCAACGAGCTCCTCGACCAGCTCACCTACGCGATGGGCGGACGCGTCGCGGAGGAGATCGTCTTCCACGACCCGACGACGGGCGCCTCGAACGACATCGAGAAGGCGACGAGCATCGCGCGCAAGATGGTCACGGAGTACGGCATGAGCGCGGACGTCGGCGCGGTCAAGCTCGGCCAGTCGAGCGGCGAGGTGTTCCTCGGCCGCGACATGGGCCACCAGCGCGACTACTCGGAGACGGTCGCCGAGCGCGTCGACGCCGAGGTGCGCCGGCTCATCGAGCAGGCGCACGACGAGGCGTACCAGGTGCTCACCGCGAACCGCGACATCCTCGACCGGCTCGCCGCGGCCCTGCTCGAGCACGAGACGCTCGACCACAACCAGCTCGCCGAGATCTTCAAGGACGTGCGCAAGCTGCCCGAGCGTCCCGAGTGGGTCTCGAGCGCGAAGCGCCCGTTCTCCGACCAGCCCCCCATCGAGGTGCCCGCGAAGGCCCCCGTCGGCTCGGGCGCGGTCGACGACGGCTCCGACTCGGAGCCCACGCCCAAGCCGCGTCGCACCCCGCGTCCGCGGAGGACCCCGGGCATCGCGACGGCGTAGCGCGCGTGGCCGTCGACACGGGGCGCATCGAGGCGGCGGTCGCCGAGCTGCTCGCGGCGATCGGTGAGGATCCGGCCCGGCCGGGTCTCGAGGCGACGCCGCGTCGCGTGGCGGAGTCCTACGCCGACCTCTTCGCGGGCGTCGGCGTCGACCCGCTCGAGCGTCTCGGCGAGACGGTCGCGGCCGGCCCGGAGACCGGCGAGCTCGTGCTCCTGCGGGACGTGGCGTTCCGCTCGATGTGCGAGCACCACCTCCTGCCGTTCTTCGGCCACGCGGCGCTCGCGTACGTCCCGAGCGATCGCGCCGTCGGCCTCGGCCGTCTCGCGTCCGTCGTGGAGACGCTCTCGTCACGTCCCCAGCTCCAGGAGCGGCTGACCGAGCAGATCGCGGAGACGCTCGAGGCGGGCCTTGCCCCGCGCGGCGTCCTCGTCGTGCTCGACGCACGCCAGGGATGCCTCGCGGCGCGCGGCGCGCGTCAAGGGGAGAGCTCGATCGTGACGATCGCCTCGCGAGGCGAGCTGTCCGACCCGGCCGCGCGTGCCGAGGTCATGGCGCTGCTCGGGAGAGGGCATGGCTGATGCGGGTGCGCTCGAGCGCACGCGCATCATGGGCGTCCTCAACGTCACGCCCGACTCCTTCAGCGACGGGGGACGGTGGGTGCACCCGGATGCCGCGATCGCGCACGGCCTCGAGCTGCGCGCGCAGGGCGCGGACGTCGTCGACGTCGGCGGAGAGTCGACGCGACCGGGCGCGCCGCGCGTGCCGCTCGAGGTCGAGCAGGAGCGGGTGCTGCCCGTCGTGCGGGCGCTCGCGCAGGAGGGCGTCGTCGTGAGCGTCGACACGATGAACGCCGCGACCGCGCGCGCGGCGGTCGAGGCGGGCGCGTCGTGGGTGAACGACGTGTCGGGCGGGCTCGCCGACCCCGAGATGGGGCGCGTCGTCTCCGACCTCGGCGTGCACTACGTGCTCTCGCACTGGCGCGGGCCGAGCGAGACGATGGACGAGCACGCGATCTACGAGGACGTCGTCGCCGAGGTGCGGGACGAGCTCGTCGAGCGCGCGGCCGCGATGATCGTGTGGGGCGTCGATCCCGAGCGCATCGTCATCGACCCGGGCCTCGGGTTCGCCAAGCGCGCGCAGCACAACTGGGCGCTGCTCGGCCACCTGGGGGAGCTCGTCGCGCTAGGCTTCCGGGTGCTCGTCGGAGCGAGTCGCAAGCGCTTCCTCGGCGCCCTGCTGCCCTCGGGCGCGACGCTCGAGGACCGGGACCCCGCGACGGCGATCGTGAGCGCTCTCGCGGCGCGCGAGGGCGCGTGGGGCGTGCGCGTGCACGACGTCGCCTCGACGCGTGCGGCCCTCGACGTGGCACATGCATGGCGGGAAGGGGCTCGAGGATGACGGCGGATCGGATCGCGCTGCGCGGCATCCGCGCGACCGGCTTCCACGGCGTGCTCGCCGACGAGCGCGCCGCGGGCCAGGAGTTCGTCGTGGACCTCGACGTCGTGCTCGACCTCGCGCCGGCGGGACGCAGCGACGACCTCTCCGCGACGGTCGACTACGGCGCGCTCGCGGCGGCCGTCGCTGCCGCGGTCGAGCGCGATCCCGTCGACCTCATCGAGACGCTCGCCGAGCGCATCGCCACGGTCGCTCTCGACGACGAGCGCGTCGAGAGCGTGACCGTCACCGTGCACAAGCCGTCCGCGCCCATCGCCGTGCCGTTCGAGGACGTCGCGGTCACGATCACGAGGAGCCGGTCGTGACGGGGGAGCGGGTCGTGACGGGGGAGCGGAGCGCCGTCATCGCGCTCGGCAGCAACCTCGGCGACCGCGAGGCGACCATCCGCGCGGCCGTCGACGCCATCGCCGCCCTCGACGGCGTGCGCCTCACCGGGGTCTCGTCCCTGCGCGAGACCGTCGCGGTGCGTCCGCACGGGCTCGACGAGTCGGCGCCGCGCTACCTCAACGGCGTCGTGACCGTCGCGACGACCCTCGAGCCGGAGCAGCTGCTCGCGGCGCTCCACGGCGTCGAGGCGCGGTTCGGGCGCGTGCGCGCCGAGCGCTGGGGCGACCGCACGCTCGACCTCGACCTCGTGGCGCTCGGGGACGAGCGGCGCGACGACGAGCGCATCGTGCTGCCGCACCCGCGCGCAGCGGAGCGCGAGTTCGTGCTCGCGCCCTGGCTCGAGATCGACCCGCGCGCCGTGCTGCCGGGAGCCGGCCCGGTCGCCGCGCTCCTGAGCCGGCTGCGGGAGGCGTCGTGAGCCACACGCGCGCGTCCACGCTCATCCTGTTCGCGGTCATCGGGCTCGTCGGGGGGTGGTTCCTCGACGCGGGCCTCGCGGCGAGCGGGCAGCCGACCGTGATGCCCTCCTACGCGCTCCCCGTGGTCCTCGTCGCGATCGGCGTCATCGTCGTGATCGCGGCGGTCCCCGTGCGGCGGGCCGTGCGCGCGCGCCGGCACGGCAACGTCAACCCGTTCTACGCGACGCGCGTCGTCGTGCTCGCCAAGGCGTGCGCGCTCACGGGCGCGCTGCTCGCGGGAGCGGGCCTCGGCCTCGTCGCGTACATCCTGGGGCGCGGCGTGGTCGCCGGGGTAGGCTCGGTGCTGATGGCCGCGGCGATGGCCGTCGGATCCGTGCTCCTCCTCGTGGCGGGGCTCATCGCGGAGCGGATGTGCACGATCCCTCCGGACGACGACGAGAACGATCGCGGCCCGACCGCGACCGCGTGAGGGCCGGCCGCCCAGCGGGAGACGCCATGACCGATATCGAGCCCCCCGGCGCGACGTGGCGGCGGGTGTCGCCGAAGTACCTCGTCGTCGACCTCGTGTCGACGTTCGTCACGGGCGCTGTGCTCACCGTGCTCTCGGCGCTCCCGCTCATCCTCGGGCACTGGGTCTACGGATGGATCCCGCCCGTCGTCGTGGGGATCGTCGCCCTCATCGTGCTCGTCCTCACACCGCGCCGCGTCCGCGCGATCGGGTACGAGCTGCGCGAGGACGACCTCCTGTTCCGTCGTGGCATCATGTTCCGGCGCATCGTCGCCGTCCCGTACGGCCGCATGCAGCTCGTCGACATCAACCGAGGGCCGCTCTCGCGCGCCCTCGGGCTCAGCGAGCTCAAGTTCGTGACCGCGGCCGCCTCGAGCGGCGTCGTCATCCCCGGTCTGCCGCAGGAGGACGCCGAGCGCCTGCGCGACGACCTCGTCGCGCGCGCGGAGTCGCGCCGGGTGGGGCTGTGAGCGCCGCCCTGCCCGTCGTGCGTGCCCAGGAGCTCGCCGACGGCGAGTGGCACCGCCTGCACCCCGCGACGCCCCTCCTCCGCGGCGGCATCGCCTTCCTCGCCGTCGTCGGCGTGCTGCTCAACAACTTCCGCGAGCGGATCATCGACCTGTTCGTCGGCGCCCCGAGCTATCGCGGCGACCCCGTCGACTACGTCATCGACCGGGGTCTCGTTCCGCTCGCGCTTCTCGCCGTCATCGTCGTGCTCGCCCTCTTCGTCGCCGGCTACTACCTCGCCTGGCGCTTCCACTCGTTCCGGATCACCGAGGAGGTCGTCGAGGTGCGTCGCGGCATCCTCTTCCGCAGCCACCGCAAGGCGCGGCTCGATCGCGTCCAGGCCATCAACATCTCGCGTCCCGCGTTCGCGCGGCTCTTCGGCGCCGCGAAGCTCGAGATCAGCCAGGCGGGCCACGACGCGAACGTGCAGCTCTCCTACCTGTCCGGCACGAGCGCGGACGCCCTGCGTGCGGAGATCCTGCGCCTCGCCTCGGGCGCGCGCGAGTCGGCGCGCGCGAGCGCCGAGAGCGCGCCCGTTCCCGCGAACGTCGTCGAGCGGCGCGTCGCCGAGCTGCTCGCGCCCGAGTTCGACCCCGCCGCGGCGCCCCCCGAGTCGGTCGTGCGCATGCACCCCGCGCGGCTCGCCGGGTCGGTGCTCCTGAGCGAGAGCGCGCTCGTGTTCGCCGCGCTCCTCGCGGGCCTCGTCGTGCTCACGAGCCTCACCGGCCACTACTACTTCGCGTTCGGCTTCGTGCCCGCGCTCCTCGGGCTCGGCACCTATCTCCTCAACCGGTTCACGAAGTCGCTGCGCTACTCGATCGCCGCCACCCCCGACGGCGTGCGCGTGGGGTTCGGCCTGCTGTCGACGACGAACGAGACCCTGCCGCCGGGACGCATCCATTCGGTCGCCGTGAGCCAGCGCATCCTCTGGCGCCCCGCGGGGTGGTGGGAGATCCGCGTCAACCGCGCCGCGCGCGGGCACGACCGCGGCAGCCAGCAGCAGCAGCGCTCCACGATCCTGCCCGTCGGCAGCGCCGACGACGCCCTGCGCGTGCTCGGCCTGCTGCTGCCGGGCATCGACCTCGACGACGTGCGGCTCGGGCTCGCGGCTCGTGGCGTCCCGGGTGACGGCTACACGACGTCGCCGCGGCGCGCGGCCGCGATCCGCTGGTTCAGCTGGCGCCGCAACGGCTTCCTGCTCACGCGCGACGCCGTCCTGCTGCGGCGCGGGGCCGTGTGGCGGGAGCTCGTCATCGTCCCGCTGCCGCGGGTGCAGAGCGTCGGCGTGCGGCAGGGGCCCATCCTGCGCGGCCTCCGCCTCGCCGCCGTGCACGTGCACACCGTCATGGGGCCCATCGATGCGCGGCTCGGCGCGCTCGACCCGCCCGACGCGGCTGCGTTCTTCCGCTACGTCGAGCGTGGCGCGATCGTCGCCGCGCGCGGCGACACGTCGCATCGGTGGCGCTCGGGGGAGGCGACCGCATGACCGCGCGCAGCGGGCGCCTCGGCGTCGGCGTGATCGGGGCGGGGCACGTGGGTCCCGTGCTCGGGGCGGCCCTCGGGGGCGCGGGGCACTCGATCGTCGGGATATCGGCGGTCTCGCGGGAGAGCCGCGACCGCGCCGACGCGCTCCTGCCGCGCGTGCCCGTGCTCGCCGTCCCCGAGATCGTCGAGCGCAGCGAGCTCGTGCTGCTCGCGGTGCCGGAGGACGAGCTCGAGCGTCTCGTCGCGGGACTCGCCGCGACGGGGGCGTGGCAGCCCGGGCAGCTCGTCGTCCACACCGCGGTGCGCCACGGCGTCTCCGTGCTCGCGCCTGCGACCGCCGCGGGCGCCATCCCGCTTGCGATCAACCCCGCGATGGTCTTCACGGGCACGAGCGTCGACCTCGTGCGGCTGCGCGAGAGCTATTGCGCCGTGACGGCGCCCGCTCCCGTGCAGCCGATCGGGCAGGCGCTCGTCGTCGAGATGGGCGCGGAGCCCGTGCTCGTGGACGAGAAGGACCGCCCCGCGTGGGCCGAGGCGATCGAGACGGCGCGCGGGTTCTCGTCCGCGATCGTCGTGCAGGCCGTCGGGATCCTCGAGGGCGTGGGGATCCCATCGCCCGGATCGGTGCTCGGCCCGCTCGTGCGATCGTCGGTCGAGATCGCCCTCGGCACGCCTCCCGCTCCGCTCCTGCCCCCCGAGGAGTGAACGGAGCGCCCGGATGCGGCGCGAGCGCGAGCGGGACGGCGAAGCTGATCCAATCCTGAGGCTACGCGGCCGCAGATCCTGAGGTTGGGGCGGGAGCATGAAGGGGAGAAAGAACCCGCTTACCCTGGCGGCGTTCGGGAACAGACCCGCACGCGGATGCCCCCGCCTCCGCGCAGGTTCCCGGCTCCAGGAGGGAGCCGGCCGACCTCCCCCTCAGGCCGGCTCCCTCCAATCTCGCCCGTCTCGCGCCGCCCCGTGCGCTCTCGTCCCGCCTCCCCGCGCCGCGGCCCCGCGGTCGGTCGCGCGACGCCCGCCGTCGGTCGGAGGGGGCGCGAGTCGATACGATCGTTCTCGGTCGACGCGGATGCGCTGCGCGACCGAAAGGATCCCGTGAGCCGCCCTCTGCTCGTGCACACCATCCGCGAGGTACGGGAGCAGGCGGCGATCGGCGACGTCGCGCTCGTGCCGACGATGGGCGCGCTGCACGCCGGCCACCTCGCGCTCGTGGACAGGGCGCGCGCCCTCGCCGACCACGTCATCGTCTCGATCTTCGTCAACCCGCTGCAGTTCGGTGCCGGGGAGGACCTCGCGCGCTACCCGCGCAGCATCGACGCCGACGTCGATGCGCTCTCCGCGCGGGGCGTCGAGGTGGTCTTCGCGCCGTCGGCGGAGGAGATGTACCCCACCGGCACGCCGCAGACGCGCATCACCGGCGGCCGCGTCGCGGCCCTCTTCGAGGGGGCCTCCCGTCCGGGCCACTTCGACGGCGTGCTCACGGTCGTCGCGAAGCTCCTCTCGATCGTCGGCCCCGACGTCGTGCTGTTCGGGCAGAAGGACGCCCAGCAGCTCTTCCTCGTGCGCCAGATGGTCGCCGACCTCAACCTCCGCGTGCGCGTCGAGGAGGTCACCACGGTGCGCGAGGCGGACGGCCTCGCCCTCTCGAGCCGCAACGCCTACCTCTCGCCCGAGGAGCGGCAGGCCGCGGTCGCGCTCTCGCGGGCGCTCGAGGCCGCCGCGTCCGCGTCGGACCGCGGGGTCGACGCGGCGCTCGCGGCCGCGCAGTCCGTCGTCCACGGCGAGGACCGCGTCGTGCTCGACTACCTCGCGCTCGTGGACCCGGAGACGTTCCTGCCCGTCAGCGACGGCTTCCGCGGCACGGCGATCGTGCTCGTCGCCGCGCGCGTCGGGGGCACGCGGCTCATCGACAACGACCGCATCGTCCTCGGCGGCTGAGCGCGAGCGCCCGTGCGGGCGCTGGCTAGCATGGGACGGCAGCGATCGGGAGGACCATGAGCGAAGAGGACGTCGTCGAGCAGAAGGCCGTGCGACTCGCCAAGCGCGAGCGCATGCTCGCGGCGGGCATGGAGGCGTACCCGGTCTCGCTGCCGATCACGGACACGATCGGTGCGGTGCGCGCGCGCTTCGACGACCTCGAGCCCGACCACAGGACGGGCGTCGAGGTCTCGCTCGCGGGCCGTGTCGTCCACGTGCGCACGACCGGCAAGCTGTGCTTCGCCGTGCTGCAGGCCGGCGACGGCGATCGCGTGCAGGTCATGGTCTCGCTCGCCGAGGTCGGCGACGAGTCGCTCGAGCTGTGGAAGGACCTCGTCGACCTCGGCGACCACGTGTGGGTGCGCGGCGAGGTCGTCACGAGCCGACGGGGCGAGCTGTCGGTGCTCGTCGCGGAGTGGCGCATCGCGGCCAAGGCGCTCCTGCCACTGCCCAACCTGCACTCGGAGCTGAGCGAGGAGACGCGCGTGCGCCAGCGCTACCTCGACCTCATCGTGCGCGAGCAGGCCCGCTACATCGTACGGGCGCGCGCGACCGCGAACGCGTCGCTCCGCGCGACGTTCGCGAGCCACGGCTACCTCGAGGTCGAGACGCCGATGCTGCAGACGGTGCACGGGGGCGCGAGCGCACGTCCATTCGTCACGCACTCGAACGCGTTCGACATCGACCTCTACCTGCGGATCGCTCCCGAGCTCTTCCTCAAGCGCGCCGTCGTGGGCGGTCTCGAGCGCGTCTTCGAGATCAACCGCAACTTCCGCAACGAGGGCGCGGACTCGACGCACTCGCCGGAGTTCGCGATGCTCGAGGCGTACCAGGCGTACGGCGACTACCTGCAGATGGCCGAGCTCACGCAGGAGCTCGTGCAGAACGCCGCGCTCGCGATCGCCGGCAGCCATCACGTGACGTGGGCGGACGGCACGGACTACGACCTCGGCGGCGAGTGGGACCGCATCCGCATGTATGAGTCGCTCTCCGTGGCGGCCGGCGTCGAGATCACGCCGCAGACCTCGGTCGCCGAACTCCAGGCGCTCGCCGACGCGGCGCACGTCGAGGTGCGGCTCGCGACGCACGGCAAGCTCGTCGAGGAGCTGTGGGAGCACTTCGTCAAGGGCACGCTCGAGCGTCCCACCTTCGTCATGGACTTCCCCGTCGACACCTCCCCGCTCGTGCGGCAGCACCGCTCGACACCGGGTGTGGTGGAGAAGTGGGACCTCTACGTGCGCGGGTTCGAGCTCGCGACGGCATACTCCGAGCTCGTCGACCCCGTCGTGCAGCGCGAGCGCTTCGTCGAGCAGGCGCGGCAGGCGGCGCGCGGCGACGACGAGGCGATGCGCCTCGACGAGGACTTCCTGCGCGCGCTCGAGCACGGCATGCCCCCCTCCGGCGGCATGGGGATGGGGATCGACCGGCTGCTCATGGCGATCACGGGCCTCGGCATCCGGGAGACGATCCTCTTCCCGCTCGTCAAGTGATCGCACGGCGGAGGACGGGATGAGCGGGAGCGGGCCTCGCCGGGGCCCGTCCGTCACGCGCATCGTCGTGTGGGTCGCGATCGCCGCGATCGGCGTCTACCTCGTCGTCTCCGGCCTCATCGGCATCGCCGCGAAGGGCTGACCCCCCCCTCCCTCCCTCCCTCCCTCCCTCCCTCGTGAGGGGCGCCATACTGCGGCTCGGGGCGCCCGGGTGCAGCAGTATGGCGCCCCTCACGGGGAGGGAGGGGGCGAGCGCGCGTACCATGGTCGGCATGCCCACCGATCCGTTCTGGGCCACGGTCTACTCCGTGGCGCCGACGATCCTCGTCGGGCTCATCTTCTGGTTCGCGATGCGCGCGATCGTGCGCGCGGACCGCACCGAGCGCAAGGTGTACTCGCGCATCGAGGCGGAGGAGCGCGCCAAGTTCGAGCGCGCGCTCGCCGAGGAGGATCGCGCTCCCGCCGAGCACGAGTCGCGCTGACGTCGCCTCCCGCGCGATGTCACGCCGCGAGCGAACAGGGACGATTTCGTCGGAGCCCGTCGTTACTCTCTTTGTAACGGCGCCGTCCCCGAGCCCGGCGCTGGAGGAGATTCCATGTTCGAGAGATTCACCGATCGAGCTCGCCGCGTCGTGGTCCTGGCCCAGGAAGAGGCCAAGATGCTCAACCACAACTACATCGGCACCGAGCACATCCTCCTCGGCCTCATCCACGAGGGGGAGGGCGTCGCCGCGAAGGCGCTCGAGTCGCTGAACATCTCCCTCGACGCCGTGCGCGAGCAGGTGCAGGACATCATCGGGCAGGGTCAGCAGCAGCCGACCGGTCACATCCCCTTCACGCCGCGCGCGAAGAAGGTGCTCGAGCTGTCCCTGCGCGAGGCGCTGCAGCTCGGCCACAACTACATCGGCACCGAGCACATCCTCCTCGGCCTCATCCGCGAGGG
>JAATFA010000085.1 GCA_015655445.1 Actinomycetales bacterium | reverse complement strand
GGGTCCAGCGGCGCGCTCGCGCCGGTTTGGGGGACGCTCGCCCGGGCCGATCGGGCACGCGCGGGCGCCGAGCGGGCGTCCGCCCGATGGGCTGGGGGCTGCCGCGCCACGATCGCGAGCGCGGGCGTGCCGCGAGCGGGCACGGAGGCTTCCCGACCCGCTCTAACGATGTAATAATGACGCCGAGCCGGCAGCGCGCAGCGGCGCGACCGGCGCGCATCCGCCCACGACAAGGAGTTCCATGTCTCGCGCCATTGTCACCGTCGACCGCGATTTCACCGTCGGGCCCGTGCCGCACCGCATCTTCGGCTCGTTCGTCGAGCACATGGGGCGCTGCGTCTACACGGGCATCTTCGAGCCCGGGCACCCGGAGGCGGACGAGAACGGCTACCGGCGCGACGTTCTCGAGCTCGTGCGCGAGCTCGGCCCGACCGTCGTGCGCTACCCGGGCGGCAACTTCGTCTCCGGGTACAACTGGGAGGACGGCGTCGGCCCCGTCGAGCAGCGCCCGCGCCGCCTCGACGGCGCGTGGCACACGGTGGAGACGAACGCGTTCGGGCTGCACGAGTTCGCCGGATGGGCGCGGCTCGCGGGCGTCGAGATCATGGAGGCCGTCAACCTCGGCACGCGCGGCGTCGACGCGGCGCGCGAGCTCGTCGAGTACGCGAACCATCCCGGCGGAAGCCACCTCTCCGACCTGCGCGCGCGCAACGGCTCCCCCGACCCGTTCGGCATCAAGCTGTGGTGCCTCGGCAACGAGCTCGACGGCCCGTGGCAGATCGGCCACAAGACGCCCGCGGAGTACGGCCGGCTCGCGCAGGAGGCCGCCAAGGCGATGCGCTACGTCGACCCGGACATCGAGCTCGTCGCGGTCGGCAGCTCGAACTCGCGCATGCCCACGTTCGGCCAGTGGGAGTACGAGGTGCTCAGCCAGGCCTACGACGAGGTCGACTACATCTCGATGCACGCCTACTACCAGGAGGAGAACGGAGACGCGGCGAGCTTCCTCGCGACGGCGCTCGACACCGACCACTTCATCGAGTCGGTCGCCGCGACCGCCGACGCCGTGCGCGCCCGCGGCAAGCACAGCAAGCGCATCCACATCTCGTTCGACGAGTGGAACGTGTGGTACCAGCGCGGCCTCGACACCGAGGACCAGCCGCACAACGTCTCGCGCGCGTGGCGCGAGCACCCGCGTCTCATCGAGGACGAGTACAACGTCACGGACGCCGTCGTCGTCGGCACGCTCCTGCACTCGATCCTGCGCCACGGGGATCGCGTGAAGATCGCGAACCAGGCACAGCTCGTCAACGTCATCGCGCCCATCCGCTCGGAGGAGGGCGGACCCGCCTGGCGGCAGAGCATCTTCTGGCCCTTCGCGCGCATGCGCGCGCTCGCGACCGGCGAGATCCTGCGGCCGGCCGTGCGCTCCGACCGCTACTCGACCGCCCGCTTCGGGGACGCCGACCTCGTCGACGTCGCCGCGACGTGGGATGAGGAGCGCGGACGCGTCGCTCTCTTCCTCGCCAATCGCGGACTCGAGGAGGCGGCCGACGTGCAGGTCGACCTGCGCGGCTTCGGCGAGCCGACCGTCGCGAGCGCCGAGGTGCTCACGATCCCCGAGGGGGGCGACCGTCTCACGACCAACCGTGCGGGCGAGGAGCGCGTGGGGATGCGCGCGCTCGAGGGAGCCGGCGTGCAGGACGGCGCCGTGCGCCTCTCCCTCCCGCCGCTGTCGTGGTCGTGCGTCGAGCTCGCCGTCGCGCGGGCCTGACGGCGCGGGCCTGACGGCACAGGCCCGACCGCAGAGGCCCGACCGCAGAGGCCCGAGAAGACCGGCCCGAGCGCCGCCCGCGGGGGAAGCCTGCGGGCGGCGCGGAGGGGGGACTCGCACGCCGCCCGCAGGGGCTCTCTCCCCGGTCGGACCGACCGGGCGGGGTCAGTCCTTGACCGACCCCGCCGCGAGGCCGCCCGTGATGTAGCGCTGGAACACGACGAAGAGCACGACGATGGGGATCGCGACGACGGTCGAGGCCGCCATGAGCGGCCCCCACTGGGTGCCGTACTGCCCGATGAACGAGTTGAGCGTCACCGTCACGGGCTGCACCTCCTGCTTCGTCGCGAGCGTGAGGCCGAAGGTGAACTCGCCCCACGTCATGACGAAGGCAAACGCGGCGACCGTCACGAGGCCGGAGCGCACGACGGGCAGCACGATGCGCAGGAACGCCTGCAGTCGGTTGCAGCCGTCCATCTCGGCCGCCTCCTCGAGCTCGCGCGGGATCGTGAGGTAGAACGGGCGCAGCACGATGACGGCGAACGGCAGGTTGAGCACGGTGTCGGCGAGGATGAGGCCGGGCAGCGTGTTGACGAGCCCCCATTGGCTGAACAGGGCGAACATCGGCAGCGCGATGTTGATGGTCGGCAGCAGCTGCGCGAGCAGGAAGGGCAGCAGGAGCAGAGCCGACCAGCGCAGCCGGAGCCGAGCGAAGGCATAGGCCGCCGGGGCCGCGATGACGACGGTGAGGATGGTCGAGCCCACGCTGATGATCGCGCTGTTGGCGAGCGAGCGCATCATCTGCGCGTTTCCGAACACCGTGTCGAGGTACGCCGAGAAGTCGATCCGGGTCGGGATCCACGTCGGCGGGTTCGTGAAGAGCTGGTCCTCCGTCTTCAGGGAGGTCGTGACCATCCAGTAGAGCGGGAAGATGTAGATCGCGACGAGCACGATCCCGATGACCGTCAGGTGCCATGTGCGCCGCGACCGCTGGGCGGGTCGCCTGGCGCGGGCCTGCGCCGTGAGCGCCGGGCGCGCACTCGTCGTCGTCACAGGGCCGTCTCCTCTCGGCGTCGGAGGGCGAGATAGACGATCGAGAGCAGCAGCGGTATCACGAGGAGCACGTTCGCGGCCGCCGATCCCTCCCCGAGCTTGAAGTAGTCGAACGAGAGCTGGTACACGCTGATCGACAGGACATTGGTGGCGCCCGCGGGGCCGCCGGCGGTCATGACGTAGATGATGTCGAACGCCTTGAACGTGTGCACGAAGCCGAGCAGCAGCGCCGTGATGACGACGGGGCGCATGAGCGGCACGGTGATGCTCCAGAATCGTTGGAGCCTCGACGCCCCGTCGATGCTCGACGCCTCGTAGAGGGTCGCGGGGATGCCTTGCAGGCCTGCGTAGACGAGGAGCATGTGGAAGGGCACGCCCACCCAGATGTTGGCGAGGACGACGGCCGCGAGCGCCGTGTGCGGATCGACGAGCCATGCCTGCGTCGTGTGGATGCCGAACCATGCGAGCACCGCGTTGAGCAGGCCGAAGCTGCCGCTGTAGATCCACCGCCACAGGCTCGCGGACACGACCGCCGGCAGCACCCACACGACCATGAGGATCGCGCGCAGCAGTCCGGAGAGCGCGAAGCCGCGGTTGAAAAAGAGCGCGAACGCCCAGCCGATCGCGTGCTGGAAGAGGAGCGACCCGATCGTGAACACGAGCGTGACGGCGAGGGACGACAGGAACGTCGGCGACGTGAGGTAGGTCACGTAGTTGTCGAAGCCGACGAACTCGGCGCCCCCGCGGAAGAAGTTGGCCGCGTTCACGTTGAAGATGCTCAAGTCGAACGTGTACACGAGCGGGTAGAACATGAAGAGCACGAGGTACAGCAGCGCCGGGAGGACGAAGACGTAGCGCCCCGTCGAAAGCCAGCGCCGCCGGAGCCCGGCGCCCGCTCGACGAGGAGCGGGCACCGGGCGTCGGGCCGAGGCGATGGAGGTCATGACGTCAGTTCTTCTTCGGCAGCAGGGGCCCGACCGCTTGAGCGGCCGTCGCGAGGGCGTCCTTGGCCGACGACGACCCGGAGAGCGTCGATTGGATGGCCACGACGACGGCGTCGGCGATCTGGGCGTAGTTCGAGCCGTAGGCGCGCGGACGGGCGACCTTCAGCTGATCGGTGAACACCTTCGTCGTGTCGTCGGCGTGCGGGAGCGTCACGTCGGAGCGCGTCGGCAGGCTCCCGGTGCCCTCCGCGAGCTCGGCGAGGCGCTTCGGATCCTGCATCCAGGTCATGAGGTCGAAGGCCGCCTTCTCGTGCGGCCCGTCGATGATCATGTAGTTCTCGCCGCCGAGCGCGGACGCCTTCTCCTTGTCGCTCGGCAGAGGGGCGACGCCCCAGTCGAGGTCGGGAGCCTGGGACGTGATCGTGGGCGCCATCCACGGTCCGTTGATCATCATGGCCGTCCGGCCCTGGGCGAACTCGACACCCACCTGCGTCTGATCCCAGTTGAGCGCCTCCTTGGAGACGCTACCGTCGCTCATGAGCGCGGCCCAGAACTCGAGTGCGCGCTGAGCGTCCTTCGAGGTGAGGTCGGTCAGGTCACCCCCCGCCTGCCAGAGCGTGGGGAGCCACTGGAACACGGCCTGCTGGTTGTTGATCGCCGAGTAGGCGAAGCCGTAGTGGCCGTCTCCCGTGAGCGCCTTCGCGTCCGACTGCAGCTCGTCCCACGTCGTGGGCGGCTTGAGTCCCTGGGCGGCGAGCATGTCTTTGTTGTAGAAGAGGGCCAGGTCGTTGAGCGTGATCGGCAGCCCGTAGATCTTGCCGTCGTAGCTCGCCGACGCGACGGCGCCCTTCGGGTACTTGTCGAGCTGGCCCCACTTCTTGAGCTGGTCCGTGAGGTCGGCTGCGATGCCGAGCTCGGCGAACTGCTGGTGGTCGGGGCTGTTGATCACGACGATGTCGGGAAGGGCGCTCGCGCCGGCGGACTGCAGCAGGTTCTTCTTGAGGTCCGCGTACGCGATGAACTGGCGTTTGATGGTGACGTTCGGATGCTGCGCGTGATACTCGTCGAGGAGCTTGGTGAGCGCGTCCGATCCGGGGCCGGGCTGGTAGTAGTCCCACCATGTGAGGGTGACGGGACCGCCGGAGTCGCTCGGCTCGTCCTTCGGGGCGGCGCCGCCGCCCCCGGGCGCGCACGCGGCGAGCGCGGCGGCGAGGCCCGCCGTCAGGGCCGCCGCCGCGAGGCGGGCGCCGATGCGGCGGGGTCGTGCTGTGGACATGGCGTGTTCTCCTTCGTCGTCGAATGGAAAGCGGTGGGCGGTGCAGATGCGACGCGACCTTCAGCCGTGCGAGTCGAGCCACGCGCGCGAGACGCGCAGCCCATCGTCGAGGGAGGCGTCGCTCTCCTCGTCGACGCAGATCCACCCGTCGTAGCCGGCGGCGTCGAGCGCGTCGAGGATGCCCTCGAGGTCGAGCGAGCCCTCGCCGAGCAGGCGCCACCGGCCGTCGGCGTAGTCCTTGAGGTGCACGTTGTCGATGAGCGAGCCGAACTCCGCGACGAACGCGGGGATGTCGCTCACGCCCGACTTGGCGAGGTGCGCGGTGTCCATCGTGAGACCGACCGTCCCCGGCTCGACCGCGCCGAAGAACGCGCGCACGTCGTCGGGATGCATGACGGGCTGGTCGAAGTGGTGGTGCAGCGAGAGGGCGATCCCTCGGTCGCGGGCGCGTGCGCCGAATCCGGAGATGCGATGCGCGAACCCGGCGAGCTCGTCGCGCGTCACGCCCCCGTGCGGGTGATCCTGGCAGTAGACGACACGCGCCGTGCCCAGGGCCGCCGCGAAGGCGAGCACGCGTTCGAGCCGCGCCGCGCCCTCGTCATCGAGGGCGTCGAAGAAGATCAGGGTGTCCGTGACGCCGGGCTCGTCGCCCCATCGCGCCCGGAACCCCGCCGGGTCGTCGAGCCAGGGCACGAACTGGCCCATCTTGAGCTGCAGTGCCCCATACCCGGCCTCGCGGAACGACGCCACGAGACGCGCGAACTCGTCCTCGTCCCGCGTAGGCTTCGAGAACGCGATCCGGCGCGTCACAGGAGGCCCCCCGCGAGGTCGACGGGAGCGTCCGTCTCGGCCGAACGATACGCGGCGAAGAGGAGCGAGAGGGTCTTGAGGTTGTCCCGTCCGCTGTTCGCGGGCTCGCGGCCCTCGTCCACCGCGTCGAGCAGCCGTTCCAGGCTGCGGTAGGCGGATTCGGGCTTGCCGGCGCCCGCGCAGGGGTTCGGGACGACCTCGTCGCCGTCGTCCGTCGCGATGCGGAGGCTCTCGTAGTCAAACGCGAGCGTGCCGGTCTCACCGAGGACGATCGTCTCGATCCGCTCGACGCGACTCGTGAAGCTCTGCGTGTAGTTGACCGTCGCACGGCCGAAGTGCACGTGCACGAAGGCGTCCGTCTCCCCGGCAGTGTCGAAGAGCGCAGAGCGCTCAGTGCGCGCGACGAGCCAGTCGGCGTCGTCCTCGAGCAGGTAGCGGAAGCCGTCGAACCAGTGCACGCCCATGACGGCGAGGGCGTGATGGCGAGCCGCCGCACGCCAGCCGCTCACCCGGCGAAGGACGAGCTCGCGGTGATCGATGCCGATCACTCGTCCGATCCGGCCCGCACTCACGGCGTCGCGCGCGAGCCCGAAGGCGTAGTGGTCGCGGAAGTTCTGATCGACGGCGAGCAGCACGCCCGCGTCCTCGCACAGGGCGACGAGCTCACGCGCCTCCTCCATGCTGTCCGCCATGGGCTTCTCGACCATGACGTGCTTGCCGGCGCCGGCAAGGGCTGTGACGGTCTCCAGGCGGACGGTGCTCGGAGTGCAGACCGAGGCGACGTCGAAGTCCGAGCCGGTGAGCAGCTCCTCGACGGAGGCGAAGGTCCGCGGCACTCCGAACGTCTGCTCGGCCCAGCGCCGACGCTCCTCGACCGGGTCGACGGCCGCGACGACCTCGACGCGCTCGGGATGCGCCGCGTAGCCGCGGAAGTGCATGTCGCTCACGTTGCCGCAGCCGACGATGGCGACGCGATGGCCGGTCACTCGCCCACCACCTGCCGCCGGGCGGTCGAGAAGCAGATGACGAACTCCGCCTCCTCCTCGCCCACGTTGTGCGCGTTGTGGATCGCACCGGTGGGGATCGAGATCGTGTCGCCCGGGCCCATCTCGACATAGTCGTCGCCGACGCGGTGGCGGATGCGGCCGCGTAGGACGTGCAGCACCTCGTCGCAGTTCGGGTGGTGGTGCGGCGGGTTCTGCATGCCCGGGCGGATGTAGCACTTGCCCACCGTGAGGGTGTCCGAGTTGCCGATGGCGTCGGAGACCATCCACTCGAGCCGGCCCCACTCCTGGGGCTCGACGACGACGGAGGCGGCGGGCGTGAGGCCGCCGCGATTCGGACCGGGCCCGGACGGGGGCATGGTGTCTCCTCGCGGTGTCGGGAGGCGGCGCACGGGCATCGCGTCGACCTCGGTGTCGCGGGCCGCCGAACGGCGCCCGTGTCGCACCCATCCTCACGAGGCGGCGGGGGCGCGGAGAGGGCCAATTTCGTTTTGGTGGCCCACGATGGCTCGCGCGACCGGTCCGACTGTGCGCGCGTCAGTCCCGGTGGAACGCGCCCCAGGCCTCCGCGAGGATCTCCAGGCCGCGCCGCGTGACGGCCGGATCGCCCGCGTAGGAGACCCGCAGGCAGTCGTTGAGGCCGTCCGCGCTGCTGAACGTCGGGCCGGGCAGGATGCGCACGCCGCGGCGCTCGGCGCGCTGCGCGAAGGCCGTCGCCTGCGCGACCGGCAGCCGCACCCAGAGCGACGCGCCGCCCGTCGGCACCTGCGGGCTCCAGTCCGGCAGCAGCTCCGCCATGTCCTCGAGCACGAGCCGGCGCGAGACGCTCAGCATCGCGAGGCGCTCGTCGCGCGCGCGCTCGACCTGCGGCAGGAGCTGGGCGGCCAGGAGCTGGGCGACGACCGAGGTGCCGAGGTCCTCGCCGCCCTTGACGGAGGCGAGGTGCTCGATGAGGTCGGGGTGCGCGCGCACCCACCCCACGCGCAGCCCTCCCCAGAACGCCTTGCTCACCGAGCCCACCGTCATGATCGTGTCCCCGCCCGCGGCGAGCGGGATGGGTCGCCGCTCGCCGTCGATGATCGTGTCGGCGAGCGTCGCGTCGTCGACGACGGGCACGCCCGAGCGCGCCGAGATCGCCGCGACGCGGCTGCGACGGAAGCCGTCGAGCACGGATCCAGTGGGGTTGTGCACGGTCGACTGCACGAGCACGAGCGCGGGCCGCACGGTCGCGACGGCGGACGCGAACGCGTCGACGTCGATCCCGTCCGGGCCCGAGGGCACCGACACGAGACGCAGGCCGAGGGCCTTGAACGACTCGAGCGCGCCGCGGAAGGAGGGCTCTTCGACGAGCACAGTGCCGCCCCGCTCGGCGAACGCCGACGCGACCAGCCGCAGCGCCTGCTGCGCTCCGGAGGTCACGAGGATGTGCTCGGCCTCCGTCGGCAGGCCCAGGCTCGCGTAGTACTCGGCGATCGCCTCCCGCAGCTCGGGCAGGCCCGAGGGCAGGTAGCCGTGCGCGGCGACGAGGCTGCGCATGCGGGAGCCGTCGAGCAGGTTGATCTCGTCGGCGACCATCGGCAGGCCCGGAAGCGCCGCGCTGCGCAGGTCGATCCGGTCGGTGTCGCCCGGCTCCGAGCCGTGCACGAACGAGTGGAGGCGGTCGTCGCCGAGGCTCGAGGGCTGGCGGCGGCTCACCGACACGTAGGTGCCGTCGCCCTGCCGGCTCGAGAGCAGTCCCTCCCCGCGCAGCAGGTCGAGGGCCTTCGTGACGGTGTTGCGGCTCACGTCGAGTGCGAGGCCGAGCGCGCGCTCCGAGGGCAGGCGCGTGCCCGAGCTCACCGCGCCCGTGCTGACGAGGTGGCGCAGGCGGTCGGCGAGCTGCTCGTGCAGCGGCCCCTCCCCGCGCGTCCAGTCGCCGAGCAGCCGCACGAGGCGGCTCGAGCCGATGGACGCCAATCTGAAGGAATTGGCACTCGCTCTCTCCCAATCCATCCCGCAATTATGAGGCGAGATCGCCCGCGACGGAGCAGGAAGGGACACGCCATGCCGCACAGCGTCGTGTTGGTCGGATCGCTCGACACGAAGGCCCATGAGTACGCCTTCGTGCGCGACCGGCTGCGCGAGCACGGGGTCGACGCGATCGTCGTCGACACGAGCGTGCTCGGCTCGCCCGGCTTCGCCCCCGACGTCGACCGCGAGCACGTCGCGGAGGCCGCGGGACACCGGCACGCCGACCTCGTCGCCGACGGCGACCGCGGCGCCGCCCTCGCCGTCATGGCCGAGGGCGCACGCCGCGTCGTCCTGCGTCTCGTCGACGAGGGGCGCGCGAGCGGCGCGATGGCGCTCGGGGGCACCGGCGGCACGGCGGTCGCGGCGACCGCCTTCCGCCCGCTGCCGGTCGGCTTCCCCAAGCTCATCGTCTCGACGGCGGCGTCGGGCCACACGGAGGCGTACGTCGGCGAGACGGACCTCATCCTCGTGCCGAGCATCGTCGACATCGCGGGACTCAACCGCATCTCCGTTCGCGTGCTCGCGAACGCCGCCGCCGCGATGGCGGGCATGGTCACGAGCGCGACCGAGCTGCCCGACCTGCCCAAGCCCATGGTCGCCGCGAGCATGTTCGGCGTCACGACGCCGTGCGTCACGCGCGCACGCGAGCGGCTCGAGTCCCTCGGCTACGAGGTGCTCGTCTTCCACATGACCGGATCCGGTGGGCGCGCCCTCGAGTCGCTCACGCGCCAGGGCTTCTTCGCCGGCGTGCTCGACGTCACGACGACGGAGCTGTGCGACCACCTCGTCGGCGGCGTCTTCGACGCGGGACCCGATCGGCTCACCGCCGCGGGCGAGACGGGCGTGCCCCAGGTCGTCTCGGTGGGCGCGCTCGACATGGTCAACTTCGGGCCGCGCGAGACCGTGCCGGAGCGCTTCCGCGGCCGGAACCTCTACGAGCACAACTCGAGCGTCACGCTCATGCGGACGACCGCGGACGAGTGCGCCGAGCTCGGCGCGACGCTCGCGCGCAAGGTCGCCCCCGCGACGGGTCCGACGAGCGTCTTCCTGCCGCTGCGCGGCGTGTCCGCGATCGACGTCGAGGGCGGCCCGTTCTTCGACCCGGAGGCGGACGCGCGCCTGTTCGACGCGATCCGCACGGGCCTCGCCGGCTCCTCCGTCGAGCTCGTCGAGCTCGACACCGACGTCAACGACCCCGTCTTCGCCGACGCGATGGTCGACGCCCTTCATGCCGCCGTCTCGGCGCGTTCCTCCGCCCCCTCGCCCAGCCGCCGACACTGAACGGAAGGACTTCCATGCCATTCATCCCCCGCTCCGAGATCCTCGACCGCCTGCGCCGCAAGGTCGACGAGCGCCGGCCGATCGTCGGTGCGGGCGCCGGGACCGGCCTGTCCGCCAAGTGCGAGGAGGAGGGAGGGTCCGACCTCATCGTCATCTACAACTCGGGCCGCTTCCGCATGGCCGGCCGGGGATCGCTCTCCGGGCTGCTCGCCTACGGCAACGCGAACGACCTCGTCGTGGAGATGGGCCGCGAGGTGCTGCCCGTCGTCAAATCGACGCCCGTGCTCGCCGGGGTCAACGGCACCGACCCGTTCTACGACCCCGCGCGTTTCGTCCGCCAGCTGCGCGACCAGGGTTTCTCGGGAGTGCAGAACTTCCCGACTGTCGGCCTCATCGACGGCACCTTCCGCGCCAACCTCGAGGAGACGGGCATGGGCTACGCGCTCGAGGTCGAGATGATCGCGCGCGCCCACGACGAGGACCTCCTCACGACGCCGTACGTGTTCTCGGCCGAGGACGCGATCGCGATGACCGAGGCGGGAGCGGACGTCGTAGTGTGTCACATGGGCCTCACGACGGGGGGCGCGATCGGCGCGGAGACCGCGCGCAGCCTCGACGACTGCGTCGAGCTCGCGACCAAGTGGGCCGCGGCGGCGCGATCCGCGCGGGAGGACGTCATCGTGCTCGTGCACGGCGGCCCCGTCGCCGAGCCGGAGGACGCCGAGCACGTGCTGCGGCATGCGACGGGCCTGCACGGCTTCTACGGCGCCTCGTCGATGGAGCGCCTGCCGACCGAACGCGCGCTCACAGCCGCCGTGCGCCGGTTCGCCGCCATCTCCTTCTGACCCCGGCTCCTTCCCCCGGTCGCGCCGGCCGCGCGAGGCGGCCCCGGCCGCGTCGCGCGGCCGCTCCCCGGCGACGCTCGCATTCCCGCCGAGCGGCGTCAGGGAGCGTCGCCGGTCGCGACGGGACGCGCCGGATCGGCGGCCCACTGCGACCACGATCCGGGGAAGAGGGCCGCGGGTATGCCCGCGAGCTCGAGCGCGAGCACCTCGTGGGCCGCCGTGACACCCGATCCGCAGTACACGCCGACGGGAGCGCCGGGGACGACGCCGAGCGCGCGGAACCGCTCCGCGAGCTCATCCGACGGCCGGAAGCGGCCCTGCGGCCCAAGGTTCTCGGTCGTCGGCGCGCTCACGGCGCCGGGGATGTGGCCCGCGCGCGGGTCGACCGGCTCGACCTCCCCGCGATACCGCGGCGTCGCCCGCGCGTCGAGCAGCACCCCGGACGCCGCGAGCGCGGCCGCCTCGTCCACGCCGACGACCGGCAGGTGGCCGGGCGAGAGCTCGACGTCCCCGGTCTCGGTCGCCTCGTCGCCGACGGCGATCGGCAGGCCAGCGCGCCGCCACGCCTCGAGGCCGCCGTCGAGCACGCGCACGTCCTCGAGACCCGCGTCGCGCAGCAGCCACCATGCGCGCGCCGCGGCGAGACCGGCCGAGTCGTCGTACGCGACGACTCCCCCGCCCCGCCGCACGCCCCATCGGCGCACGGCCGCCTCGAGCCGGTGCGCGTCCGGCAGCGGATGGCGGCCCTCACCGGGGCGCGGCGGCCCAGCGAGCTCGTCGTCGAGGGAGACGAACACGGCGCCCGGCACGTGGCCGTCACGGTACTCGTCCACGAGCGGAGGGGCGCCCAGGCGCCACCGCACGTCGATCACGACGAGGTCGTCGCGCGTCGCGATCTCCTCGGCGAGCTCCTCCACGGAGACGAGCGGCCCCCGGCGACCGGACGGCGCGCCCATCGCTACTCCTTCGCCGCCGACACCTTCGCGCCCGTGTTCACCTCGTACGAGGTGTTCGTGGACTCGAAGAAGTTGACGAGCTGCAGCGTGTCGTTAGCCGCGGCCATCCACTTCGCCGGGTTCGGCACGTTGTACTCGGGATCGAAGCCGAGCTCCTCGAGCCGGCGATCGGCGAGGTACTTCACGTACTGGTTGATGTAGTTGGCGTTGAGGCCGAGGATGCCGTTCGGCAGCAGGTCCCGGTTGTACTGCTCCTCCATCGCGACGGCGTCGAGGATCATGCGCTTGATCTCCTCGGCGAACTCGGGCGTCTGCAGGTCGGGGTTCTCGTCGAGCACCGTGAGGATGAGGTTGATGCCGAACTTCAAGTGCAGCGACTCGTCGCGCACGATCCAGTCCATGAGCGAGCCGAAGTTGCGCAGCAGGTTCCGCTGCCGGAAGGAGAGCGCGACCATGAATCCCGAGTAGAACCAGATGCCCTCGAGGATGATGTTGTACGCGACGAGGTTGCGGATGAAGTCCTGCTTGCCCGCCGTCGTCGTGATGTCGAGCGTCTCCTCCG
>JAATFA010000106.1 GCA_015655445.1 Actinomycetales bacterium | reverse complement strand
GGAGAGCCGCGGATGACCGGGGCGAGCGCGGTCGGGCCGGCGTCCCGGCCCCGCGTGCCGAGGATCGCCTGGCAGCTGATCTCGGTCGCGGCCTTCCTCGCGCTGTGGCAGGTGTACGGATCGCTGCCCGGGACCTTCGCCATCCCCACCGTCACGGAGACGGTCGCCCAGCTGGCCAAGGACGTCGCGAGCGGCGCCATCATCGCGCCCATGCTCTCCACGCTCGTCTCGACCGCGACGGGCATGCTCGTCGCGAGCGTCGTCGGCATCGTCGTCGGGAGCGCGATCGGCCTCTCCGAGTGGGTGCGGGATGCCGTCGAGCCCATCGTCAACGCCCTCAACGCGGCACCCATGGCGATGCTCATCCCCGTCATCGGCATCTACATCGGGCTGGGCTTCCAGGGCCGGGTGTTCCTGATCGTCATGTGGTGCGTGTTCGTCATCATCGTCAACGTCGCGGCGGGCGTGCGCGCGGTCTCGGCCAACCTCGTCGAGACCGCGCGCTCGTTCGGGGCGAGCCGGAGGATGACGTACTTCGGCATCGTGCTCCCGTCGGCGGTACCGTACCTCGCGGTCGGGCTGCGTCTCGGCCTCGGGCGCGCCCTGCGCGGCGCGATCGCCGCGGAGCTGCTGCTCTCGGTCGTCGACACGGGCAAGTTCCTGCGGCAGGCGGGCGCGCTCTTCGCGATGCCCCGGCTCATCGGGGGCATCATCTTCGTCACGCTCGTCGGCCTCGTGCTGCTGTGGCTGGCCGAGCTCGTCGAGCGCCGCCTCGTGCGGCGGTGGAACCCGTGAGCGCGCGATGAGGACCGAGCACGTCACGCTGCACTCGCGCGGCGAGCGCCTGAGCGCGCTCTGGCGCACCCCGGACGTCTCCGGCGCCCCCATCCCCGCCGTCGTCCAGGGCCCCGGCTGGCTCGGGCTCAAGGACGGGAGCAACTACGTCAAGTACCACGAGGCGATCTGCGCGCGGGGGATCGGCGTGCTCGTCGTCGACTACCGCGGCTCGGGGGAGTCCGAGGGCGATCGCTCGGTGCTCAGCATGCGCGGCCAGCTCGACGACCTGCGGGCCGCGATCAGCTGGCTCGGCGCGCGGGACGGGGTGGACGCGGGCCGCCTCGGATGCTTCGGGTCCGGCGGCACGGGGGCGAGCCACGCGATCGAGCTCGCGGCCTCCGACCCGCGCGTGCGCGCGACCGTCGCGCAGCTGCCGATCGCCGACGGGGCGGACTGGCTGCGCCGGATGCGATCGGAGTCGGAGTGGAGGTCGTTCCTCGCCGCCCTCGAGCACGACCGGCGCGAGCGGGCGACGGGCGGCCTTGGGCGGCGCGTCGACCCGCGCGAGCAGATCGCCGTCCCGACCGCAGAGCGGCGCACCACGACCGTGAAGGCCGACGTCGACGGCCGCGCGCCGTCCCGCGTGGGGCTGGAGGCAGCGGACGAGCTGCTCGACTACCGGCCGGTCGTCTCGGCGCGGCGCTGCACCGTCCCGACCCTCATCGTCGCCGTCGAGGACGACGACGTCACCCCGCAGGACCATGCCGAGGCCCTCTACCGCGCGCTCGCCGGGCCGAAGGAGCTCCTGCTGCTGCGGCACACGACGCACTACGCGTCGTACGAGCGCTACGGGGCCGCCATGGCCGAGCGCATCGGGGCGTGGTTCGATGAGTACCTGCGCGACGAGCCCATCACGACCCGCCGGTCGCGGTCCAGGACCGAGGGGACGACCGCGGCGGCCGCGACAGCGGCGGCCAGGACGGAGGAGGACGTCATACCGTGACCGAGACACGTGACACGAAGCCCCGCTTCCCGTCGATCGAGCAGCAGCCGGGCCTGCGCGACCAGGTGCGGGACGCGCTCGAGGACATGATCGTCGCGCGCGAGCTCGCGCCGGGGACGCGTCTGCAGGAGTCGGCGCTCGCCGCGTCCCTCAACGTCAGCCGCAACCCGGTGCGCGAGGCGCTCACGATGCTCGCACGCGACGGCTGGGTCGACCTGCGACCGCGCCTCGGCGCGGTCGTGCACGCGCCCACCGACAAGGAGATCAGGGACTACTTCGAGCTGCGGGCCGTGCTGCAGTCGTTCGCGGCTCGACGCGCGGCCGAGCTGGTCGGGCCGGAGGACGTGGCCAGCCTCCGGCGCGTGTGCCGCGACGGCCGGGACGCGGTGGAGCGGGGCGACTTCGCCGCCGCCTCCCAGCGCAACGCCGACTTCCACGAGATGGTGGGCCTGCTGGCCGACAACGCGATGCTCGCGCAGACGCTCGAGGTGATGAAGAAGCGCCTGCTCTGGTACTTCCGCCCGGTGGTCCAGCGCCGCGGCCTCGACTCGTGGGCGGAGCACGAGCGCATCGTCGATGCGATCGAGCGGGGGGACGGCGAGACCGCGGCGACCCTCATGCAGGCCCATACCGACGCGACCGGCGCGGTGTACCCGTACCACGGCGAGGGCACCGCGCCCGTCGCCGGCGACGGCGAGACGATGGAGGCCGTGCGATGACGGTCACCGCGTTCGTCCCGCTCGAGGAGACGCTGCTGCGGCTCGCACGCACCCCTACCTCCGTGCCTGCCGGCGCGCGCAGCGTCGACCCCGGGGACCCCATGCTGCTCGAGGCCGTCGAGCGGCTGCTGCCCATGCTGCTCGAGCTCGCGCCCGACGAGGTGCGCCGCCATCGCGACGGCGACCTCGCGCTGCGCTTCGGCCCGGACTCCGCCGACGGCCTGCTGCTGCAGACCTATCTGGTCTCGCAGCACGGAGACCCGTCGTTCCCTGCGGCCGACTCCCGCGTGCTCGACCGGGACGGTCGACGGGTGGTCGTGGGGCCCGGCACGCGGCAGAACAAGGGAGCCATGGCGTCCGCGATCGAGGCCGTGCGGGCGATGCCCCGCGGGCTGGCGCGTCCGGTCTGGCTCACCGTCAACACGGAGGGCAGCAGCAGCCACGGAGGCTCCCGCCGCATCCTGGACGAGCTGGGCGTGCGCGCCCGATCCGGAGTCGTCGCGATCTCGACCGGGATGCGCGTCTCGCTCGGCAACCGCGGACGCGTCGACCTCCTCGTGCGGGTCACCGGGCGCTCCTCGCACTCGAGCCGCCCGTGGCCGGGGCAGAACCCCGTCGAGCTCGCGGGAGACGCGCTGCTCGCCCTGCGGGGCGCGCCGGTGCCGCCCCCGCACGCCCTGCTCGGGTCTGCCGTCTACACGCCCTATCACATGAGCGCGCATCCCGTGGCGCCGCACACCGTGCCCGCGCGCGTGGACCTCGTGATCGACCGGCGGATGCTGCCGGGCGAGCGCCCGTCGGAGGTCGCCGCCGCGCTGCGCGGCCACTACGCGTCCACGCCGCTGCCGGTCGAGGTCATCGAGTCGGAGTCGATGCTGCCCGCGCTCGTGGAGCCGGGCGAGCCGGTGCTCGCCGCTTTCGAGGCGGCGCTCGGAGAGGACCGCACCGTCGTGAGCGCGAACACGTTCGACGCCGGCTACGCGTGCTCGCTCGGCATCCCGACCGTCATGTTCGGTCCGGGCGAGCGCGACTTCGGCGACGGGCTCACCGCGGCGGAGAGCATCACGGTCGAGGAGTGCGCGGAGGCCGCGCTCGTGCTCGGCCGCGTCGTCGAGGAGCTGTGCCGATGAGCGACGTGCTTGCGCCCCCGCACGAGGCGCGCGCCCCCCGCGCCATGGCCGCGTCGGTGGACGTGCTCGCCACGCAGGCCGCTCTCGGCGCCCTGCAGGAGGGCGGCACCGCCGTCGACGCCGCGATCGCCGCGAACGCGGTGCTCGGCGTCACGCTCCCCAACCAGTGCGGGATGGGCGGCGACCTCTTCGCGCTCGTGAGCGCTCCCGGCACCGCACCCCGGGTCGTCACCGCCGTCGGGCGGGCGGGATCCGGGATGCTCGCCTCCGAGCTGCGGGACGCCGGCCTGCGCGTCATGCCTGCCGAGGGCGACGTGCGCTCCGTCACGATCCCCGGCTGCGTCGACGGGTGGGTCGCCCTCCACGCGGAGCACGGCAGGCTGAGCCTGGGCCGGCTGCTCGAGCCGGCGATCGGGTATGCGCGCGACGGCTTCCCGGCGTCGCGCTTCTTCGCCGAGACGGTCGTGCGTCGCGGGCGCCGCTCGCCGGAGGTCGCGGCGCTCGCGCCCGGCGGCACGCTCGCGACGGGCGGCACGGTGCGCCGGCCGGGGCTCGCGCGCGTGCTCGAGGAGGTGGCAGCCGGCGGTCGCGAGGCGTTCTACGAGGGAGAGTTCGGCCGATCGTTGCTCGCGCTCACCGGCCCGCTCGTGACGGCCGAGGATCTGCGGCGACGACAGGCCGAGTGGACGGAGCCGATAGCGGTCGACGTGCTCGGGGCACGGCTCTGGGGTCCGGCGCCTCCCAGCCAGGCGTACATCGCGCTCGCCGCGGCGTGGATGGCCGACCGGCTCGACGTGCCCCGCGATCCTGAGGATCCCGGCTGGGCCCACCTGCTCGTCGAGGCTCTCCGGCAGGCCTCCTACGACCGTCCCGAGGTCCTCTCGGAGGCGGCGGACGGGCGCGCGCTCCTGGAGGAGGGGCGGCTGCGGCAGCGGCTGGCCGCGATCGACCCGGCGCGCGCGGCCAGGATGCCGGAGTCCTACCGCACGGCCGGCACCACGTACCTGTGCGTGGTCGACGCGGAGGGCATGGCCGTGTCGCTCATGCAGTCGAACTGCATGAGCTTCGGCAGCGGTCTCACCGTCGGCGAGACCGGCGTGTGGCTGCACAACCGGGGCATCGGCTTCAGCCTCGAGCCGGGCCACCCCGCCGAGCTCGCTCCCGGACGACGCCCGCCGCACACGTTGGCCCCGGCACTCGTGACCGACACCGGGGACCGTGCGATCGCGACGATCGGCACGCGCGGCGGCGACACCCAGCCGCAGGTCGTGCTGCAGCTCCTGGCACGCATCCTCGGAACGGGTCAGAGTCCCGCCGAGGCGCTCGCCGCCGGCCGCTGGGCGGTGCGCGGGGCGAGCGACGATACGTCGTTCCGCACGTGGGAGGACCGGACCGGCGTGCGCATCCTGCTCGAGGGCAACGCGCCGGCCCGCTGGGACGAGCTCGCCCGCTACGGTCACGAGGTGGAGCGCACGCCGGCGTTCGACCACCAGTTCGGTCACGCCCAGGTCATCCTGCGCACGGCCGACGGCCTCGTCGGCGCGGCCGACCCGCGCTCCGACTCCGGGAGCGCCGCCGGATACTGACGCGAGGACGCCGGCCGGCGCAGTGGCACGAGCGCGTTCGAGAGCCCCTGCGGCCGCTGCGTCCGGGCGACGCCCTCGCCGTCGTCGCCCGGACGATGGGGCCCGCTCGCGCGGCCCCGGTCAGGCGCCGAGCAGAGTCTCCGCGATGACGTCGCGGATCTCGCGGATGTGAAGCTCCATCTCCGCCGCCGCGTGGACGCCGTCGCGGGCGCGGACGGCCTCATAGATCCGCTGGTGGCCGAGGAGCGACACCCGGCGGCCGTGCGGTGTGGCGTGGGAACGACTGCGGAGAGCTCGAGTCCACTCGCCGGTCATCTCGCTGAGCGCGAGCAGCAGAGGGTTCTGCGCGGCGACGGCGAGCGAGGTGTGGAACTCGATGTCGAGCGCGAGGGACTCCTCGGCGCTGAGCCGCGCGCGTGAACGCGTGAGGATGTCGTCGAGGGTGACGAGGTTCGAGTCGGCGGCGCGGAAGGCGGCGAGCGAGGCGATCCGCGGCTCGACGAGGTCGCGGAGCTCGACGATGTTCGACAGCTCGACGTCGAGACCGCTCAGCCGGTCGTAGAGGTCCTCGAGCTCGGCCGGCCGCTCGGCGACGATCGTGCCGTTGCCGTGCTTGCGGATCACGAGCCCCTTCGACTCGAGCTCGAACATCGCCTCGCGCAGCGAGGCCCGCGACGTGCCGAGCGAGACGGCGAGCTCGCGCTCAGGCGGCAGCCGGTCCCCGGGCTTGAGCTCACCGGAGACGATGAGCCCTTCGAGGTGTGCGGCGAGCTCAGCGCTGACGGTGCGCGGGCGCCGTCCCAACGGCGGGATGCTCGCCATGCCGCGTCCTTCCCCGGCTCGATGCGGTCCAGTGGTCAGATCTTATGGCACTCGGTCCGTCGGAGATAGACGCCACGACTCATCCGCCTCGAGCCGAGACTCCCATGTTTCGGCGCCGTAACGTGTGTGTTACGTTCACCGGTCCGCGCTCCTCGGGCCCGCGCACGCTTCCTAGACTGCCAAGCGAACGTACATTGGTCAGACCACTCGTTCCCCCTCCTTTCTCTCGCAGAAACCCGCTCCCTCGCACCCGCCCACGCACGAAAGGCAACGCCCCGATGAACGTGCTCCGCAGATCCTTCGTCCCCCTGCTCATGGGCGGCGCCGCGCTCGTCGCGCTCGCCGGCTGCAGCACCGGCCCAGCCTCCACCCCGGACGAGAAGACGCCCGCGGCGAGCGCGTCCGCGGACGCCGCGGCCCGCGGCCTCCTCCCGAAGGACATCCTCGACGGAGGCAAGCTCACGGTCGGCATAGCCTCGACGATGGGCGAGCCCTGGTCGTACCACTCCGACGGCTCCACGCGAGTCGAGGGACTCAACGTCGATCTCGCCCAGGGCGTCGCGGACGCGCTCGGCCTGCGGCTGGAGGTGGTCGACGCATCCTTCGACGAGCTCGTCCCGGGCCTCTCCTCCGGTCGTTGGGACCTCACCTCCGCGCCGATGCTCGACACCCCGGAGAGGCAGAAGACCGCCGATTTCGTCGGCTTCCTCAAGGGAGGCTCCGCGTTCATCGTGGCCGCCGGCAAGAACACCGGCGCGCTCGCCGACCTCTCGCTCGACAAGGCCTGCGGTCTCACGATCGCCTCCACGAAGGGCAGCGCGGAGTCCGCCTCGCTGCACACCGCAAGCGACGCCTGCACCGCGGCCGGCAAGCAGCCGATCACGGTGCGCGAGTTCGAGGGGGGCACCGACGGCGTGCTCGCGGTCATCAGCAAGCGCGTCGACGCGTACGACGGCGCCGTCGCGCAGATGGACTACGTCGTGAAGGGCGACCACCGTGTCGTCCGCAGCGGCAAGCCGTACAACTCCGGCGTCAGCTCGCTCGGACTGGACAAGAGCTCCGCACTCGTCCCCGCCGTGCAGGCCGGGCTGCAGTCGCTCATGGACTCCGGCGAGTACGACCACATCCTCTCGAGATACGGCGTCGAGGAGCTCGCCCTCGACGCCGCGACGGTCAACCCGTGACGACCGTCCACGGGGAGCCCGGGCGCGTCCCGGCCGTTCCGGTCGTCTCCACCGGCCGGCTGGGGCTCGCACGCGTGCTCTCCCCCGCGATCGTCATCGTCGTCGCTGCCGCGCTGCTCGTCGCCGCGATCTCGAACGAGAACTTCCAATGGGACGTCGTCGCCCGCTACTTCCTCTCCGGCGGCATCCTCACCGGCCTGCTCACGACGCTCGCCCTGACCGCGGTGTCGATGCTCATCGGCACCGCGCTCGGCGGCGTGCTCGCGATCATGCGCCTCTCCCGCCACCCGGTCACGAACGCAGCCGCGAACGCGTACATCTGGTTCTTCCGCGGAGTGCCGCTGCTCGTCCAGCTCGTCTTCGTCTACAACATCTCCGCGCTCTACCCGCAGCTCGACCTCAACGACTGGCTCACGCCGAACGTCGTCGCAGTCCTCGCATTCTCCCTCCACGAGGCCGCCTACATGGCTGAGATCATCCGATCCGGCATCCTGTCGGTGCCGAAGGGGCAGCACGAGGCGGCGAGCGCGCTCGGCATGAGCCCGTGGACCATCACCCGTCGGATCGTGCTCCCCCAGGCGATGCGGGTCATCCTTCCACCGACCGCCAACCAGGTCATCTCGATGCTCAAGAGCACCTCGCTCGTGAGCGTCATCGCCGTGCCGGACCTGCTCTACTCCGCACAGCTCATCTACTCCCGGAGCTTCCAGACCATCCCGCTGCTGATGGTCGCGACGATCTGGTACCTCATCGTCGTGTCAGTGCTGAGCGTGCTGCAGAACCGGATCGAGCGGCGCGTCGGACGGGGCTTCACCCGCTCGCCGCAGCGCGTGTCGAAGACGAGCGGACGGGGAGGGGCGGCATGACCCCCATCGTCCGGGCCGCACACGTCACGAAGCGCTACGGCGACCATCTCGCCCTCGACGACGTCTCCCTGGATGTCGAGCGCGGCGAGGTCGTCTGCGTCATCGGCCCGTCTGGCGCGGGGAAGAGCACCTTCTTGCGCTGCATCAACCGGCTCGAGACGATCGACTCCGGCACGATCGAGCTCGACGGCGAGCTGATCGGCTACCGTCGCATGGGCGATGTCCTCCGGCCGCTGCCGCAACGGCTCCTCGCGGCGCAGCGGCGCAAGCTGGGCATGGTGTTCCAGGGGTTCAATCTCTTCCCACATCTCACTGTGCTCGAGAACGTCCTCGAGGCCCCGCTCCGCGTCATCGGCACGCCTCGTGCGGTCGCGGTCGCGGCCGCCGAGCGGCTGCTGCAGCACGTCGGCCTCGCCGACAAGTCGGCGAGCTATCCGGCGGACCTCTCCGGCGGTCAGCAGCAGCGCGTCGCGATCGCTCGCGCACTCGCCATGCAGCCGGAGGTCATGCTCTTCGACGAGCCCACGTCGGCTCTCGACCCCGAGCTCGTCGGCGAGGTGCTCGCCGTCATGCGCCAGCTCGCCGAGGGCGGCACGACCATGGTCGTCGTCACCCACGAGATCGCCTTCGCACGCGAGGCCGCCGACCGCGTCGTCTTCATGGCCGATGGCCAGATCGTCGAGGTCGGCCCGGCAGAGGCCGTCCTCGCACATCCCACCCATCCCCGTACCATCGCCTTCCTGGAGGCCGTCCTGTGACCGACCGCACCCCCTACATCGACCGCGTCTGGCACGAGGGCCGCGCCGACGCGGACGTCCGCGCCGTGAGCGGCTTCTTCGGCCGCATCGCCGGCAGTCCAGCCGCCGACGCGACGCGGGACTACCTCCTCGCCGAGCTCCGTTCGATCGGCCTGGGAACCGTCCGCACGATCCCCTTCCCATACGAGGGCTTCATGCCACGCTCCGGCGCGCTCGCGACGACGGTCGGGGGCCTGCGCCGCGAGCTCGCCTGCACCGCGCTGCCGAACTCGCCGTCTCTCGCCCGAACGAGTCTCGAGGTCGTCGACCTCGGTCGGGGCACGCCGGAGGACTTCGCCGCCGCCGGCGAGCGCGTGCGCGGACGTGCCGTGCTCGTCACCCACGAGTTCCCGTTCTCCACGGGGCACGTCCATCGCTGGGTCAAGTACCGCGAGGCGAAGGAGCGCGGCGCCGCCCTCTTCCTCATCGCGAACAACAACCGCGGCGTCGGGCCCGTCGTCGGCTCGAGCGGTCGCAACCAGCCGGACGACATACCGGCGCTCGGCCTGAGCTACGAGGCGGGCCGTGAGCTCGCGAGACAGTCCGCGTTCGAGACGGTCGTCGTCGATGCCGAGGTCCTCACGGAGCGACGCGCGTGGACCGGCGAGAACGTCGTGCTCGAGATCCCCGGCCAGACCGAGGAATGGGTCGTGCTCTCGGCCCACTACGACGGCCACGCGGTGTCCGAGAACGCGCTCGACAACGGCTCGGGCCTCGCGGTCGCCCTCGACACCGCCCGCCTGCTCGCCGCGGATGTCGGAGGCTGGCGGCGCGGGCTTCGCGTCATGTTCTTCACCTTCGAGGAGTGGGGGCTCTCGGGCTCGAAGGCCTACGTCGAGAGCCTCACTCCGCAGGAGCGCACGGCCATCAGCGTCGACCTCAACCTCGACACAGTCGTCGGACACCCCCAGCTCAACGCGCTCACCGGCGCGAACGCGTCGGTGGAGGCTCTCGTGCGACGGGTCTCGAACGCGACGGGCGTGCCGATCATCCCGGTGCGTCCGGTGCGGAGCAACTCCGATCACTACAACTTCCAGGAGGCCGGCATCCCTGCGCTGCGCCTCATCGCCGGATACGAGGAGCCGGAGACGTCTCTCACTCGATTCCTGCTCACCCCCTCGGACACGCTCGACATGATCGACCCGGTGCAGCTCAAGACGGCGGCGATCGTCACGGCCGCGCTCGTGCACGAGGCCGCGACGGGGCCGCGGGTGGAGCGGTGAGCGCGGGGTCGACCGCGAGCGCCCCCTCCGCCGAGCTTCTCCGCATCCCGAGCAGCGTCGCGACGACCCGGTGGGGCACCCTGCCGATCGCAGGCGACCCGCCGATCGCGAGCGTCGAGCCCGGCGAGGCGGTGCTCGTCGACGCTCTCAGCCACGAGGGCATCCAGACCGACCAGGGCGGAGACCCGATCGCGTTCTTCGGCGCCCACGGGATCACGCCGGACCGCGTGCTCGACGACATGGTCGATATCGCCCGATCGGGGCCCCCGGCCGGCGGGGACGTCGGGCCGCACATCATCACGGGGCCGATCGAGGTGCGGGGCGCCGAACGGGGAGACCTCCTCGCGATCGACGTCCTCGCACTCGACCCGCGCGTCGACTACGGCATCGTCTCGAACCGGCACGGCCACGGCGCACTGCCCGGAGAGCTGCCGGAGGGAGACGCGCGCGTGGTGAGCACGTTCTGCACCGCCGACTGGGAGCGCGGTCTCGGCGCACTCGTCGTCGGCAGCAGGACCATCCGCTTCCCCCTGCGGCCGTTCCTGGGCATCATGGGCGTCGCGCTCGAGACCGCGGAGCGCCCGAGCTCCGTGCCTCCGGGACGCCACGGCGGCAATCTCGACGTGCGGGTGCTGGGTGTCGGGAGCACTCTCTACCTCCCGGTCCAGGCTCCCGGCGCGCTCGCCTACGTCGGCGACCCGCACTTCTCGCAGGGCGATGGCGAGGTCGCCCTCACTGCGTTCGAGGCCTCGCTCACGGCGACGATCCGCTTTCGACTGCTCAAGCGCGGTACCGCCGAGTGCGAGACGCTCCGGCCGGTCGCGCCGCTCGGCGAGACCGCCGAGCACTGGCACCCGATCGGGCTCGATCCCACGCTGGCCGAGGCGATGCGGGACGGTGTGCGCCGTGCGCTCGCCCTGCTCGAGGGCGTCTACGGGGTGCCCCGCGCCGCCGGACTCGCCTACCTCAGCGCGGCGAGCGACTTCACGATCGGGCAGGTCGTCGATCAGGTGCAGGACGTGTACGGCACGATACGCAAGAGCGACTTCGACGACTGGCGGATGTGACAGACCCGCGCCCCGAGGCGCGGACGAGAGCGGTCGACGCGACGCGCCTCGTGCTGCCCCCGGCGAGCTACGCCGCGGCCCGCCCGCGCGCGACGACTCGGCCGCGGGCGGACTCGGGGAAGCGGTCGAGGAGCGCGCGCACCTGCGCCGCGTCGACGTCGGCACCGAAGAGCTCGGTGTACGGCTCCATACGCACGCCCTCGGCGAGCGTGCCCGCCACGACGGGATCGAAGCCGAGCGCGTCGACGATGGACGCCGCCGCTGCGACATCCTCGTCGGCGTCGCCCGCGATCGCGATCGCCTTGCGGCCGGGCGCCCCCGCGGGCCGCGCCTCCGCCTCGAGGTCGTGGTATCCCATGTGGTTGAACGCCTTCACGACGCGCGAGGCAGGCAGGAACGCCTGCACGAGCTCGCTCGTCGATGTGCGGGGGTCGGTGAGGTCCTCGCGCACGCCGTCGACCTCCCACCAGTAGTTCATCGCGTCGAGCACGAGCTTGCCGGCGAGCGCGTCGACGGGCAGCGTGCGGTACTTGCCGAGCGGGATCGCGAGGACGACGGCGTCCGCCTCGCGCGCGGCCTCCTCGGCGGCGACGGCGACCGCGCCGGGCGCGAGCACCTCGACGATGAGCGCGATCCTCGCGGGGTCCCCGCTGCCGGCGACGAGCACGCGATAGCCCGCGGCGACGGCGAGGCGCGCGAGCACGGTGCCGAGCTTGCCCGCACCCAGGATGCCGATCGTGCGGATGCCGTTCGATGCGTTCACATCGACGTGCAACGCGCGAGCGGGCACGGTTATGCCGCCGGCCGCACGAGGGGCATGAACACCTCGTCGACGATCGACTCGATGACCTCGTCCGGCACGGGCTTGAGGGTCATGAGGAGCTCCTGGCGGTAAAGGTCGAACGGGACCTCGACGACGCGCGGGCTGAGCCGCGCGGGGTCGACCTCGCCGCGCGCGACGGCGCGCGAGACGAGCGTCTCGACCGCCGTGCCGCGGTCGGCGAGGAAGTCGGCGCGCAGGTCGGAGGGCCCGGTGCCGGTCTCGGCGTAGTACTCCGCGAGCTGCAGCGCCATCATGATGCCGAGCCGCGCGCGCGAGCGGTTGGCTCGTCGCAGCAGCTCGACCATGTCGTCGCGCAGCGTTCCGGTGTCGGGGATCGGCACGCGCTCCCTGCGGCCGACGCGGGCCACGGCGGCCCGTACGAGCTCGGCCTTGGTGGGCCAGCGGCGGTAGATGACGGCGCGGCTCGTCCTGGCCCGTGCGGCGACCGACTCGATCGTGAGGCCGGAGTATCCCTTCTGCGCGAGCTCGTCCCATGCCGCGTCGAGGAGGGCCTCCTCGAGCGCCGCGCCGCGCCGCCGCCGCGGGATCGGCCCGTCATCGTTAAGAGACATTGTGTTTCTTACTCTCGCGTCCTACCCTAAGGGCGCACCCATTTTAGATACACCGTGTTTCTCAAGGAGCCTCGCATGTCCGACCCCCAGCCGCACGCCGACGTCGTCGACCCCGCCGTGTGGCGCACCGTGTGGACGGTGCTCGTCGGCGGCCTCGCCGTGCTCTTCGACACGACCATCGTCGCCGTCGCTCTGCACACCCTAGCGAGCGACCTGCACGCGACCGTCGCGACCATCCAGTGGGTGAGCACGGGATACCTGCTCGCCCTCGGGGTCACGATCCCCATCGCGGGCTGGGCGCAGCGGGTGCTCGGCAGCAAGCGCCTGTGGATGATCGCCCTCGCGCTCTTCCTCGTCGGCTCCGTGCTCTCGAGCCTCGCCTGGAGCGCTGGGAGCCTCATCGCGTTCCGCGTCGTGCAAGGGGTCGGCGGCGGAGTGCTCATGCCGCTCATGTCGACCCTCGTCATGCAGGCCGCCGGCGGGCGCGCCCTCGGACGGATCATGTCGGTCGTGAGCCTGCCCGCCGTGCTCGGGCCGATCCTCGGGCCTGTCGTCGGCGGCCTCATCCTGCAGCACCTGCACTGGTCGTGGATGTTCTGGGTGAACGTGCCCTTCTGCATCGCCGGCATGGCGCTCGCGGCCGTCTTCCTGCCCGCGGACGGACCGGTGCGCCGCGCGTCGCTCGACATCGTCGGGCTCGCGCTCATGGCGCCCGGCATCATCGGCGTGCTGTGGGGGCTCTCGAACACGAGCGGCCCGGGCGGCTTCGGCCGCGGCGACGCCCTCGGACCCCTCGTCGCCGGGCTCGTGCTGCTCGCCGCGTTCGTCGCGTGGGCGCTGCGCCGACGCGCCCGCGCACTCGTCGACCTCGTGCTCCTGCGGCACTGGCCGCTCGCGTCGTCGTCCCTCCTGCTCTTCCTCTCCGGCCTCACGCTCTACGGCGCGATGCTCCTCATGCCCCTCTACTTCCAGGAGCTGCGCGGCACGACCGCGCTCGAGGCGGGACTGCTGCTCATCCCGCAGGGCCTCGGCACGCTCGCCTCCCGCTCGGTCTCCGGCCGGCTCTCCGACTCGATGGGAGCGCGCTGGCTCGCCGTCGTCGGCTTCCTCATCGTGCTCGCGGGAACCGTGCCGTTCGCCCTCGCCGACGCGCGCACGGACGAGTGGGTGCTCATGGCGGCGCTCTTCGTGCGCGGCCTCGGCCTCGGCACCGTCACGGTGCCGCTCATGGCCCTCGGCTTCCGCGGCCTCGCGCCGCAGGAGGTGCCCGACGCGAGCATCATCACGCGCATCGCGCAGCAGGTGGGCGGGTCGTTCGGCACGGCCGTGCTCGCGGTCATCCTCGCGGGCACGGCGTCGGCCACGGCGACCGCCCCCGCGCTCGCGGGAGCGTTCCACGAGTCCTTCTGGTGGGCGATCGGCTTCACCGCCCTCGGCGCCGTCATCTCCCTCGCTCTGCCCGGACGCCCGGCGCCCTCCTCGCCGCCCGCTCGCGCCGCATCGGGCGGGGCGCCCGCGGCGGCGCGCTGAGGCGGCCGGACGTCACAGCGGCAGCTCGAGCAGCTCGCGCACGGGCTGGCCGAAACGGTGGGCCGTGATCGACACGGCCTGCTCGAGCACGTACGCGAGCAGCTCGACGCGGCCCGCCCCCGTCACGGGTCCCGCGTGCACCGCGACGTCCGGCGACCCGTGCAGCGCGTGAGCGAGCGCGAGCGGGTCGCCGCCGATGAGGCGGATGCGGTCGACCGGCGCCCCGGAGGCGACGCGCTCGAGGAAGGCGGCGTCCGGCTCGACGTGCACCTCGACCACGCGCACGGGCGCGGGCTCCTCGTCGAGGAGCGCGAGGAGACGTGCCGGCAGCGGCAGCGCCGAGCTGACCCACAGCGGCGAGCGCGTGCGCGTCGCCGCGACGATCGCACGCACGAGGTCGCCGAGGGGGGCGCCCTCGCACAGGCGCACGAGCACGGCCGTCGGACGGTACCGCAGCACGTTGCGCTCGACCGGGAGGCCCGTCGCGTCGCTCGGCGCGAAGAACGTCGTCCAGGCCTGCTCGTCGCTGCGCGCTGCGGTGCGGACGCGGTCGAACTCCTCGAAGCCCATGCCGGGCTGAGCTGCCTCGATGACGGCGCGCACACGATCGCTCACGCCCGTGAGCGTGAGGCTCGACCGCGGCTCGGGCCACTCCGGCTCCCACGTGCCGAAGCCCGCCACGTAGTTGGGGCCGCCCGCCTTCGCGCCCGTTCCGACGCGCGACCGCTTCCACCCGCCGAACGGCTGTCGGCGCACGACCGCGCCCGTGATGCCGCGGTTGACGTAGAGGTTCCCCGCCTCGACGGCGTCCGTCCACCGGGCGATCTCGTCGACGTCGAGGGAGTGCAGGCCGGCCGTGAGCCCGAACGGCACGGCGTTCTGCAGCGCGATCGCCTCGTCGAGGCTCGCGGCCTCCATGAGTCCGAGCACGGGCGCGAAGCACTCCGTGAGGTGGAACTCGCTGCCCGCCCGCACGCCCGTGCGCACGCCCGGCGACCACAGGCGCCCGGAGTCGTCGAGCCGGCGCGGCTGCACGAGCCACTCCTCGCCGTGCCCGAGCTCCGTGAGCGCTCGCAGCACCCTGCCCTCGGCAGGCTCGATGAGCGGCCCCATGCGCGTCGAGGGGTCGGCGGGGTAGCCGACGCGCATGGACCGCACCGCGTCGACGAGCTGCCGCCGGAGCCGCTCGCTCGAGGCGGCCGAGCCGACGAGGATCGCGAGCGAGGCGGCGGAGCACTTCTGCCCCGCGTGACCGAACGCGCTCTGCACGAGGTCGGCGACCGCGAGGTCGTAGTCGGCGCTCGGCGTGACGACGATCGCGTTCTTGCCGCTCGTCTCCGCCTGCAGCGCGAGCTCGGGTCGCCACGAGCGGAAGAGCGCCGCGGTCTCGTACGAGCCCGTGAGCACGACGCGCTCGATTGCCGGGTGCGTCACGAGGTGCCGGCCGAGGGCGTCCTCGTCGACGTCGACGAGCACGAGGACCTCGCGCGGGATGCCCGCCTCCCACAGCGCCTCCGCGAGCACGGCCGAGCACCACCGCGCTTGCGGCGCGGGCTTGAGCACGACGGCGGAGCCCGCGGCGAGGGGGCCGAGAACGGAGCCCGCGGGGATCGATACGGGGAAGTTCCACGGCGGGGCGGCGAGCGTGAGGCGCGCGGGCACGAGCCGCGCATGGTCGACCGTCTCGATCTCGCGCGCGAGCTCGGCGTAGTAGTGAGCGAAGTCGACCGCCTCGCTCACCTCCGGGTCGCCCTCGCCGATCGTCTTGCCCGTCTCGCTCGCCATGACCTCGATGAGCCGCCCGCGGAACGCCTCGAGCACCTCGCCCGCGGCGTCGAGCAGCTCGGCGCGCTCGGCGGCGGCGCGTGCGCCCCACGCCTCGCCCGCCCGCGCGGCCGCCGCGAGGAGCGCGTCGAGCGCGGCGGCGTCCTCGACGCGCGCGGCCGCGAGCGTGTCGGCGCCGAGCGTCGAGGTGACGCTGCGGGCGAGCACGCGCGCGGCCCACTCGCGGTTGCCCGCGAGGGACGGATCCGTGTCCTGCGCGTTGGCGAACGGGCGCGGCGTGCGGGGCAGCTGTCCGGCGCCGCGGTCCTGCGTGCGGCGTGGCGCGGGCACCGAGTCGTCGAGCGCGGCGATCGAGGCGCGGAACCTGCCCTCCTCGCGCGCGAAGAGCTGCGCGTCATCGAGGTGGAAGGCCGCGGAGAGGAAGTTCTCCTCGCTCGCGTTCTCGTCGAGCCGGCGCACGAGGTAGCCGACCGCCGAGTCGAAGTCCTCCGGATGCACGAGGGGCGTGTAGAGCAGCAGGCCCCCCGCGTCGCGCCGCACGGCATCCGCGTGACCGGGAGCCATGCCGAGCAGCATCTCCACCTCGAGGCGGTCGGCGAGGCCGCGCTCGCGAGCGAGCAGCCAGGCGAAGGCGAGGTCGAAGAGGTTGTGGCCGGCGACCCCGATGCGCACGGCCTCGGCCCGCTCGGGTGTGAGGGCGCGCGCGACGAGGCGCTTGTAGTTGGCGTCCGTCTCCACCTTGCTCCCGTAGGGGGCGAGCGTCCAGCCGTGCAGCGACGCGTCGACGCGCTCCATCGGGAGGTTCGCGCCCTTGACGATGCGCACCTTGATGCCCGCGCCGCCTCCCTCCCGGCGCGCCCGCGCCCACTCGGTGAGCCGGTCGAGCGCGGCGACGGAGTCGGGCAGGTAGGCCTGAAGCGCTATGCCCGCCTCGAGACGGTCGAGCTGCGGCAGCGAGAGCAGCCGCATGAAGGCCTCGACCGTCAGGTCGAGGTCGTGGTATTCCTCCATGTCGAGGGTGATGAGCTTCGGATACGGCGACGTCGAGGCGTACTCGTAGAGGGGTAGGAGGCGGTCGACGACGCGCGCGACGGTCTCCTCGAAGCCCCACAGCGAGAGCTGGCTCGCGATCGCGGACACCTTGACCGACACGTGTCCGACATCGCGCCGCCGCAGGAGCGCGAGCACGCTCTCGAGCCGGCGCGTCGCCTCGTGCTCGCCGAGCACGGTCTCGCCCAGCAGGTTCACGGTGAGCCGCGTGCCGGGGGTGCCGAGCCGCTCGAGCGCAGGCCCGATGTGGTCGGGGGTCGCGTCGAGCACGAGGTGGTCGACCATGCGGCGCAGCGTGCGCCGCGCGGCGGGGATGATCGGCCACGGCGCGAGGCGCGCGAAGCCGCCCCCTGCGAGCAGGGCCGCGCGCAGGTGCGGCGGCAGGAAGTCCGGAAGCTCGAGGCTCAGCCGCTCGAGGGCGCGCGCGGCGACGCGGCGGTCCTCGGGCCGCACGACGCCGTCGACGAAGCGCAGGGCGAACTCCGGCCCGCGCGGGTCGCGCAGGAGCTCGGAGAGACGCGCGGCGCCGGGATCGGGCTCGACCTGCTCGCTCTCCGCGAGCCACCGGCGCACGGTCGCGACCGCCTCGTCCGCGAGCCCGTCGAGGTTCTGCGGCAGGAACGAGGCCATGCCTCGAGCGTAATCGGCGGACCTCGGGGCTTCCCAGAAGCGTGGCCGTCTGTCGATCATTCGTCGCGGAATGCGCGTGCGGCGGACGGGCGGGACGCCGGGCACCCGCGAGCGGCTGGGCCCCCAGGCGGGGACTCCCGCCGAGGGGCGCGGCGGCGCCTCGCGCCTCGGCGGGGGCGTGGACGCACGAGGGGCACGGTCCCCGATGGACCGTGCCCCTCGTGCGCGAGCGGATCGGCGCCCGTGCCGTGCGGCTCAGGCCGCGACCGTCGCCCCCTCGCGCACGCTCTTGAGGGCGCCCGACCACGCGAGCAGCTGGTCGAGCAGCACCGAGAGGTTCTGCTCGTGGTAGTCGGCGGGAGCGAACACGCGGTAGTTCTCGAAGTCGGTCAGGAGAGAGAACGTCACCTGCTGCCGCACGTCGGCCACCTGGAGCTCGCCGAGGATGAGGCGCAAGTGCTCGGCGGCACGCGCGCCACCCGCGGACCCGTAGCTGACGATCCCGGCCGCCTTGTTGTTCCACTCGCGATAGACGTAGTCGATCGCGTTCTTGAGCGCCCCGCTCGTCGAGTGGTTGTACTCGGGCGTCACGAAGATGTATCCGTCGAACTCGTCGACCTTCGCGGCCCAGCGCTTGGTGTGCTCGTTCGCATACTGCTGGAGGGACGGCGGGACCGCCTCGTCGAGGTGCGGGAGCTCGTAGTCGAGCAGGTCCACGACCTCGTACTCGGCGTCGCCGCGCGCGGTCGCGTGCTCCGCGACCCAGCGTGCGACGTCCGCACCCACGCGACCGGGCCGCGTGCTTCCGATGATGATGCCGATCTTGAGCATGATGTCCTTTCCGAGCACCAAGACTTGTTGACACGTCACCCTAACGCGCTGTTGTTGACGTGTCAACTTGGAGGTAGTATGTGCGGATGCGACACGACGCCGAGGTCACCCCCACGGAGTGGGACGCCTGGCGACGCTTCGCCTTCATGCGGCGGCAGCTCGAGCGCGCGCTCGAGAAGGAGCTCCAGCAGGCCTCCGGCATCAGCGGCGCCGACTACGACGTGCTGCTCACCCTGCTCGACGCGGGCGGCCGCGAGCGCCGTGCGGGCGAGCTGAGCGAGCTGCTCGGCTGGGAGAAGAGCCGACTCTCCCACCAGGTCACGCGCATGGTCGCGCGCGGCCTCGTGGCACGCCGCGAGTGCGACAGCGACGGCCGCGGCACCTGGATCGGCATCACCGACGAGGGTCGCCGCGCCGTCCTCGCGTCGATGCGCATCCACGCGGAGGCCGTGCGGCGGTACTTCTTCGACGTGCTCTCCGACTCCGAGCTCGAGACCGTGCGCTCGATCTCCGAGCGCGTGCTCGACGCCGTCCACCCGCCCGCGTGCCCGGGGGAGGACGCGGGGGCCGACGGCGAGCGCGGCGAGGCGTGCGACGCGCTCACGACGGCGCTCGCGGCCGGCACGGACGCGGCGCTCGCGGCCGACACCGTTGGGCTCGCGGCCGACACCGCGGCGCAGCCGTCCCCCGCACGCTGACCGCCCTCCTCGCGCGCGACGCGCGTCCCGTTCGCCGTCGCGTCGACATCCGTTCTCTCGCGCGTCACCACCGCCCGGTAGCATCTGGCCATGTCGACCGCCCTCGCCGATCGCGTCTCCGGCCCCGTGCTGACCCCCGCCGACCCGGGGTACGCGGAAGAGCTCTCCGGCTTCAACACGGCCGTGACGCACACCCCCGACATCGTCGTCGGCGCGACCTCCCCCGCGGACGTGCTCGAGGCCGTGCGCTTCGCCCGCGAGCACGGCCACGTCGTGGAGGTGCAGGCGACGGGGCACGGGGCGCACGCGGCCGTCACCTCCGGCCTGCTCATCTCGACGGGGCGCATGCGGGGCGTCGCGATCGACCCGGTCGCACGCACGGCGACGGTCGAGGCGGGCACGCGGTGGGAGGCCGTCGTGAACGCGGCAGCCGATCACGGCCTCGCCCCCGTCGCGGGCGCCTCGGTGGACGTCGGCGTCGTCGGCTACCTCCTCGGCGGCGGTCTCGGCCCGCTCGCGCGCAGCCACGGCTTCGGCTCGGACTGGATCGAGTCGATCGACGTCGTCTCGGGGGAGTGCGAGCTCGTCGAGGTCGACGTATCGCGCCGTCCCGACCTGTTCTGGGCGCTGCGCGGCGGCAAGGGCGGGCTCGGGATCGTCACGGGCATGCGCATCCGGCTCGCGGAGCTCCCGACGCTCTACGCCGGCTCCCTCCTGTTCGCGGAGGACGACATCGAGGCGGCGGCGCGCGCATGGGCGGAGTGGACGGCGGAGGCGCCCGGTGCCGTCACGACGAGCGTCGCCGTGCTGCGCCTTCCCGACCTGCCCGCGGTCCCGGAGCCGCTGCGCGGCCGGCGCGTGCTCTCGCTGCGCTTCGCGTATCCGGGCCCTCCCGCGGAGGGCCGACGGTTCGCCGAGCCGCTCCGGTCGGCGGCGCCCGTGCTCGTCGACGCCCTCGGCGAGCTGCCCCTCACGCGCGTCGGCGCGATCCACGGCGACCCGCGCGATCCCGTCCCCGTGTGGAGTCGCGGGCTGCTGCTCTCCACGATCGACCAGGACGCGATCACGGTGCTGCTCGACCACGTGGGGGCGGGCACGGACGCGCCGTTCGTCTCCGTCGAGGTCCGCCACCTCGGCGGCGCGACACATCGCGACGTGCCCGAGGGCTCGGCTGTGGGCGGACGCGAGGCGGGGTTCGCGCTCTCGATCATCGGCGTGCCCGATCCCGCGCTGTTCGCGACCGCGGAGCCTGCCGCCGCGGACGCGCTCCTCGCCGACCTCGAGCCGTGGATCTCGAGCGAGACGACGATCAACTTCGCCGGCAGGCCGACGGCGGAGGAGTTCCGCCGCGCGTGGCCGTCCGCGGTGTTCGCCCGGCTCGCGGAGGTCCGCCGCGCCTACGACCCCCACCGCATCTTCCCCTACGCCCCCTGACCCCCTCCCCGCTTCCCACACCGAAAACGAAGGAGGATGCCGGTGCACGGGGCCGCGAAAGCCCGTTCGGCGGCCCTGCCGCGGCATCCTCCTTCGTTTTCGGCACACCCACCCCGGCGGGCGGAGTGGAGCGGCGCGCGGCCCGACCCGCGAAGATAGTGGCATGAAGATCGGGATCCTGACCTCCGGCGGCGACGCGCCCGGGCTCAACGCGGTCATCCGCGGCATCGTGCACACGGGCATCCAGGTGCACGGCGAGGAGTTCGTCGGCTTCCTGCACGGCTGGAAGGGTCTCGTCGAGGACACGACGATCCCGCTCACACGCCAGCAGATCATGGGCATCAGCAAGCAGGGCGGCACGATCCTCGGCACGAGCCGCACCAATCCTTTCGAGCACGGCGGCGTCGAGCGCGTGCGCGAGGTGCTCGAGCGCAACGGCGTCGACGCGCTCATCGCGATCGGCGGCGAGGGCACGCTCGCGGCGGCGAAGCGACTCACGGACGCCGGCGTCCGCATCGTCGGCGTGCCCAAGACGATCGACAACGACCTCGACGCCACGGACTACACGTTCGGCTTCGACACCGCCGTGCAGATCGCGACCGACGCGATGGACCGCCTGCGCACGACCGGCGACTCCCACGGACGCTGCATGGTCGCGGAGGTCATGGGCCGCCACGTCGGATGGATCGCACTGCACTCGGGGATGGCAGCGGGCGCGCACTGCATCCTCATCCCGGAGGTGCGGACGTCGATCGAGCAGATCTGCGCGTGGGTCACCTCGGCGCACGCGCGCGGACGCGCGCCGCTCGTCGCCGTCGCGGAGGGGTTCGCGCTCGACAGCATGGACGACGCGCACTCCGAGCGCGGTCTCGACGCGTTCGGCCGTCCGCGCCTCGGCGGCATCGGGGAGGTCCTCGCCCCCCTCATCGAGGAGCGCACGGGGATCGAGACGCGCGCGACGACGCTCGGGCACATCCAGCGCGGCGGCACGCCGACCGCCTACGATCGCGTGCTCGCGACGCGCCTGGGGATGGCGGCGCTCAACTCCGTGCGCGACCACCATTGGGGCCGCATGGTCGCGCTGCGCGGCACCGACATCGTGCACGTGCCCTTCGAGGCGGCGCTCGGCTCGCTCAAGACCGTGCCGCCGGCGCGCTACGAGGAGGCGCGCATCCTCTTCGGCTGAGCCGTCGCCCCACCCCGCCGTCGCCCCACCCCCGGAGCGTCATTTGTGACACGCGCGGCGGGACTCTCCGCGCGCGTGTCACAAATGCGAGAGAAGGGGAGGGGGAAGGGCGCGAGGCGCTCGGCGGCGGCGCACGGACAAGGGGCATAGCCTGAGGGCATGCGCGCATGGCTCGTCCGCCGGGAGTCCGGAGCACACCTCGTCGACGTCCCGGAGGCGGAGCTCGGCGAGGGGGACGTCGCCGTCGACATCCAGTACTCGTCGGTGAACTACAAGGACGGCCTCGCCCTGCGCGGCGATCGCGGCGTCGTGCGCATCGACCCGCTCATCCCCGGCATCGACCTCGTCGGCACGGTCGCCGCCTCCGACGACGCGCGTTTCGCGCCCGGCGACGCCGTGCTCGTCAACGGATGGGGCATCGGCGAGACACATCACGGCGGCTACGCGGAGCGCGCCCACGTCGAGGCGGGATGGCTCACGCGCCTGCCCGAGGGCATCGACGCCCGGCGCGCCGCGGCGATCGGCACCGCAGGGTTCACGGCCGCGCTCGCGGTGCTCGC
>JAATFA010000062.1 GCA_015655445.1 Actinomycetales bacterium | reverse complement strand
TCGCCGAGCAGCAGCAGATCGGGTTTCTGCAGCAGGAGTTTGGTAAGCGCGACACGGCGCTTCTCACCACCGGAGAGGCTGTGGACCGGGTAATCGCCCGGCGGGGTACGCAGCGCGTCCATCGCCTGCTCGAGCTGCGAGTCGAGGTCCCACGCGTCGGCGGCGTCGATCTGCTCCTGCAGGGTCCCCATCTCGGCGAGAAGCGTGTCGAAGTCCGCGTCGGGGTCGGCCATCGCCGCCGAGATCTCGTTGAAACGGTCGATCTTCGCCTTGATCTCGCCGACGCCCTGTTGCACGTTCTCGAGCACGGTCTTCGACTCGTCGAGCTCCGGCTCCTGCATGAGGATCCCGACCGAGTAGCCGGGCGTGAGCTTGGCCTCGCCGTTGCTCGGCTGGTCGAGGCCCGCCATGATCTTGAGGATCGTCGACTTGCCCGCGCCGTTGGGGCCGACCATTCCGATCTTAGCGCCGGGCAGGAACGCCATGGTGACGTCGTCGAGGATCACCTTGTCGCCGACGGTCTTGCGGGCGCGCACCATCGAGTAAATGTATTCGGCCATGGATCCAGTCTACGGAGCGCTTCCCGGGCACGGCCCGAGCCGCGAGGGGCGCCCCGACCAGTGCCGCAGACCGCCCTACCGTCGATGCCGCACACCGCCCGAGCTGGCACCCCTGCCTCCCGACGCGAGGCGCTGCTACCAGTCGATCGGGCGCGTCTTGCCGACGAGGCACTTGCCGGTCGCGAGAACGGGCATGACCGTGCTCTGGTAGCCCGTGTCGCCGTCCTGCCCGATGAGGCAGCCGTCGCCCATGCGCACGGAGAAGACGATGTTCGCGGCCTGCAGGTTCACGGCCGTGGTATCCGGCGTGACCTCCATCGCCGACTTGTCGAAGCCCGCCGCGACGAGGTTGTCGATGAAGGCCCGGCCGTTCGGGCTGGGGTTCTGCGCGATGAGCCGCTCGTTGACGTAGTCGAAGTAGGCGAGGTTCTCCTCCGCGGTTCCCTGGGGCGACAGGGTGGGTGTGGGCGCCGGTCCCGAGGTCGGCGCCGAGGACCCGTCGTGCGTGAGCGTCGGCTTCGGTGCGGGCGTCTGCGGGGTGCACGCGGCGAGCCCGAGGATGGCCGCCGCCGTGATGCAGGCGGCGCTCACCGCTCGCGTCCGCATTCCTCGCATCCGGTGTCCTCCCCGTGCCGTGGTGCCGACCCCGTTGCGCCGCGCTCCCCCGCGGGATCATAGCGGGGCCCGTGGGGACATCCCCTGAGCACGCCCGCATCAGAAGGGCGTCTCGGCGCCGTCAGCAGGCTCGAGCCACGTGCTCGGCGGAGCGACCGCGAGCCATCCCGGCGCGTCCCCGCTCGCGGTGTCCCCGCTCGCCGGATCCCCGTCGGCCGCGCTCTCGACGGCTGCGCCTCCCGCACCCGCACCCGCACCCGCGATCGTGCGCGCGTAGGTCGCCGTGCCCCACGTGAGGTCGGGGCCCATGGCATCGGCCTCGATCTCGACGGTCGTGCCGCTGCGGCCATCCCGCTCCCAGGCGCGCACCTTGAGCCGGCCCACGACGAGCACGCGATCGCCCTTCTTGAGCGAGAGCGAGGCGTTGAGGGCGAGCTGGCGGAAGCCCGTGACCGTGAACCAGTTCGTGTCGCCGTCCCGCCACGTGCCCGTCGCCCGGTCGAGACGCCGCTGGGTGGAGGCGAGCCGGAAGCTCGTGATGGGGAGGTTCTCGCTCGTGACGAGGTGACGCGGGACGGTCGCGACGAGACCCTGGACGATGATGCGGTCGGACATGACGTGCTCCTTCGGGATCGGCCCGGATCCCGCCGTGGCACTCGTGCCGGGAACGTCCGCGGCGGGATCCGGTGCCGCCAGTCTTCGCCGCCCGCGCACGCGACGGCGCCGTCGCGCCCGGCTTGGGGACGACGACGGCGCCGCAGGGGAATGGGGAGGAGACGTCAGAGCGTCAGTGCTCGCGGAACTCCGGCCAGTCCGAGCCCGGCGGCAGGGCCGCGCGCAGCGCGCTCTTCGCCACGTCGAGCGTGGGGTACACGCCGCGTGCGCGGTCCTCCCCGATCATCCGGACCTCGTATCCGGTCGCGGTGCGATGCACCGATCCGACCGCTCCGGCCGGCCCGAAGGCGACCCACGTCCCCTTCGTCATCGTCCCGTCACTCATCCTCGAGCTCCTTCCGACGTGTCGACGCGGACACGGTAACGGCTTCCGCGGCCGCCCGGGCGCCTTTGCAGGCACTTGCAAGGATGCTCACCGGCCGGGCACTCGCCCGACCGCGCGCCCACCCGACCGCACGCTCACCCGACGAGCGACCCCGCGCTCCCGCCCGTTGTCACGACGCGAGCACGTACGGCGCGTACGACTTGCGCACCTTGTTCACCTTCGGCAGCGCGACCGCGAGGCAATAGCCCTGGCCGGGGTTCTTCGCGAAGAAGTCCTGGTGGTACTCCTCCGCGCGGTAGAACTCGCCCAGCGGCTCGATCTGCGTGACGACGCCGCCGCCCCAGATCTCGGACGCACGATCCCGCGCCGCCTCGAAGAGGGCCTTCTGCTCCTCGTCGGCATAGAACATCGCCGAGCGATACTGCGTGCCGATGTCGTTCCCCTGGCGATTGAGCTGCCGCGGGTCGTGCAGCGTGAAGAACACGTCGAGGATGATGTCCTCCGGGATCGTCTCGGGATCGAAGGTCACCTGCACGGCCTCCGCGTGTCCCGTGGCGCCCGTGCACACGAGCTCGTAGCTCGGGTTCGGGACGGTGCCGCCCGTGTACCCGGAGACGACGTCCTGCACGCCCTTGAGCGTGCGGTAGACGGCGTCGAGGCACCAGAAGCAGCCTCCGGCGAGAACGAACGTCTTCATGGTCGAACCCTACTTTCCGCCCGGCTGGAAGGACCATCCTCCGGCCGTGCATCGAGGTCAACAGCGGCGGTCCGCCGGCTGTTCCCCATGCCGGTCCGGGCCCCCGAGGCGAATCGACCCGGGCATAGGCTGGGGCTCATGCCCTACGATGCCGCACCCGATCGCTACGAGTCCACCGAGTACGCGCGGGTCGGCCGCAGCGGCCTCCTCCTCCCCCCGATCTCGCTCGGCCTGTGGAACAACTTCGGCGGCGACCGTCCGCTCGAGACGCAGCGCGCGATCCTGCGCCGTGCCTTCGACCTCGGCGTGACCCACTTCGACCTCGCCAACAACTACGGCCCGCCCGCGGGCGCCGCCGAGAGCAACTTCGGGCGCGTCTTCGCCGCGGACCTCCGTCCCTACCGCGACGAGCTCGTCATCTCGACGAAGGCAGGCTACTACATGCACCCCGGCCCCTACGGCGAATGGGGCTCGCGCAAGTACCTGCTCTCCTCGCTCGACGCCTCGCTCGCGCGCATGGGCCTCGACTACGTGGACATCTTCTACTCGCACCGTCCCGACCCCGACACCCCGATCGAGGAGACGATGGGCGCGCTCGCGACGGCGGTGCACCAGGGCAAGGCGCTCTACGCCGGCATCTCGAACTACGACCCGGAGCAGACGCGCGCCGCGGCCGCCGCCCTCGCCGAGCACAAGGTGCCGCTCACCATCCACCAGCCCCGGTACAGCATGTTCGACCGGCACATCGAGGACGGCCTCTTCCCGGTGCTCGAGGAGGTCGGCGCCGGCTGCATCGTGTTCTCGCCGCTCGCGCAGGGGCTGCTCACCGACCGCTACCTCGGCGGCATCCCGGAGGGGTCCCGCGCGGCCGAGGGACGCTGGATCAGCGAGCGCAACATCGACGACGAGTACCTCTCCCGTGCACGAGCGCTCAACGACATCGCAAGCGGACGCGGGCAGAGCCTCGCCCAGCTCGCCCTGCAGTGGGTGCTGCGCCAGCCGCAGGTCACGAGCGCGCTCATCGGCGCGAGCAGTGTCGCCCAGCTCGAGGACAGCCTCGCCGCCGTGCGCGGTCCCGCGCTCACCGACGACGTGCTCGCCGCGATCGAGCCGTACGCGGTCTCGGGCACGGGCACGGTCGCCTGACGCGGGATCCGTCTCCCGACGAGCTCCCGTCCTAGCCGCCGACGGCGGAATGTCGGTGGTCCTGCCTACCGTGGGCTCCGAGGCGGTACGCGGGCCGGCGCGATCCGCGCGGACGGTCCGCGAGCGACATCGCGGAGAGACGACAGGAGGACCGACGATGACAGTGCTCGACTTCCCTTCCGGCGGCGCGAGCGCGACGCGACGCAGCCCGAGCGCCGTGCAGCTCCACGACTCCCTCTGGCGCGTCGTGCGCGGCGACGGGAGCGTCGCGGGCTATGTGGAGAAGGACTCCACGCCCGCCGGCGACCGATTCCGCGCCAAGCGCTTCCTGCCTACACAGCGGCGCTTCAGCCCCGTGGGGGAGTTCTGGCGCTTCGACGACGCCTTCGACTGCTTGCGCTTCGGCTGATGCTCCGGGTGACGCCGCGGGAAGGGCAATATGCGGCACGGTGCGTGCCCTCCCCGGAATACCGCCGTCGACGGGGTACCGTACCCGCATGCAGTGGTGGAACGACTTCGTGAGCTGGGTCACCTCAGACACGGGATGGCGTGTCATCTCGACCGCGATCGTGCCCTTCGTCGCCATCGTCGTGGCCGGCGTCGTCGCCGCTGCGATCGGTCGCGGCTCGGCTCGACGCACGATCGAGCAGCACGATCGCGAGCACAAGGCGTCCGCGGTCGCGACCCTCATCGGTGCGGGGCGCAAGGCAGCGGTCTGGAGCAGCCTGAGCGCGCCCGAGAAGGATCACTACGAGAATCTCGCGAGCGAGGCGGAGGTCAAGGTGCGCTTGCTCCCCGTCTCGGGGTCCTCGCTCGCCGCGGACTGGGCCGCGCACCAGCTCGCGGAGATGAAGAGGAACTCCGCGAGCTTCTCCTTCCAGGCCGACCAGACGCTCGAGGAGTTCCGCGACCGTCTCATCGAGTGGCAGCACCGGCCGGGCCGCGCCAAGAAGCTGTTCCGGATGGACCTCGAGCGCTGGCGCTACGACCAGCCCGAGGTCGGGGACCCGCTCGTCGCCCAGCAGCGCGAGTGGGCGACCGCCCATGCCGCGGACGCGCAGCCCGCGAGCCGCGCTGCTGCGCCCGCGAGCGTCTCGACGGCAACGGTCGCCATGGCGCCGCCCGCCTCCTCCACCCCGTCGCCCTCCGGGTCCTCCGCGCCGTCACCCTCCACGACTTCCCCCTCCCCGTCGTCCTCCTCGTCCCCGGCCGCGGCGCCCCCGCACGCGGACGACGCCGCGCGGGCGGGCGACGACGCCCAGCGAGCCGAACGCGAGCACGCCGCGACGACGACCATGACGGCGCCCTCCCCGTTCGAGGCTCCCGCTCCCGTCGCCGCGAGCGCGGTGCGCCAGCGCATCAGCGGCTCGACCGAGGACGACTCCGACCGCTGATTCGCTGAACCGCCGAGCCGCTGAACCGCCGAGCCGCCGAGCCGGTGGCAACACCGTGCGACGACCGGGCATGCGGCGACGACGGACACGCCGACGAGGGGGCGGTGACGACGATGGCGCGCGCAGGCAGCCGAAGCGCGGGGCTGCTCCTCCACCATGACGGCCCGGAGGGGCCCGTCGTGCTCCTCGCGCACATGGGCGGCCCGTTCTGGCGCGGCAAGGACGAGCGCGCGTGGTCGATCCCGAAGGGCGAGCCGCTCGACGGCGAGGACGACCTCGCCGCTGCACGCCGCGAGTTCACCGAGGAGCTCGGCCTGCCCGTGCCCGCCGGCCGCCTCGTCGACCTCGGCGAGGTGCGTCAGGCGAGCGGGAAGGCCGTGCGCGCGTGGGCGCTCGAGGCGGACCTCGACCCCGGGGCCGTCGTCCCCGGCACGTTCACCCTTGAGCTGCCGCGCGGGTCCGGCCGCATGGTCGAGTTCCCGGAGGTGGACCGCGTCGCGTGGCTCTCCGTGCCGGAGGCGCGCCCCCGCATCGTCGCCGCGCAAGCGGCGTTCCTCGATCGGCTCGCGGCGCTCACGTCGAGCTGACGCCGGCCGCCGGGAGCGTGAGCGCCCAACGGCGACCCTCCTGCGCGAAGCCCGCAGCCGCGAAGACCGAGGAGTGGCCGCGGTGGGTCGCGGAGATCCCCGCCGTGTCGAACGGGTATCCCTCCACGATGTGCGCGCCGTGCTCGGCCGCGTAGGCGACCGCACCCTCGAGCAGGGCGTGCGGGATGCCCTCTCCCCGGTGCGCGCGCGGAACGAAGAAGCACAGCACCGTCCAGGTCGACGTGTCCGGCGGCGTGACGCGCGGCATCGAGCGGGAGCGCGCGAGCCTCGCGTAGTCCTCGCGCGGCGCGATCGAGCACCAGCCGACCGACTCCGCGCCATCGTAGGCGAGGACCCCGACGGGCGTGCCGGCCTCCACGAGACCCTGCATCGCGCTGCGCCGCTCCTCGCTCGAGAGGTGGGCGTCGCCCGAGATCCGGTACGACGTGCATAAGCAGTAGTGCGGTCCGCCGCGCGCCGTGAACAGGGCGACGAAGTCGCCCCAGTTCTCCGCGGTCACGGCACGCGTCTCCGTCACGCCCACGGTCCGAGCGTAGGCGAGATCGTCCCCGACGTCGCCGAGCGGCCGCACGAGACCAGCCCGCTCGAGAACCTTGCGAACCGCCTGGCATCGGGCACCACGGCCATCCGCGTTCCGCCCTGAGCGTCTCGCGTGCTGTAGCCCAGGCGGGCGAGCGTGGCCGTGACGCTCAGTCGCCCGTCCCCCGACGACCCGTCGCCCCGTCACCCGCTGCGAGGGAGCGGATGTGCCGCGCGTTGGCGCGGATGGCGGGCTTGTACCGCTCTAGGTCCGGCGAGGTAAGCCCATCGGCCACGATCTCCAACAACGACGCGATCGCCTTCTCGGAATGTCCGGCCGCGTGGAGCGTGATCGCCTCGAACACGGCGAGCGACGGGGAGTCCGGAAAATCACCTCGAGCCCGGGCGAACACGTCCACCGAACGCGCGCAGTCGCCGACGTTCTGCAGCGTCGAACCGTACTGCAGATAGCAGCGGCGCAGCAGATCCCCCGACAGGCCCGCGCATAGCGCGCGCTCGTAGTATCCGCGCGCCGTCTGCTCGTCGCCGGCGGTGTCATACGCGCCCCCGAGCTCGTACAAGACCCGCGGGTCATCCGGGTGCGCGGCGTGGATCGGCAGCAGCGCTTCGATCGTGGGCTGCATGTCGTCACGGTCTCTCGCGGCGAAGATCCGGTCCAGTTCATCGTCGAGCGTCACGTCCCAAGTCTGCCCCAACGAACGCGAGTGACAGCTCGTGCCGCGCGCTACGCCACCAGGGTGCGGACGGCGTCACGTGCGACGGCGATCACCTGCTGCGTGGTCGCGCTGCTGTCACGGGCGGCCGAGAGCACCGCTGGGAGCATCTCGAACACGAGCCGTGCGTGAAGCCGGACCTCGAGCGGGGCACCAGGCTCGAGGATGACGTCGATCACCGCGTCGATGCCGCTGCGGAAGCCGTCTCCGGCACCGCCGAGCCGCTTCATGGCGGGACGATTCGCCATCGCGAACCGCATGCCGTCGATCCGCTCCTCCGTGACCGTGTCGAGCCAGCGAAACGCCGCTCGACGAAGGAGATCGGGACCGCGCTCCTGCCGCTTCACCCATTCGAGGAGGTCGTCCAGCTCTGCCTGGCGATCCTCGACGAGGCTCGCGACTATCGCGTCCTTGCTGGGGAAGTGGTAGTAGAGCGCGGACTTGGTCGTGCCGAGCGCGTCGGCGATGTCCTTAATCGACGTGCCTTCGAAGCCGCGCTCGGTGAACAGCTTGAGCGCGATTCGACGGATCGCCTCGCGGGTCTCTGCTCCACGGCGCCGTTCGTCCTCCGTCTCGGCCACCGGTCCATCGTATCGCTTGACGAACGTTCGGGCAGTGCTATGGTCGACTTCTACTGAACGATCGTTAAGGAGGGTCTCGTGAGCGCATCCGGGGTGACGGCGCCCTCGAACGAGCTGGGACATCGGCAAGTGCTGGTGGTCCTTTCCGGCCTGCTGCTGGCGATGCTGCTGTCGGGACTGGATCAGACCATCGTGGCGACGGCGTCGCGCGTGATCGGCGATGACCTGAAGGGACTCGACCAGCAGG
>JAATFA010000135.1 GCA_015655445.1 Actinomycetales bacterium | reverse complement strand
TGCGGGACTGGCGCGTCGCCGTCGTCGTGTGCAGGGCCTGCCCGATCGCCTGGAAGATCGTCTCGACGGGCAGGCCGAGGAGCGTGCCGATGCCCGCCGCGGCGCTCGGCCCGAGGTGGGCGACGTGGTCGATGCGGTGCGCGTGCAGGCTGATCGCGCGCGCGAGGTCGATCTGGATCTCGTAGCCCGTCGCGATGCCGCGCACGAGGTCCGCGCCCGTGCGGCCGGCGTGCTGCGCGACGGCGACGACGGGCGGGATGTTGTCGCCCGGGTGGGAGTACTCGGCCGCGAGGAACGTGTCGTGGAAGTCGAGCTCGCGCACGGCGACCCCGTTCGCCCACGCGGCCCACTCGGGCGAGTACCGCCCCTCGACGCCGAACACAGTCGACCCGGGCGCATGGGGGTGCGCGAGCGCCTGGTCGCGCGCGGCCGTCACGGGCGGCCGCGCGAGCGAGGCGACCGCGACGGCGGCGTTGTCGATCACGCGATTGACGACCATCTGCGCGACCTCGTCCGTCACCGGGACGGGGTCGGCGGCGACGGACGCGATCGCCCACGCGAGCTGCTGCTCGCGCGGCAGGCGATCCTCGCTCGGATGGACGCGGACCTCGCACGTGCGCACCCCTCCAGCCTAGGCGCCGCCCCCTCCCCCTCCGGTCCCTCGGCATTTGTGACACGCGCGCGAGGAGTCCGCGGCGTGTCTGTCACACACGCGGCGATAGCCGACGGGAACGGGAGCCGCGGGCGCACGACGCACGGCGAGCGGGCGAGCGGCACTGCGCGGGATGCGGCTCAGGCGGTCCCGGAGAGCCGGCCGATCTCATCCGCCGCCAGCTCGAGCCCGAACGACTCGACGAGCGCGGGCAGCTGGTCGACCGTGCGCGCGCTCGCGATCGGGGCCGCGACCGTCGGCTGCTGCCGCAGCCACGCGAGCGCGACGGCCGACACGCTCGTCCCGTGCGCGGCCGCGACCTCGTCGAGCACGCCGAGCAGGCGCACCGCGCGCTCGTCCTCGAGGTAGGCGCCCGCTGCGGCCGCTCGCGCGGAGTCGACGGCCGCACCGGGCCGATACTTGCCCGTGAGGAAGCCGCTCGCGAGGCCCGAGTACGGCAGCTCGACGATCCCGTGGCGCTCGAGCACGGGCACGAGCTCCCCCTCGACGCCGCGCTCGACGAGGTTGTACTTGTCCTGGGCGACCGTGAACGGCGTGAGGCCGCCTCGCTCGGCGATCGCGAGCGCGCTCTCGAGGCGCTCCGGGCTGAAGTTCGAGGCGCCGACCTCGCGCACCTTCCCGGCCTTCACGAGTTCGTCGAACACGGCGACGTACTCCTCCTGCGGCACGTCGGGGTCGTCCCGGTGGGCGTAGTAGAGGTCGATCCGGTCGGTCTGCAGCCGCCGCAGGGAGTCGTCGACGGCGGCGCGGACGTTGTCCGGCGAGAGGCCGCGCCGCGTCGGCAGGCTCGACACCTTCGTCGCTATGACGATCGAGTCGCGGCGGCCGCGCGAGCGCATCCACTCGCCGATGATCGCCTCCGACTCACCGCCGCTGTTGCCCGGCACCCACGCGGAGTACGAGTCGGCGGTGTCGATCGAGCGGCCGCCCGCCTCGACGAAGGCGTCGAGCACGGCGAAGCTCTCGTCGCGGTCCGAGGTCCAGCCGAAGGTGTTGCCGCCCAGCACGAGCGGCCCGAAGTCGAGAGAGGTCATATCCGCGCCAACCGGGCGGCCGCGCAGCGCATTCCCGGCCGCGCCGCCCCCGGAGTGCGGCACAAGTGACACGCGCGCCGGGAATCCGGCCGCGCGTGTCACTTGTGCCGCACTCGGGAGGGGCGGGAAGCCCCGCACGGCCGCCGCCCGCGCGTCGGGCGGGCTTACCATGGAGCGCCCATGTCCGTCGCGACGCCTCCCCTGCTGTCCTTCCCTCCCGAGCTGCCTGTCAGCCAGAAGCGGGAGGAGATCGCGCGCGCGATCCGCGACCACCAGGTCGTCGTCGTCGCGGGGGCGACGGGATCGGGCAAGACGACCCAGCTGCCGAAGATCTGCCTCGAGCTCGGGCGCACGTCCATCGGGCACACGCAGCCGCGGCGCATCGCGGCGCGCACGATCGCCGAGCGCATCGCCGAGGAGCTCGGCACCGAGCTCGGCGGGCTCGTCGGCTACCAGGTGCGCTTCACCGATCGCGTGAGCGCGGACACGCGCATCAAGCTCATGACGGACGGGATCCTGCTCAACGAGATCCACCGCGACCGCGAGCTGCGGCGCTACGACACGATCATCCTCGACGAGGCGCACGAGCGCAGCCTGACGATCGACTTCCTGCTCGGCTACCTCAGACGGCTGCTCCCACGCCGGCCCGACCTCAAGGTCATCGTCACGAGCGCGACGATCGACCCGGAGAGCTTCGCGCGCCACTTCGCCGCAGCCGACGGCACGCCCGCCCCCGTCGTCGAGGTGAGCGGGCGCACGTACCCCGTCGAGATCCGGTACCGGCCCCTCGTCGCCGACGTCGTGGACGACGACGAGGACGGCGAGACGGCGTCCGACGACCGCGACTACCTGCAGGGCATCACGGATGCGCTCGACGAGCTCGCGCGCGAGGAGCCCGGGGACGTGCTCGTCTTCCTGAGCGGCGAGAACGAGATCCGCGACGCGGAGGACGCGATCCGCGGCCGCATCGCGAGCGGCGGGGGCGTGTGGGCGGCGACCGAGGTCCTCCCGCTCTACGGCCGCCTGTCCGCGGCCGAGCAGCACCGCGTGTTCGACCGCGGGCGCGCCCCCGGCGTCCGCCGCCGCGTCGTGCTCGCGACGAACGTCGCCGAGACGAGCCTCACGGTGCCGGGCATCCGCTATGTCGTCGACGCGGGCACGGCGCGCATCAGCCGCTACAGCGCGCGGGCGAAGATCCAGCGGCTGCCGATCGAGCCCGTCTCGCAGGCGTCGGCCAACCAGCGCGCGGGCCGCGCGGGGCGCACGAGCCCGGGCATCGCGATCCGCCTCTACTCGGAGGAGGACTTCCTACGCCGGCCGGAGTACACCGATCCGGAGATCCTGCGCACCAATCTCGCCGCCGTCATCCTGCAGATGATCTCGCTCGGCCTCGGCGACATCCGCGAGTTCCCCTTCCTGCAGCCGCCGGACGCGCGCGGCGTCAAGGACGGCCTCGACCTGCTGCGGGAGCTCGGCGCGATCGACGCGCAGCAGCACGTCACGCGCGTGGGACGCCAGCTCACGCAGCTGCCCATCGACACCCGCCTCGCACGCATGGTCGTGGAGTCGCGCGAGCACGACGTGACGCGCGAGGTCATGGCGATCGTCGCGGGACTGAGCATCCAGGACCCTCGCGAGCGTCCGCTCGACCGGCGCGCGCAAGCGGATCAGGCGCACGCGCGCTTCGCGGACCCGACGAGCGACTTCCTCACCCTCCTCAACCTGTGGAACCACCTCGAGGAGAGGGAGCGCGAGCTCAGCGGCAACCGCTTCCGGCGCATGTGCAAGGAGGAGTACCTCAACTACCTGCGCATCCGCGAGTGGAAGGACGTCTACCGCCAGCTCGTGCGCCTCGCGAAGCCGCTCGGCCTGCGCGTGGGCGAGCGGCGCCCCTCCGTGCCCGCGGACGCCGTGCACCGCTCGATCCTCGCGGGTCTGCTCAGCCAGCTCGGCCTGTGGGACGCGCAGAAGCGCGAGTACGTCGGATCGCGAAACCAGCGGTTCGCGATCTTCCCCGGCTCGGCGGTCGCGAAGAAGCGCCCCGCCGCGGTCATGGCGGCCGAGCTCGTCGAGACGAGCCGGCTCTTCGCACGCTCGGTCGCCGCAATAGACCCGGCGTGGGCGGAGCCGCTCGCGCGTGACCTCGTCAAGCGCAGCTACTCGGAGCCGCACTGGGAGAAGCGGCAGGGCGCCGCGGTCGCGTTCGAGCGTGTGACCCTCTACGGCGTGCCGATCGTGCCGCGGCGCCGGATCCAGTGGTCGCGCGTCGACCCCGCCCACGCGCGCGAGCTCTTCGTGCGCCACGCCCTCGTGGAGGGCGAGTGGCCCGTCGACGCGTCCGCGCGCGCGAAGGACCCCCTCTACGACTTCGATCGCGCCAACCGCAGGCTGCGGGGCGAGCTCGAGCAGCTCGAGGAGCGCACGCGGAGGCGCGACATCCTGCTCGACGACGAGGCCGTCGTCGCGTTCTACGAGCGCCGGGTCCCGGACGACGTCGTCTCGGTGCGCACGTTCGAGACCTGGTGGCGCCGTGCACGGCGGGAGACGCCCGACCTGCTCACCCTGCGCGAGGAGGACCTGCTCGACCCCGATGCGCGCGTCGACGAGGCCGCGTTCCCGGGCGAGTGGCGGCAGGGCGACCAGGTGTTCCGCTTGCGCTACCGGTTCGACCCAGGGGCGCCCGACGACGGCGTCACGGTGCTCGTGCCGCTCCCGCTGCTCGCGCGAGTGTCCCCGGCGGGGTTCGACTGGCAGGTGCCGGGACTGCGCGAGGAGCTCGTGACCGCTCTCCTGCGCACGCTCCCGAAGAGCATCCGCCGCGCCGTCGTGCCGGCGGCCGAGTGGGCACGGCGGTTCCTCGAGGGCGCGCCCGCCGATGTCGAGTCCATTCCGATCACGGAATACCTCGCCGATCGCATCCGCCGCATCACGCACGCCATCGTCTCCGCCGACGACTTCGACCCCTCGCGGCTCCCGGTCCACGTGCGCATGGGCTTCGCCGCGGTCGACGCGCGCGGCCGTGAGCTCGGCCGCGACGTCGACCTCGCGGCCCTGCAGGAGCGCTTCGCCCGGCGCGTGCGGGACTCGGTCGCGGCCGTCGCGAAGCGCGCGACGCACGCGATCGAGCGGGAGGGCATCCAGAGCTGGGACGTCGGGGAGCTCCCGCGCGTGCTCGACACGCGCTCGGGCGGCAATCTCGTGCGCGCCTACCCCGCGCTCGTCGACGCGGGGGACGCCGTCGCGATCCGCTTGCAGGCGACGGCCGCCGACCAGGCCCGCGAGCACCCGCGCGGCGTCCTGCGGCTGCTGCAGCTCACGGTGCCCTCGCCGCTGTCGTACGTGCGCGATCATCTGAGCGCGACAGAGAAGCTCGCCCTCGCGACGAGCCCCTACCCGAGCGTCTCCGCCCTGCTCGACGACTGCCTCCGCGCCGTGCTCGCCGCCGGCGGCGATCTCGGCGCGATCTGGACGGCGGAGGAGTTCGCGGCGGTGCGCGAGCGCCTCTCCGCCGGCCTCGTCGACGCGCTCTACGACACGGTCGCGACGGTCACGCGCATCCTGCAGGCGGCACGCGAGGCGGACCGCGCGCTGCGGGACGCGACGAGCATGAGCGTGCTGCCGGCCCTCGCGGACGCGCGCGAGCAGCTCGACGGCCTCGTCCACACGGGCTTCGTCGCCGAGACGGGCCTCGCGCAGCTGCGGCACCTCCCGCGCTACCTGCGCGGCATCGTCGTGCGCATGGAGCGGCTGCCGACGGACATCGCTCGCGACCGCGTGTGGATGACGGAGGTGCAGACCGCGACGGCACGCTTCCGCGATGCGGGAGGCCGCATCCCGCTGCCGCCGGACACGCCCGAACGCCTCGTGCGCGTGCGGTGGATGCTCGAGGAGCTGCGCGTGAGCCTCTTCGCCCAGCAGCTCGGCACCGCCGAGACGGTCTCCCTGCAGCGCATCACGCGCGCGCTCGCGTGAGCCCTCGCCCCCGCTCCACGCCTCCCGTCCCGACCGGGCCGTACACGGGCATCGCGAGGGCGACCGCGTGCTCGACGACCTCGCTGACGCATCCGCTCGCGAGCCCCGACGCTCACGGACCGGACGAACGTCGATCCGCGCACATCCGTCCCTTCGGGCACGCGTCGCCGTGCGCGGACGCCGCCGCCCCGCCGGCTTAACCTAAGTTGTGCCCATCCGCGCCCCGCGCCCTCGCGCGACCGTCAAGGACGTCGCGGCGCGCGCGGGCGTCTCGCCGAAGACCGTGAGCAACGTGCTCAACAGCGGCGTCTTCGTGCGGGAGGAGACGCGCAAGCGCGTCGAGGCGGCGATCGACGAGCTCGGCTACGTGCCCAACCTGAGCGCTCGCGGCCTGCGCAACGGCCGGACGGGCGTCGTCGCCCTCGCCCTGCCCGACCTCTCGACGCCGTACTCGGCCGAGATGGCGCACCACTTCGTGGAGGCAGCGCACGAGCGGGGCTGGGGCGTGCAGATCGAGGAGACGGGGGCCCGGCCCGACCGCGAGGAGCAGCTGCTCTCCCGCGCCCGCGCGCGTCTCGTCGACGGCCTCGTGCTCAACCCGATCGTCTCCGCCGAGCTCACGCTGCCCGAGGACGCGGCACTCATCCCGCCCGCCGTGCTCATCGGCGAGGTCGACCAGCCCGAGCTCGATCGCGTGCAGGTCGACCCCGTGCAGGCCGCGTACGACATGACGATGCGGCTCATCGGAATGGGCCACCGGCACATCGCCGTCGTCGGCTCGCCCCAGACGACCGACACCTTCACGGCCCGTCTGCGCACCGCCGGATACCGCCGCGCGCTCGCCGACGCGGGCATCCCCCACGAGCCGGCCCTGGAGATCGGCTGTGACGACTGGAGACCGCGCGGCGGGGCAGAGGCGGTGGACGCCTTCCTCGGCGACGCCGCCCTGCCGAACGCGCTGTTCTGCTTCACGTACTCGCTCGCTATCGGCGCGCTGAGCGCGCTGTGGCGCCGCGGCATCCAAGTGCCGCAGGGCATCGCCGTCGCGGGCTTCGACGACATCGCGCACGGCGAGTTCGCCTCTCCCCCGCTCACGACCGTCTCGTTCGACAAGCGCGCCTTCGCGGACGCCGCGCTCGACCGTCTCGCGGAGCGGATCGCCGACCGCAGCCGGCCGGTGAGCGTCACGACGATCCCGCACCGGATCGTCGAGCGCGAGAGCACCCGGCGATAGCGCGATCGCCGGGTGCCCGCTCCCCCTCGCTCAGCCCTTGAGCCCGCTGCCCGTCACGCCCTCGACGATCCGGCGCTGGAAGATGAGGTAGAGGATCACGAGCGGGAGCGCGGCGAGCACGGCACCCGCCTGGATGTCGGCATAGCGCTGGCCGAAGCTGCCCTGCACGGTCGCGAGGCCCACGGGGATCGTCATGAGGTTCGGGTTCGAGAGCACGAACAGCGGCAGCAGCAGGTTGTTCCAGACGCCGACGAAGGTCAGGATCGTGACGGCCGCGAGCACGGGGCGCGAGAGCGGCATGACGAGCGACCAGTAGATCTTCCACCGGCTCGCGCCATCGATGCGCGCGGCCTCCTCGAGCTCGCGCGGGATGCCGTCGAAGAACTGCTTGAAGATGAACACCGCGATGACGGCGGGCACCTGCGGGAAGATCACCGACCAGTAGGTGTTGAGCAGGTTCAGCGCGTTGAGCTCTTGGAAGATCGGCACGATGAGCACCTGGCTCGGGATCATGATGCCGAGGATGATGAGCAGGAGCACGACGTTGGAGCCGCGGAACCGCAGCCTCGAGAGCGCGAACGCCGCCATCGAGGCGAACACGACTGTGAGGAACGCGGTGATGACCGACGTGATCCCGCTCGCGATGTACCAGTTCCAGATGTCACCCGCGCCGAACAGCGACGCGTAGGAGTGGAGCGTCGGGTTCCAGTCGCTGAGGATCGCCGACGCCCCGAGCGCGGCGGTGCCGTTGTCGGTGAGCGACGTCTTGAGAGCGAACAGGCTCGGGATGAGCCACACGATCGCGAAGACGACGAGGACGATCGCCGCGATGATGTTGAACGTCCGGCCGCTCACGCCGACGCCGGCGTGGTCCCGAGCGGGCGCGGCGGCAGAGATGGCGGACTTCGTGCGTGGACGCGGGCGCGGGGTCGCGATCGTCATGTCACGCCTCCTTCCGGCTCGCGGCGCGATCGACGATCTGACGGATGATCGCGATGACGATGATGAGGATGAACAGGAGCACGCTCGCCGCCGACGCCGCGCCGATGCGGTCGTCGGTGAAGCCGACGCTCGTGATGAGCTGGAGCGAGACCTGGGTGGAGATGCCCGGTCCGCCTCCCGTCATGAGGTAGACCTAGTCGAAGATCTTGAGGCTCGCGATGATCTGCAGGAGCACGACGAGCGTCGTCGTGCGCCCGAGCATCGGCAGGGTGATGTAGCGGATCTGCTCCCACGTGGAGGCGCCATCCACCGCGGCCGCCTCGTAGAGCTCGCGGGGGATCTCCTGCAGGCCCGCGAGGTAGAGCACGAAGTTGAAGCCGAGCGTCCACCACACGGTCGCGAGTGCGACCCCGATCATCGCGGTGTTCGGGCTCGCGAGCACTCCCGCGCCGGGGGTGGCGCCGAACAGCTGCTCGACGAGCGGCCACAGGCCCGTCGACGGAGTGAAGATGAAGACCCAGATGAGCGAGATCGTCGCCGACGGCAGGATGTACGGCAGGAAGAACGCGAGCCGGAAGAACCACTGCCCCCGGCGCACGCGGTTCGTGAGGATCGCGAGGACGAACGCGAGGATCACGAGCGGCGGCGTCGTGTAGATCGTGAACTGGAGCGTGTGCCACATCGAGCTCCAGAAGTCGGGACGCGTGAGCATCTCCGCGTAGTTCGCGAGCCCGGCGAAGGAGCCGAGTCCCCCGTGCACCGTCGAGGTGTTGAAGAAGCTCATGACGATCATGTAGATCGTCGGCCACAGCAGGAACGCCAGATAGAAGATGCCGAACGGCGCGAGGAAGAGCCACGCGCTGCGGCCGTCGCCCCGTTGCAGGGGGGACCGCGCACGGGCGGCGCGCGTCACGGGCACGCGCACGGTCGTTCCGGTGACGGATGGTGCGTAGGTCACGTCGTCGTACCTCCGATCGGGTGAAGCGAGGGGTCAGAGGGGGCTCGGCGTGTCGAGGTACACACGGAGCTGGTCCTTGATGGCCTGCAGGGCGCCCTGCGGGGAGATCGCGAGCTGCTGCGCGAGCCCGAGCTGCGCGCCGACGATGTTCTCGAACGTCGACCCCGAGCCGCCGTACCACGCGGGGTCGTCGTAGACGGCCGTGGTCGCCGCCCCCGAGTAGTCCGCCTGGGGCTCGAGCTTGGCGTAGGCGGAGCTCGTGGCGATCGGCAGGTACGCCGGCACGTGGCCGCCCTGTGCCCACGTCATGCTCTGCTCGAGCATGGACTTGATGAACCCCATCGCCTGCTTGCGCTCCTCTGGCGTGCGGTCCTTGCGCGGCAGCACGAAGGTGTGCGAGTCGGCCTGCGACGCGGCCTCGTCGTAGAGCTTGGGGATCGGCACCATCCCGAACTTGAGGCCCTTGACCGATTGCGCGGTCGTGAGCTCCCACTCGCCCTCCATGTAGAGGCCCGCCTTGCCCGTGAACATGTAGGACTGGGCGGTCGCGTAGTCGAGGCCCTTGTTCACCCAACCCTTCTTGACCCAGGACTGGATCCTGTCGAGCACGTCCCCGAAGATGTCCTCGTCGACCGTGAGCTTCGCGCCGTTGTCGGAGAGGAAGGGGCTCGCCCCGCTGTGCTGGTGGTAGAAGGTCCAGAAGACGCGCCACGGCGTCGCGGTCTCGCTCACGTTCGGGATCGTGAGCGCGGCGCCGCCGGTGACCTTGCTGACCGCGGCGAGCGCGCTCTCGAACGCGTCCATGTCGTCTAGCGGCGTGAGCGATCCGTCGCTCGTGAGCAGTCCCGCCTTGCGGCAGACGTCGGTGTTGAAGAACATGACGATCGGGTGCGTGTCGAGCGGGATCGCGATCGTGTGGCCATCCGTGCGCTGCGCCGACCACGGCCGCGCGCTGAAGTCTTTCGCGCTCAGCCCGACCGAGGCGAGGTCCTCGTCGGTGATCGGGTCGAGCAGGCCCCCCTCCCACAGCGGCTTGGCACGCGTCAGGTGTGCGACCGCGACGTCCGGCGGCTTGTTGCCGACCGTCGCGAGGGTGACCTTCGTGTAGTACGGGTTGCCCCACGCGAACGTCGTCGCCTGCAGCGAGTCCGGTCCGTGCGCCTTGCGGTAGCCCGCCTCCATCGACTGCATGCGGCTGCCGTCGCCGCCGCCGAAGAGGTTCCAGTAGACGAGGGTCTGCGAGCTGAGCCGGCTCCCGACGAGCCCGGCCGAGACGACGCTCGAGCATCCCGCGAGGAGCGGCACCGCCGCGGCGGCGAGGCCGCCCGCAAGGAAGCCGCGCCGACTGATCGCCCTGCTGCTCATCGCCATGGCCCCTTCGACCTCCCTGTCGTGACGGTCGAGACGCCCTCCGCCGCGGGTGCCTCCGGGCGGGCGACGGGAACGCCTCCTCGTGAACGAGCGCGGTGCGATCTCCCCGGCATCCGTCCTCCTCGACAGCTCCCGCGATCTCCTCGACGGATCCCTCGATCGAAAGAGCGCGCTCTCATTTCAACGTGGGAACTGTAAGCATGGCCGGATCGGCCGCGCAAGCCCCTCGGGCGCCGACACGCCCCCTCGGATGCGCCGCGGGCCCCGATCGGAGAGCGGCGGAGGGGGCGGTGGGTGCAGCGGAGCGCTC
>JAATFA010000095.1 GCA_015655445.1 Actinomycetales bacterium | reverse complement strand
GTTGTTGCGGCCGCCGGTCTTGGGCAGCGGCTTGAGCAGCGACTTCTCCGGCGTCGAGCGCGTGATCTCCGCGAAGTCCGCGACGGACGCGCCACGGCGACCCGGGGTCGTCGGCTTGTAGTTGCGAATGGCCATGTGTCTTCCCTGCCTCAGCCGACAGCCGTGAAGATGTCGATGGAACCGGACTTGAGGGTCACGATCGCGCGCTTGGAGTCCTTGCGCTTGCCCGTGCCGAAGCGCGTGCGACGGCTCTTGCCCACGCGGTTGAGCGTGTTGACCGTGTCGACCTTGACGTCGAAGATCTTCTCGACCGCGAGCTTGATCTCGGTCTTGTTCGAGCGCGGGTCGACGAGGAAGGTGTACTTGCCCTCGTCGATGAGCCCGTAGCTCTTCTCGCTCACGACGGGAGCGAGGATCACGTCGCGCGGGTTCTTGTTGCGGCCGCTCATGCGCCGACCTCCTTCTTCGTCCTCGAGCTCACGAAGGCCTCGAAGGCCTCGCGGGTGAACACGACGTCGTCGCTCACGAGCACGTCGTACGCGTTGAGCTGGTCGGCGCGCAGCACGTGCAGCGAGGGCACGTTGCGCACGCTCTTGAAGCCGACCTCGTCGTCCACGCCGAGCACGACGAGCGTGTGCCCGCCCGTTGCGACCGCGGAGACGACCGCGAGCGCGCCCTTCGTCGACGGCGCGTCGGTCGCGAGCGCCTCGACGACGTGCACGCGGCCCGCGCGCGCACGGTCGGAGATCGCGCCGAGGAGCGCGGCGGAGATCATCTTCTTGGGCGTGCGCTGCGCGTAGCTGCGCGGCACGGGACCGTGCACGACGCCACCGCCGGTGTGCTCGGGCGCGCGGATGGAGCCCTGCCGCGAGCGACCCGTGCCCTTCTGCTTGAAGGGCTTGCGGCCCGCGCCGGAGACCTCGCCGCGCGTCTTGGTCTTGTGCGTGCCCTGGCGCGCCGCGGCGAGCTGGGCCGTCACGACCTGGTGGATGAGCGGCACGTTGGTCTGCACGTCGAAGACGTCGGCGGGCAGCTCGACCGTGCCGGCCTTCTTGCCCTTGGCGTCGATCACGTCGACGGTTGCGGAGGCCATGCTCAGGCTCCCTTCACGGCGGTGCGGACGAAGACGATGCGGCCACGAGCGCCGGGGACGGCGCCCTTGACCAGGAGCAGTCCGCGCTCGGCGTCGACCGAGTGGACGCGCAGGTTGAGCACGGTCGTGCGCTCGCCGCCCATGCGGCCGGCCATGCGCATGCCCTTGAAGACCCGGCTCGGCGTCGAGGACGCGCCGATCGAGCCCGGCTTGCGGTGGTTGCGGTGCGCGCCGTGCGAGGCCGAGACGCCCTGGAAGTTGTGGCGCTTCATGACGCCCGCGGTGCCCTTGCCCTTGCTCGTGCCGACGACGTCGACGAGCTGGCCTGCCTCGAACTGCTCGACCGTGAGCTCCTGTCCGGGCGCGTACTCGGCGGCGTCGACCGTGCGCACCTCGGTGAGGTGACGGCGCGGCGTCACGCCCGCCTTCTCGAAGTGGCCGGCGAGAGGCTTGGTGACCTTGCGGGGATCGATCTGACCCGCGGCGATCTGGATCGCGCTGTAGCCGTCCTTCTCGGGCGTGCGGATCTGCGTCACGACGTTGGGCGTGATCTGGATCACGGTCACGGGCACGAGGCGATTGGCCTCGTCCCAGACCTGGGTCATCCCGAGCTTGGTGCCGAGCAGACCCGTGCGGCGCGTGGTTGCGGTGGGCATGGCGTTCCTCAGAGCTTGATCTCGATGTTGACGTCGGCGGGCAGGTCGAGCCGCATGAGCGAGTCGACCGCCTTCGGCGTCGGGTCGATGATGTCGATCAGTCGCTTGTGGGTGCGCTTCTCGAAGTGCTCGCGGCTGTCCTTGTACTTGTGGGGAGAACGGATCACGACGACGACGTTCTTCTCCGTGGGCAGCGGCACGGGGCCGACGACGGTCGCACCGGCACGGGTGACCGTGTCGACGATCTTGCGCGCCGAGGCGTCGAGACCGGCGTGGTCATACGACTTGAGTCGGATGCGGATCTTCTGTCCCGCCATGATCTGGCTCTCTCTCTTCGGTGCGCGCGTCATCCGGGGATGCCGCGCGCGGCACAGCACTTCTGCTGGCGCACCACTGTTCTTCTGTCAACACCGAGCGGACACGTCCGCCCGCCCTCCGCTCCGGGGCCCGCGTGGGCACACGGGGAACCCGAGGGCTCCGGACCGGATTGAGCTTGTGCGTCGAGCGAGTCCGGGGACCGCTCGGGATGTTCTGCTGCCCGCGGCCTAGGTTCTGAGCCCTATGCACTGCCTGGCAGTGATCCGCGCGAAAGCGCACGGAATGTGGAACTACAAAAGTCTGCCATATCCCGGCCCTGCCTGCAACCGTGCGCGGGACCGGAGCGCCGGCGGTCGGCCTCAGCCCCGGATGGCGTGCCCGACACGCAGCGTCACGACCGCCGCGGCGTAGACGAGCGCACCCGCGACGAGGGTCGCCGGCCCGCCGAGGTAGCGCAGCACGGCCGCGCCGATGACCGCCCCCACGCCCATCGCGAGCACCGCGAGCAGGCGCGTGAGCCACGGGCTGTCGTGACCGCCGCCGAGGCGGCTCTCGCGCGCGAGGTTCGCGAGGGTGTTGGTCACGACGATCGTCGTGATGTCGCTGTTGCCGACGGGCTTGACCGCGCTCACCTGGGCGCCCATGACCATCGCGAGCAGGAGCGTCACGACGTAGAGCACGGGCTCGGGCAGCCCGCGCGCGACGAGCCACACGGCCGAGAGCGCGAGCATGAGCGCGCCCCCGCCGACGAGCAGCCAGAACGAGCGCCGCGGCAGCCCCACGGGGTGCCCGCGCCCGACGATGCGGCCGCCGACGATCGAGCCGAGGACGAAGCCGAGCAGCGCGACGAGGTTGTTGACGAACGGGATGCCCCCTACGCCGACGAGCGCGAAGCCGAGGAAGAGCACGTTGCCGGTCATGTTGCCCGTGAAGACGCGATCGAGCCCGAGGTAGCTCACGGCGTCCACGATGCCGGTCGAGATCGTCAGGATGAGCAGCCCGGCCGTCAGGGCGCGGTCACGGGTCGACATATCTGTACTGTCTCATGCCCGCGACCCTCCCCGCGGACGCCGCCGGCCGCCTCAGGCGAGCAGGAGCCGGCGCAGCTCGCTCTCGGCCGAGCCGAGGCGCGCGGGATCGATCGTGAGCCCGCGGTCGTAGCGGTCCACGACGCGTGGGTCCACATAGCTCGAGCGTGCGATCGCCGGTGTGTTGCCGAGCACGTCCGCGGCATCGCGCATCGCCTGCGCGACCGCCCGCCGGCGCCCGCGCGCGGTGCGCTCGGGGCCGTGTCGCGCGAGGCTCACGGCCGCCGCGACGGTCCCGCGCAGGGTGCGGAAGTCCTTGGCGGTGAAGTCGCCTCCCGCGCGCTCGCGCACGTAGTCGTTGATCTCCTCCGCCGAGAGCGCACGCCAGCTCGCGCCGTCCCGCCACGCGAGCAGCCGCTCCCCCGGCCCGCGTCCCTGGAGCGCGCCGAGCACACGCGCGAGGTCGGCGTCGCGGATCTCGGACTCCCACTCCTGACCGCTCTTGCCCGGGAAGTCGAGGCGCACGACGTCGCCGTCGACGCTCGCGTGCGCACACAGGAGGGTCGAGAGCCCGTAGCTGCCGTGCGCCTCCGCGTAGCGCTCGCTCCCGACGCGCAGGGAGCCCGTGTCGAGCATGCGGAACGCGGCCGCGAGCGCGCGCTCGCGCGTCGCGCCCTCGGCGCGCAGGTCCATCGTCACGCGACGGCGCGCGGCCGGCAGCGTCTCGGCGAGGTCGAGGGCCCGGTCGTACTTGATCCGGTCCTTCGTCTCCCGCCACTGCGGATGGTAGAGGTACTGTCGGCGCCCGGCCGCGTCGAGGCCCGTCGCCTGGATGTGTCCGTTCGCGTGCGGGCTGATCCACACGTCGGTCCATGCCGGCGGGATCGCGAGGGACTCGATGCGCGCGCGCAGCTGCGGATCGCGCACGGTCCTGCCCGCGGGATCGCGATAGCTGAACCCGCGACCTGAGCGCACTCGACGGATGCCGGCACCGGTCGTGTCGCTGCGGCGGAGGCGAGGCACGCACACATGGTAGGCACGCGGGTCCCAGGCGGCCGCCGACGCTGGGGGTTCGCCGTCAGGCGCGACCGGCCGGGGCCGGAGGGCCCCGGGGCGCGGTCCGATGGGGGAGGACCACGTCCCGGAGCTTGGGGCTCACGCCCCCCTCAGGCGACAGGTCGCCTGTCCGACCCGCCCTCCGACCGGATCGCCCGGTCCCGGACTCGGGTGTCCGGTAGCGGGGCGTCGATCCGCCGGTGAGCGGGAAGACCTTCGGGAGTGTCAGGTGGTGCGGCGCTAGAGGATCCTTCGCATGCGGACCCCGTAGGTGTTCTCATTACACCGCGCACCGCCCTCGAGGGACGCGCAGGCCGCGGGATCTCACCCTCGGATTCACCCTCTCCGCCCACGCTCGCGCACGCGGCCCGCGAGACGCCGTGCGGAGTGCCGCTCGGCCCCAGCGCGGAATGATGCAAGAATCAGTCGTATCCGTCGCCCTCATCCCGCCGGACGACCCCACGTCCGGGACGAGGGCGGGAGGGGGGACGATGCTCACCGCGTCCGGCGCCGAAGGTCCGCTGCGCTTCGCGCTCACGCCACGTGTGTCCTCGGTCGTGATCCCGCGCCCGAGGCTGCTCGCGCGCCTCGACGAGGCGACGCGCGCACCCCTCACGATCGTGCGTGCGCCGGCGGGCGGCGGTAAGTCCGCCCTCGTGGCCGATTGGGCCATGCGACGCGGGATCGACGGCGCGCGCGGCCTGTGGCTCTCCGTGGACGAGAGCGCCGGATCCCGGCCCGCGTTCTGGCAGGACTTCCTCGCGTCGGCCGCGGCGTCCGGCATCACCCCGCGCTCGCGCGGCCTCGCCGACATCGCCATGAGCGCGGACGTGCTGCCCCAGCTGCGGGGGCTGCTCGCGCGCGGCCTGGACGACCTCGACGAGGACCTGCTGCTCGTCGTCGACGACTTCCAGAACGTCGACGACCCGCTCGTCGAGGACGACCTCGCGTGGCTTCTGCAGCACTCGCGCCGCGTGCGCGCCGTCGTGCTGTCGCGCGCGGTCACGCGCTTCGAGGACCCGCTCGCGCGCGCCCAGCTCGAGACGAGCGTCATCACGCCCGCCGAGCTCCCCCTCACCCTCGAGGAGACGATCGCGCTCTCGCAGCGCTTCGGGCTCCGCGAGGCGGACGCCGCGCAGCTCCACGAGGCGTTCGGGGGCTGGCCGCTCGCGACGGTCTCTGTGCTCATCGACATGCAGACCGGCCGCCGATCGAGCCTCGCGGAGGCCATCGGCGCGTTCGGCATCGACCCGCGCGGCCGCAACAGGCTCACCGACCTGCCGCTCGACGACCACCTGCACTTCATGCTGCGCACCTCGATCGCCCCGACCATGAACCGCGAGCTCGCGATCCGGCTCGGGGGCACGGACGCCGAGAGGCACCTCGAGCGTGCCGAGCAGGAGGGCCTCGGGACGTGGCGGGACGGACCGCTGCGCAGCGCGCCGCTCGTGCCGACCGCGCCGCCCGGTCGTACGCCGCCGCCCGTCGACCCGAGCGTCCTGCGCGCGCGCTCGGAGCCGATCTTCTCCTACCAGCCGGCTATGCGCGCGGCGTTCGAGGCGGAGGCCGAGCGCCGCATCCCGCGCGAGCTCCCGCCGCTGCGACGCGAGCTCGCGCTCGCCCTCGACCGCTCGGGCGACGTGCTCGGCGCGCTCGCGCAAGCGGTCCGCATCGCCGACTGGGACCTCGTCGACGAGATCGTCAAGCACCACACGGTGCCCATCCTCATGTACCACCAGCCGGAGACCCGGCGCATCCTCGAGGGGATTCCGGGTGCCGTCGTGCGCAGGCACCCCCTGCAGCTCGTCATGCTCGCGATCCTGCTCTATGCGAGCGGCCCCACGTCCGTGGAGAAGCTCACGACGATGGTCGCGATGGGGGTCGCCTCCATCCGCGGGCGCCTCACCGCCGCCGGCGGCGCGGATCGCGCGTGGCTGCAGACCGCGCTCATGGGTGCCCGTCGTGTCGCGGGGCACTACGAGAGCGCGCTCGAGGCAGCGCGCGCGACCGTCGAGACGCTCGGCACGCTCCAGCCCGAGGAGATCGCGAGTCTCGGCGAGAACATCCTCGTCTCCTGGACGCAGAGCGGCACGAGCTTCCTCTACGCCGGGCTCCTCGACGAGGCCGACGTGGTCTTCGAGAACGCGGCCGCGGCCGCGGCCGAGCAGGACGCGCCATGGAGCGACGTGCACGCGCACAGCATGCGCGCGCTCACCATGGCGCTGCTCGGCGACATGACCGCAGTGCGCGCGCTCGTCGCGGAGGCGCACGCGCGCACGCGTCCGCTCGGATGGCGAGGCAACTACGTCGCGAGCGGGTACCACATCGCGGCGGCGCTCCTCGCGCTCGAGGAGTTCGACCCGGACGAGGCCCGCGCGCAGCTCGGCTCGCTCGCCGAGCACGAGGAGACGCTCGAGCATTGGCCGCTCATCGCGTGGGTCCGCGCGCTCGCCGCGCTCGTCGAGGGCCGGCCGTACCACGGCGTGGAGGAGCTCGAGCACGACGTCGCGGCGCACCGCCGCAGGCCGCCGACGAGCGCCTACATGGCGGGGCTGCTCGACTCGGCGCGCATCGACCTCCTGCTCGCCGCGGGACACTCCGAGCGCGCGGCGAAGGCGGCCGCGTCGGCGTCGCGGAGCCACGAGCGCGTCACGCTCTCGCGCGCCCGCCTCGAGCTCGACGCGGGCAGGCCGGAGGCCGCGCTCCGGCTCGTCCGCGACCTCGCCTGGAACGACGGGCACCGTCCCGCGTTGAGCTCGCACGCGCTCCTGCTCGCCGCCGTCGCGGCGCGGCGCGCCGGCAACGACGAGGTCGCGAGGGACGCCGTCGCACGCGCGGTCGCGATCCTCGAGACGCGCTCGTTGCGGCTGCCGCTTCTCACGGTGCCGCGAGCGGACCTCGCACCGCTCCTGGAGGGGGTGGAGTCGTCCATCGACCTCGTCGGAGCCCCCGACGTCTTCACCTCCTCCGCGCCCCGCCCGCGGCTGAGCCCGGCCGAGGCGCGCGTGCTCGACGCGCTCGCACGCACCGCGCACATCGACGAGATCGCCGCGGAGCTGCACCTCTCCGTCAACACGGTGAAGACCCACCTCAAGCGCATCTACCGCAAGCTCGGCACGTCCTCACGCGACGAGACGCTCGTCGCGATGCACGACCGCGGCCTGCTCGACTGACGGCGCGAGCGGCGTCAGCGCCGCCGCGCGGCCCGGCGCGCGCGATGCCCGGAGGGCCGGCCCGACCACCACACGTACAGCGCGAGCACGACCACCGCGATGCCGAGCCAGACCGTCCACCACGCGAAGCCCGGCAGGTCGGGCCGCGCCGCGGCCTCCCGCACGGCCGCGGTCGGCGTCGGGCGCACGCGCTCCCCTGTCACGAGGATGCGCTGGCTGTTGATGCCGATCGGCGTGCACGTGACGAGGGTCACGAGGTCCTTGCCCGGCACGGGGTCCAGCGAGCTCGTCTGGTCGGGCGCGACGACCTTCGTGGAGACGACGCGGTACGCGAGCACGTCGCCGAACACCGTCACGGTGAAGCGATCACCCACCACCACGCGATCGAGGTGGGTGAAGAGCGTCGAGGTCGCGAGCCCGCGATGGCCGGTCAGCACCGCATGCGTGCCCGCACCGCCGACGGGCAGCGCCGTGCCCTGCAGATGCCCGACCCCCTTCGCGAGCACGTCGTCGCTCGTGCCGTGGTAGATCGGCAGGTCGACGTCGATGGAGGGGATCCGGATGCGGCCCATCAGGCCGTAGGCGTCCGCGCGCAGGAGATCGTCGTAGTCGAAGTCGGACGTCGCCCTCGTCCCCGCCGACGGGCCCACCGTTCCGTCGGCGACCGGGATGCGTTGGTGGGCCGCCACGAGCGCGCCCCCCGTGAGCGTCGCGTTGTAGGCGTGCGCCTCCCGAAGCGCCTCCTCGCGTCCGGCCGGCCCTATCTCCTGCACGTCGCGGGAGTAGTGGTCGATGCGCTCGGACTGCGAGACCGACGAGAACCACGCTGCCGCCGACGGGTACAGCAGCACGGCGACGCCGAGGAGGCAGACGAGCGCGATCGCGACCGGCAGCGCGGGAAGCCGCCAGCGCGCGGCGCGCGCGGCCGAGCGGCGCCGGCGTGGCGGTGCTGTCGTGGTCATCGGATGGTCTCCGCACGGCTCGGTGGGAAGGCGCCGCGGGCGCCTTCCCACCGAGGGGATCCCTCACGCACGGAGGGGCCTTCCCGTCGTCACTCCGCGGCGGAGCTCCACCTCGTGCGACGGCGGACGACGATCGCGGTTCCGATCGCGATCAGGATGAGGGCCGCGCCACCGCCGATGAACAGCGCCGTGCCCGTGCTGCCCGTGAGCGGCAGCGTGAACGGCGGCTCCTGCGGGTCCTTGACGTTGAGCGTCACGCCCGGCTGGTCGACGCTGCTCGTCGTGACCGTCACAGCCTGCGGGTCGTCCCTCGTGAAGCCGGGGGCGACCTGGTATCCCGCGGGCGCACGCGTCTCGACGAGGTAGTACGTTCCCGTCCGCAGCCCCTCGATCGTGACCGAGCCGTCGGTCCCGGTCGTGAACGTCGCGTTCCCGCTCACCGCGATCGGGTTCGTCCCGTTCGCCGCGTCGGCCTGGGACAGGTAAGCCTGGAACTGCGCGCCCTGCAGCGCCTTGCTCGGCGTGCTCTCGTCGCTCTTGACGATCTTGACGGCGCCCCACGTGGTCTGGACGGGGGTTCCCGTCACGTCGGTGCCGTTCACGTTGAGCAGGGGGGTGTTCTGGATCGTGCCGTCGCCGATGCTCGTGACGGTCGTCGGGATGGTCACCACGACGTGCGCGCCCTGGTGTCCCTGCAGGAACGAGAGGCCCGCGCTCGTGAACGTCACGGAGAAGGCCGTCGGGCTGCCGGTCGCTGCGATCACGTAGTCGCTCGCCGGCACGGCCGTGCCGTCGCTCAGCGCGACGGTCGCGGGGGCGCTCGCGCTGTACGAGAGTCGCGCGTCGAGGTTGTCGGAGACGACGAAGGAGGTCAACGCGTTCTGGCCCAGCTGAGGGACGGTGGCGGAGATCGTCCACGTCACCGTGCTGCCCAGTCCGTGCGCGGCGGAGTCGTCGACGGTCTTCGTGACCCCCGTCACCGGGTTCTTCGGGTAGACGTTCACGGTGGTCAGCCAGTCGTTGTCGTTCGGGAACGGCAGGGTGACGAGGAACGGCGGCGCCGGGTTCGTGATGGGGTTCGCGCCCGTGCCGGTCTCCTGCACGAGGTAGACGCCCAGGGGCTCGTCGGTGAACGACGCGAGACCGCCGCCGTCGGTGGTCTCGCTCGTGCCCGCGTCGAGCGGGTAGGTCGCGGGCGCGGCGAGCACGGCCTCGGCCGTGAGGCCCCTCGTCTGCTCCCAGCCCGCGGCCGTGCTCAGGTCGATGCTCGTCACGCGCTGCACGCTGAAGGTGACCCCCGCGATGGGCGTGAGGCCGCTCGTGTCGATGGGCTCGCCGCCGTTGTCGGTGCCGAGCGCCGCGGGCTGCTCGAACTTGTGGACGTTGAGCGTGTAGGGCCCGGCGGGAAGGTTGCCGACGCTCGAGTCGGCCGCCGCAGGTCCCGCGATGCCCGCGACGCCGATCATGCCGAGCGCGACCGCGCCGACGATCGTGGCGACGCGACCGACGGGGCCGGGTCTGTACGAGGTTGTCATGTCCTCGTTCTCCTATCAGGGTTCGGGTTGGTGGATGGGGGTCAGGGGTTGAGTGATGGACGATCGGGGAGCTCGGCACGCCCCTCCGAGGACGGGGCTGGAGTGCGCACGAGGGACGGGCGAGCGGGGACCGCTCGACGTCAGGGGTGGCGCGGCTCCCCGCGGCGCCGCCGTCGCGCGAACTGCCACGCGAGGGCCGCGGCGACGCCGAGCGCGAGGACGATGCCGCCGGACAGCCAGAAGACGTCGATGCCGGTGCCGCCCGTGAGCGGGAGCATGAGGGCGGGGACCGGGGAGTTGACGAAGCGGTAGTAGACGTGCGTGCCCGCGGGCACCGTGATCTCCGCGCCGCTCACGTCGTTCCAGTTGGTGCCGTCCGACGAGGTCTGCAGGACGACGCCGAGGTAGGGGAGCGTCACCGACCCGGACGTCTCCGCCAGGGTGTAGGTCGCTCCTGGCGTGACCGCGAAGGTGTTCGAGGCCGTCGGGCTCTCCGATCCGGGGATGCCGGAGTGGCCGGGAGCGGATCCGTCCTGTGGGGTCAGCGAGAGGGTGAAGTCGCTCGGGGCGATCCCGTCGCCCTCGACGTGCTTGAGCACGGTGACGACCGCCGTCGTGTTGGTGATCGTGCACGTGACGAGCTGGCCGAGGGGGACGGTCACGGCGGAGCCGGACACCGCGACGGGAGCGCCCGCCGAGTCCACGCACGCCCATCCCGCCGACGTCGGCACGTAGCCGGCGGGCCCGCCCGACTCCGTGAGCGTGTACGCCGTGCCGCTCGAGACGGACGCGGTGGCTCCCGCGGACCCCGTCACGCCGCTCGGTCCCGGCAGGGCTCCCTGCGGGCCGGTGGCCGTGAGCGTCCACGCCGTCGGCGCGGCGTCGCCGAACGCGACCCGCTTCACGAGGGTGAGCCTCTGCGTGCACGTCACGGTGTTCGTGATCGTGTACGCGTTCGCCCCTGTCGTCAGCGTCGCCGAGTAGGGCAGCGCCGAGCCGGGGCTCACGGGCGCGCCGTTCGCCGTCGTGAGGAGGCTGCTCGTGAGCGCGCAGCCGGGGAGCCGCGAGGCGTCGACCGCCGCGTTCTCGGCGATCGCGACGCTCTGACCGGCGACGTAGCCGGACGTCGGCGTGCCCCACGTCGTCGGAGCTCCAGCGATCGTCGGCGTCGCGTTCAGGCCGGCTGGGAGCGCGGCCTCGTCGCCGGGGAGGCGGTAGGTGCCGAGCGTCGTGCCCCGCGCGTCCCGGACGACCCACGTCTTCGACACCGCGACGGTCGCCGAGAGCGGCGAGTTCGTGAAGGTGCACACGATCGCGGGGCTCGGCGCGCTGGCCGCCGGCCGCGGCACGGTCACGGACCCGGAGGTCCCCGTGCCGGATGCGACGACGCTCCCGCCGCTCACGCACCGCCACGTCGTCGTGTACGACGCGAGCGAGGACGCCGATCCGGTCGCCATCGCCTCGCTGAAGCCGTACGTCGACCCGGTGACGACGGGCACGGGGCCCACCTGGTCCGGCTGGATGCCCGTCGCGCCGCCCGACGTCGTCGCTGTCGCCACCGTCGTGGACCCCGAGGCGAGGGTCATCGTGAACTGGTCGCTCGCCGCCGCGCGCCCCTGCACGTCCTTCTGCACGGCGAGCGTCGCGGGCGAGTTGCAGCTCGCGAGGTCCGTGCTGGAGCTGAGGTTGCGGGTCGTCGTGCCGAGGAGCGCCCACGTCGTCGGGTTGTAGTGGTAGAGCGTGCTGGTCGTGCCGAGGTAGATCGTGCCGTCGGCGTCGAACGCGATGCCGTTCACCGCGCCGGCGCTCGTCGGCACCGTCGTCGTCTTGCCCGCCGGGATCCGTCCCCCGTTCGCGGAGGCGAGGTTCGCCGCCGTGATCGTGAAGATCGCCACGGTGCCGCTGCTGCTCGCGACGACGTAGAGGTTCCCGGCGGCGTCGAAGGCCATGTCGCCGTTGCCGGACCCGGTCAGACCGGTGTCGAAGTAGCCGAGCGTCGAGAAGCCCGACGTCGTCGTGTTGAACTGATAGAGGTAGAAGCGCCCGTCGGCGAAGCCGCCGAACAGGTAGTTGCCCGTGCGCAGGTCGACGGCGCCCGCCACGAGGTCGCCGCTGAGGCCCGTGGAGTATGGGAATCCCACCGTCTGCCACGTTGCCGTCGCGGGTGTGTACTTGAGCACCTGGGCCGTGTTGAGGTCCGAGCGTCCGGTGCGGTCAAGAGCGTACACCACGTCGCCGTTCGCGCCGATGCCCACCCCGTTCACGTTCGAGGTGCGCGGCCAGCTGCCCAGCGTCGTGATCGTCGGCGGCGTCGTGGTCGCGTTGACCTCGTTGAGGTCGCCGCCCGACGCCACCGAGTACACGTATCCGGTGCTGCACACGGGGTGCGGACCGGGCGCGGCCGCGGCTGGGGCCGCGATGCCGCCGATGGCCGCGGCGGCACCGATCGCCGAGGCGACGAGCAGCGCGAGCCATCCTCGGCGTGGAGCCGTTCCGGGATCGCGATGGAGCGCCGCCCGCCGTCGGGTCAACGGTTTTTGGGCGCGGTGAGCAAAGGTGCGTCGGGTACGCATGAATCTCCACCTGGGGTAGCACGATCAGGGCATGATCGTGCGGTGATCTGAGACTCGCTAACCATACTCAGAGGGAACGCCCGCGCGCGCCCCCCCATATGGGGGGCAAGCCGTCGGCGAGAACGACAAAGGGGCCGGGCCCGAAGGCCCGGCCCCTTTGTCGATGCCGACGAGCAGAAGCTCTACTTGATGATCTTCGTGACCTTGCCGGCACCCACGGTGCGGCCGCCCTCGCGGATCGCGAAGCCGAGGCCCTCCTCCATCGCGATCGGCTGGATGAGCTCGACCGTCATGTCCGTCGTGTCGCCGGGCATGACCATCTCGGTGCCCTCCGGCAGCGAGATGACGCCCGTGACGTCGGTCGTGCGGAAGTAGAACTGCGGACGGTAGTTCGCGTAGAACGGGTTGTGACG
>JAATFA010000079.1 GCA_015655445.1 Actinomycetales bacterium | reverse complement strand
TGGCCGGACTCGGTGAGCTGCACGCCCGCCTCCTCGAGCCCGATGCCGGCCGTGTTGGGGATGGAGCCGACCGCGAGCAGGCAGTGCGATCCCTCGACCGTGCGCCCGTCGGCGAGCGTCGCGACGACGCCGTCGTCCGTGCGCTCGACGGAGGCGGCACGGCTCTTGGAGAGCACGGTCATGCCGTTGCGACGGAAGACCTCCTCGATGAGGGTGGCCGCGTCGGCGTCCTCGCCCGGGAGCACCTGCTCACGGCTCGAGATGAGGGTCACCTGCGAGCCGAGGGCCGTGTAGGCGGAGGCGAACTCGGCGCCCGTGACGCCCGACCCGACGACGATGAGGTGCTCGGGCACCTCGTCGAGGCTGTAGAGCTGCGTCCAGGTGAGGATGCGGTCGCCGTCGGGGCGCGCGGTCCGCAGGATGCGCGGGCTCGCCCCGACGGCGACGACGATCGTGTCGGCGTCGATCGCGTCGAAGTCGGTGGACGCCTTGCTGCGCCCCGTGCCCGTGGAGACGACGACGCGCTGCGGCCCGTCGAGCCGTCCCTCCCCCTGCACGATGCGCACGCCAGCGCGCACGAGGTTCGAGCGCATGTCCTCCGACTGCTGGCGCGCGAGCCGCAGGAGACGCTGGTTGACGGCCGCGAGGTTGACGGCGATCTCCGGCCGGACGGCCCTGCCGTTCTCCCCGCGCGTGTAGAACTGCACGCCCAGGTCGCCCGCCTCGCCGACGGCGCTCGCCGCCTCCGCGGTCGCGATGAGCGTCTTCGAGGGGACGACGTCGGTGAGCACGGCGGACCCGCCCACGCCCGTGCGCTCGACGAGGGTCACGTCGGCGCCGAGCTGCGCGCCCGCGAGGGCCGCCTCGTAGCCGCCGGGGCCCCCGCCGACGATCGCGATGCGTTGCTTGCGCTCGAAGAGGTTCGGCATGGCTCGATTCTCCACTGTCCCTTGGAGCACGCCCAAACCGGGGCCGACCGGATCGCCGCAGGGCGCGGCGGGAGGACGCGCTGCATAGAGTGGTCGCATGCACAACCCCCTCGACGACGCGGCGGCCGATCCGTTCGCGATCGCGCGCGAGGCGGCCGAGCGCATCGCCGAGCGCACGGGCGTGGACCGCCACGAGGTCGCCCTCACGCTCGGCAGCGGCTGGGCGAGGGCCGCCGAGCTCATGGGCGAGACGGTCGCGGAGCTCCCCGCCACGGAGATCCCGGGCTTCAGCGCTCCCGCCGTGACCGGGCACGTCGGCACGGTCCGCAGCGTCGCGCTGCCCGACGGCCGCCACGCGCTCGTGCTCGGCGCCCGCACACACCTGTACGAGGGGCACGGCGTGCGCCGCGTCGTCCACGGCGTGCGCACCGCCGCGGCCGCGGGGGCGAGGGTCATGGTGCTCACGAACGGCGCGGGCGGCATCCGCGCGCACTGGCGTCCGGGCACGCCCGTGCTCATCGCCGACCACGTCAACCTCACGGCGACGTCCCCGCTCGAGGGGGCGACGTTCGTCGACCTCACCGACCTCTACTCCGCGCGCCTGCGCGAGCTCGCGCGCAGCGTCGAGCCGACCCTCGAGGAGGGCGTCTACGTGCAGTTCCGCGGGCCGCACTACGAGACGCCCGCGGAGGTGCGGATGGCGCGCACGCTCGGCGGCGACATCGTCGGCATGTCGACGGCGCTCGAGGCGATCGCCGCACGCCACGCGGGCATGGAGGTGCTCGGCGTCTCCCTCATCACGAACCTCGCCGCCGGCATCGGCTCCGACCCGCTCAGCCACGCCGAGGTGCTGCAGGCGGGCCGCGACGCCGAGCCCGTCATCTCCCGGCTCCTCGCGCGCATCGTGGAGCGCGTGTGAGCGCGCTGCCCGACGCGCACGCGGAGGACATCGTCGCGCGAGCGCGCGACTGGCTCGCGCAGGACCCCGACCCGGTCACGCGCGCCGAGCTCGAGGGGCTCGTCGCGGGCGCCGCGGCGGGGGACGCCGAGGCCCTCGCGGGGCTCCGGTCGCGCTTCGGGGCGCGCCTCGCCTTCGGCACGGCGGGGCTGCGCGGGGAGCTCGGAGCGGGCCCGAACCGCATGAACCGCGTGCTCGTCGCACAAGCGGCCGCGGGGTTCGCCGCCTTCCTGCGCGAGCGGGCCTCCGGCGGGCGGACTCCCGTCGTCGTCGTCGGCTACGACGGCCGCACGAACTCGCACGTGTTCGCGCGCGACAGCGCCGAGCTCTTCGCGGGCGCGGGCCTGCGCGCGATCCTGCTCCCGCGCGCGCTGCCGACGCCCGTGCTCGCGTTCGCCGTGCGCCACCTCGACGCGGACGGCGGCGTCATGGTGACCGCGAGCCACAACCCGCCGCGGGACAACGGATACAAGGTGTACCTGGGTGGGGCGGACGCGGGCTCGCAGATCGTGCCGCCGAGCGACGCGCGCATCCAGGAGCGCATCCTCGCCGTCGGCGACGTCCGCGAGCTGCCGCGCTCGCCCGCCTACGAGACCGCGGCGGAGTCGATCGTCGACGCGTACGTGCGCCGGACCGCCGCCGCCTCGGCGCTCGGACGCGCGCCGGTGCCCGACGCGGCCCCGCTCGCGGTCGTCTACACGGCGATGCACGGCGTCGGCTGGGACACGGCGCGGCGCGTCCTCGCCGAGGCGGGCTTCCCCGAGCCCACCGTCGTCGCCGAGCAGATCACGCCCGACCCGGCCTTCCCGACCGTCGCGTTCCCGAACCCCGAGGAGCCCGGCGCGATGGACCTCGCCTTCGCGACCGCGGAGCGCACGCGCGCGGACCTCGTGCTCGCGAACGACCCGGACGCCGACCGCCTCGCGGTGGGCGTGCCGGACGGCGAGGCGGGATGGCGGCGCATGAGCGGCAACGAGGTCGGCATCCTGCTCGGCTGGGCGGCCGCGAAGCGGGCGGCCGCGACGGGCGGCGGCACGCTCGCGGCGTCGCTCGTGAGCTCCCCCGCGCTCGCCGCGATCGCGCGCGAGCACGGCCTCGGCTATGCGGAGACGCTCACAGGCTTCAAGTGGATCTCGCGCGTGCCCGGCCTCGTCTACGGCTACGAGGAGGCGCTCGGCTACCTCGTCGACCCCGACGTCGTGCGCGACAAGGACGGCGTCTCGGCGGCGGTCGCGGTGCTCGGCCTCGCGACGGCGGCCCACGCACGCGGCTCGGACCTCGCGGGCGAGCTCGACGCGATCGCCGAGCGCATCGGCGCCTTCGCCTCGAGCCAGGTGTCGATCCGCGTCTCCGACCTGTCCCTCATCCCGCGCATGATGGAGCGCGTGCGCGCCGACCCTCCGACGAGCATCGGCGGCGTGCCCGTCGAGCGCGTCGACGACCTCGCGGCGGGCTTCGACGGCTTCCCGCCGAGCGACCTGCTGCGCTTCGTGCTCGCGGGCGCCGCGCGCGTCGTCGTGCGTCCGAGCGGCACCGAGCCCAAGCTCAAGGTCTACATCGACGCCGCGAGCACGAAGGGCCCGGCCGCGGAGCGTCGTGCGCGCGCGTCCGCGATCGTCGCCTCCCTCGACCGCGCGATGCGGGACCTGCTCGCGTGAGGCGCGACCGGTCCGGTCGGCCGGCTCAGCCCTCGCCGAGCGCCGCCTCGAGCTTGCGCGAGAGCTCCGCCGTGTCGAAGTAGTTCTCGACGACGATGACGTCGGCGAACGTCGGGCCGATCGCGTCGACGAGCTCGGGGCTCGTGAGGATGACCTGGGCGTCCGCCGCGACCGTGCGAACGGTCGAGACGTCGGCCGCGACGACGGTCGCGGGGATCCCGAGCCGACCGAGCACGCGCTCGGCGTTGACCTTGAGGATGCCGCTCGAGCCGATGCCCGCCCCGCAGATGGCCACGATCTTCATCGTCGCTCTCCCATCACCCTGAGCACGTCGTCCGTCGTCCGCGCCGAGGCGAGGTCGTCGATCGCGGTCGAGTCGTTGAACACGTTCGCGAGCGCGGCGACCGCGGCGAGGTGACGCCGCGCGTCGGCGATCGCGAGCCCGAGCACGACGTGCACGGGGTCGTTGTGCGGATGCCCGAAGGCGACGGGCGTCGCGAGCGTCGCGATCGCGAGCCCGTCCGCGAGCACGTCGGGCCCTGTGCGCGCGTGGGCGAGGGCGAGCCCCGGCGCGATGACGACGTAGGGCCCGTTCTCCTCGATCATGCGGATCATGTCGTCGGTGTAGCCCGCGCGCGTCGCGCCGGCCCGCACGAGCAGGTCGCCTGCGAGCGCGACCGCCTGCCGCCAGCCGGCGACGTGCGCGCCGAGCTCGATCGCCGTCTCGGCGAGCGGGGGAAGGCCCATCACCGCCCCGCGAAGCCCTCGCCGATGCGCTCGGCGAGCTCCTCGCGGTCCTCGAGCGGGAGGAACGCCGCGTCGGCGGCGTTGAGCTGGAAGGTCTCGAGGTCGTCGACGTCGTAGCCGAACGTCTCGACGAGCAGCGCGAGCTCGCGCGTGAGCGTCGTCGCGCTCATGAGCCGGTTGTCGGTGTTGACGGTCACGCGGAAGCCGAGCTGGTAGAGCAGGTCGAACGGATGGTCGACGAGCTCCTCGCCCCATCCCGCGATCGCGCCCGTCTGCAGGTTCGAGGAGGGGCACAGCTCGAGGGCGATCTGGCGGTCCTTGACCCACTGGGCGAGCGGCCCGACCGAGACGTAGCTCGCCTCCTCGTCCTCGTGGTCGAGCACGATGTCCTGCGCGATGCGCACGCCGTGACCGAGCCGCAGTGCGCGGCCGTCGAGGAGGGCGCCACGGATGCTGTCGAGGTCGTCCGCCTCGCCCGCGTGCACGGTCGCCGGGAAGTACTGCTCGGCGAGGTACTCGAAGGCGGCGCGCATCCGCGCGGGCGGGAAGCCCGCCTCGGGCCCCGCGATGTCGAACCCGACGACCCCGCGGTCGCGGTGCCGCACGGCGAGCTGGGCGACCTCGAGGCCGCGGTCGTTGTGCCGCATCGCCGTCACGAGCTGCCCGATGCGGATGTCGAGGCCCGCCGAGCGCACGTCGTCGATGCCCGCGTCGATGCCGCGCTGCACGGCCTCGACCGTCTCGTCGAGCTCGAGACCGCGCGTGAGGTGCTGCTCCGGCGCCCAGCGCACCTCGCCGTAGACGACGCCGTCGGCCGCGAGGTCCTGGACGAGCTCGCGCGCGACGCGCTCGAGCCCCTCGCGCGTCTGCATGACGGCGAGCGTGAGGTCGAACGTCGCGAGGTAGTCGACGAGCGAGCCCGAGTCGGCCTTCTCCGCGAACCACGCGCCGAGCGTGTCGGCATCGCCCGCGGGCAGCTCGAGGTCGAGCTCGTCGGCGAGCTCGAGGATCGTCGCCGGCCGCAGGCCGCCGTCGAGGTGGTCGTGCAGCGAGACCTTCGGAAGCACCGTGAGATCGGGACCACCGCCCGGAAGCGGGTGGCCGTCCGTCACCGCTGTCATGGATCCAACCTACCCGCTCCCGTGCCGACGGGCACGGCCGATCGCACTCCTCAGGAGGCCGTGATGCGGTCCGCGACGAGGGGGCCTCCGTCGAGCACGGCCTCGCCCGGCTCGCCGATCCGGTATGCGCCCTCGAGCGCCTCGAGGGCGCGCGCGATGCGCGCGGGCTCGTCCGTCGCGAGGGCGAAGAGGGGCTCGCCGCGTCGCACGGCGTCGCCGGGCTTCGCCGCGAGGCGGATGCCCGCCGCGGGGGCGACCGGGTCCTCCTTGCGTGCGCGCCCCGCCCCGAGGCGCCACGCGGCGACCCCGAACGCGAGCGCGTGCTGCTCGACGAGCACGCCGTCGCGCTCGGCGGCCACGACGTGCGTCTCGCGCGGCCGCGGCAGCGCGGCGTCGGGATCGCCGCCCTGCGCGCGCACCATGCGCCGCCAGCGGTCCATCGCACGGCCGTCCCGCAGCGCGGCCTCGACGTCCGCGTCCGGCCGGCCCGCGAGCGCGAGCATCTCCCGCGCGAGCGCGACCGTGAGCGCGACGACATCGGCCGGGCCCCCTCCCGCGAGCACCTCGAGGGCCTCCTCGACCTCGATCGCGTTGCCGATCGCGCGTCCGAGCGGCACCGACATGTTCGTGAGGAGGGCGACGGTCGCGACGCCCGCGTCCGCGCCGAGGCGCACCATCGTCTCCGCGAGCTCGCGGGCGCGCTCCCGCTCGCGCAGGAACGCTCCCGAGCCGAACTTCACGTCGAGCACGAGCGCCTCCGTGCCCTCGGCGATCTTCTTGCTCATGATCGACGAGGCGATGAGCGGGATGCTCTCGACCGTCGCCGTGGTGTCGCGCAGCGCGTAGAGCTTGCGATCCGCGGGCGCGAGGCCCGCCCCCGCGGCGCACACGACCGCACCGACGTCGCGCAGCTGCGCGAGCAGCTCGTCGGCACCGAGCGAGGCGCGCCATCCGGGGATGCTCTCGAGCTTGTCGAGCGTGCCGCCCGTGTGCCCGAGGCCGCGACCGGAGAGCTGGGGCACGGCGACGCCGAACGACGCGACGAGCGGCGCGAGCGGGAGCGTGATCTTGTCGCCCACCCCGCCCGTCGAGTGCTTGTCGACGGTCGGCACGCCGAGGGAGGAGAAGTCGAGGCGCTCGCCGCTCGCGATCATCGCGAGCGTGAGGTCGCGGATCTCGTCGCGGTCCATGCCGTTGAGGTAGATCGCCATGGCCATCGCCGCCATCTGCTCCTCGGCGACGTAGCCGCGCGTGTAGGCGTCGACGAGCCACGCGATGCGGTCCGGCGAGAGCCGTCCGCCGTCGCGCTTGGCCCGGATGAGGTCGACGGCGTCGAAGGGCTCGACGGCCATCCTCACGCCTCCCCGTACTCGACGAGCGTGCGCGGGCCGAACGCGTCGGGGATGACCTGCTCGATCGTGCGCACGCCCGAGACGGTCTCGAGCAGCATCCCCTCGGCCGAGTGCTCGAAGAGCAGCTGCCGGCAGCGGCCGCACGGCATGAGCGTCGCCCCATGCCCGTCGACGCACGTGAACGCGACGAGCCGGCCGCCGCCCGAGAGGTGCAGCGCGGAGACGAGCCCGCACTCGGCGCACAGCGTGAGCCCGTAGGAGGCGTTCTCGACGTTGCAGCCCGTCACGACACGCCCGTCGTCGACGAGCGCCGCGGCGCCGACGGGAAAGCGCGAGTACGGCACGTAGGCGCGCTCCATCGCGGCGATCGCGGCCGCGCGCAGCCCGCCCCAGTCGATCTCGTCCACTCGCCCTCCCCGGTCCGTCGTCACGACGGGATGTACGGCTTGCCGTCGGCGGCCGGCGCTCGCGACTGCCCGACGAGGCCCGCGACCGCGAGCACCGTCGCGACGTAGGGCACCATGCGCATGAACTCCCCCGGCACGGGCGAGCCGATGGAGCTCAGCACATACTGGAGGTTGGTCGCGAACCCGAACAGGAGGCCCGCGAGGGTCGCCCGCAGCGGGTCCCAGCGCCCGAAGATGACCGCCGCGAGCGCGATGAAGCCCGCGCCCGCGGTGACCTCCTTCGTGAACCCGCCGACCGATCCGAGCGTGAAGAACACGCCCCCGAACCCCGCGACGGCGCCCGCGATGACGACCGTGCTGAAGCGCTTGCGGTTGACCTTGATGCCGACCGTGTCGGCAGCGCGCGGGTGCTCGCCGACGGCGCGCAGCCGCAGGCCCCAGCGCGTCTTGAAGAGCGCGAACCACACCGCCGCGACGGCGACGTACATGACGTACGTGATGAGCGTCCCCTGGAACAGGACGGGCCCGATGATGGGGATCGAGCTCAGGACGGGGATCTGCAGGCTCGGCAGCTGCGGCGGGCTGTTGAGCAGCTGCGCGTCCTTGGCGAGCACGGCGCTGTAGAAGAAGCTCGTGAGTCCCGTCACAAGCACGTTGAGCACGACGCCGACGATGACCTGGTCGACGATGTAGCGGATGCCGAAGACCGCGAGCAGGAGGGAGACGATGACGCCCGCCCCCGCGGCCGCGAGGAGCGCGGCGATCGTGCCGAGGAAGCCGGCGACCCCGTTGACGTTCGACTCGCCGAACGCGCTCGCGAGCGGATGGGCGACCGCCGAGGCGACGAGCGCGGAGACGAACGCGCCGCCGAGCAGCTGGCCCTCGATCGCGACGTTGACGACGCCCGCGCGCTCCGAGAGCACGCCGCCGAGGGCTCCGTAGATGAGCGGCGTGCTCAGGCTCAGGCCGCCGACGAGCAGGCTCGGCACGGTGATGCCGCGATCGGCTCCCGCGTCCGCCCACACGAGGAAGCCCGCGAGCACGAGCACCGCGAACACGACGACGAGCCACAGGGGGGTGCGGCGGCCGGCGACGGCGCGCAGCACGGAGACGATCGCGCACGCAACGATGAGCACGGCGAAGACGACGCCCGTCGTGCGCGCGGGCACGACGAGCGTCGGCAGCTGCACGAGGTCCGACCGCGTCGCGAGGATGAACGGGCTCGAGCCGTCCCGCGCGAACGGCACGAGCAGCACGATCGCGCCGAGCGCGAAGACCGCGAGCAGGATGGGCGTCTTCCACAGCGCCGCGCGCGTGGGCGCGCCGGCGCGGGAGGGCGCGACGGTCGCGGTCGCGGCGCTCACTTGGAGACCACCGCCTTGCGCAGCGAGGTGCGCCGCGGTCGCGCGGCGACGGGCTGCGGCAGGTGGAACATCGCGCGCACGAGCGGCGGTGCGGCGATGAGCAGCACGATGACGGACTGGATGACGCCGACGAGCTCGTTCGGCACGAGCCCCTGCATGTCGAACGATCCCGCGTGCAGGGCGCCGAGCAGGAGGCCGGCGAGGAACACTCCCCACGGCCTTGAGCGTCCGAGCAGGGCGACCGTGATCGCGTCGAAGCCGACGCGCGACGCGTCGAAGGAGGGCGAGAGCCCCTGCGTGTGATTGGCCTGGCTGAACAGCAGGAGGAATCCGCCGAGACCCGCGAGGAGGCCCGAGAGCACCATGGCGAGGAAGTAGACGCGCTTGACGTCGATGCCGGCGGTGCGTGCGGCGCTCGGGTTCTCCCCGACGGCGCGGAAGCGGAAGCCGAGGCTCGAGCGGTTGAAGAGCCACGCGACGATCGCCGTCACGACGAGGACGATGACGAATCCGAGGTCGAGCTTGTAGTCCGGCCGCGGGATGAGCAGCGGGAGGGCGGCCGCATCCGGCACCGGCGGCGACTTGGGGCTCACCTGCCCGGACAGCTGCAGGACGGGCGTCTTGAGCAGGTAGATGAGCAGGTTGAGCGCGACGTAGTTGAGCATGATCGTCGTGATGACCTCGTGCGCGCCCGTCCACGCTCGCAGCGCTCCGACGACGCCGCCCCACACGGCTCCGCCGACGAGCGAGGCGACGAGGGCGACCGGCAGCTGCAGGCCCGCCGGCAACGGCAGGTCGAACGTGACGATGCCCGCGAAGATCGCGCCGAGGATGACCTGCCCCTGCGCCCCGATGTTGAACAGGCCGACGCGGAACGCGAGCGCGATGCCGAGCCCCGTCGCGATGAGCGGCGTCGCGTTGTAGAGCGAGGAGGTGAGCGGCGCGAGGCTCGACAGCAGGTCCGGACCCGGGTACCAGACCGAGCCGCGGAAGAGCAGCACGTAGGGCTGCAGGATCGCCTCGAACGTGTCCCCCGGGCGCGCGAAGAAGTACGCGGCCGCGCTGTGCACGTCCTCGTCGAAGAGCGCGATGAACACCGCGCCGACGAGCAGGCCGACGACGATCGCAAGCACGGAGATCGCAGCGCTCCCGCCGAGGATCTCGCTCAGCGCCGCACGCCAGCGCGACGGCTCCTCCGCGTGGACCATGGGCGACTGGCCGGGCTCGGGCGGCTCCTCCACCTGGCCGAGTCCCGGGATCTGCTCGCTCATGCCGCGACCTCCGTCCCCTCCGGGAGCTCGCCGGTCATCATGACGCCGAGCGTCTCCCGCGACGTCGTCGCCGGCACGATGCCGACGATCGTGCCGCGGTACATGACCGCGATCCGGTCGGCGAGGGCGTAGATCTCGTCGAGCTCGGTCGAGACGACGATGACGGGCACGCCCGCGTCGCGCGTCGCGACGATCTGCGTGTGCACGAACTCGATCGAGCCCACGTCGAGCCCGCGCGTGGGCTGCGACGCGACGAGCAGGCGCAGCGGCCGCGCGAGCTCGCGGGCGAGCACGACCTTCTGCTGGTTGCCGCCCGAGAGCGTGCCGGCGTGGGAGGCGATCGACTGCGCTCGGATGTCGAACTCCCGGAGCTTGGCCTGCGCGAACTCCGCGAGCACGCCGCGCCGCACCGTGCCGAGGCGAACGAACGGCGGCCCGGAGGAGCGGTCGAGCATGAGGTTCTCGGCGATCGTGAACCCCGCGACGAGTCCGTCCTCGGTGCGGTCCTCGGGCACGAAGCCGACGCCTGCCGCGAGCACCTCGGAGACCTGACGGCCGAGCAGCGGCCGCCCGTCGAGCTCGACACGTCCGGAGACGCGCGGCTGCAGGCCGAGCAGCGCCTCGGTGAGCTCCGTCTGCCCGTTGCCCTGCACGCCCGCGATCGCGAGGATCTCGCCCGCGCGCACGTCGAGGCTCACGCGGTCGACGACCGCCGCGCCGTTCGCGTCGACGACGCGGAGGTCCGAGACCGCGAGCGCGACCGGCCCCGGCCGCGCGGGCGCCTTCGCGACCGTGAGCTCGACGGAGCGGCCCACCATGAGGGAGGCGAGCTCGGCGTTCGAGGCGGTCGGCGACGCCTCGCCGACGACCTTCCCGAGGCGCAGCACCGTGATCGTGTCGGCGACCGCGCGCACCTCGCGCAGCTTGTGCGTGATGAAGACGATCGCCGTGCCGGACGCGCGCAGCTGACGCATGATCGCCATGAGCTCGTCGGTCTCCTGCGGCGTGAGCACCGCGGTCGGCTCGTCGAAGACGAGCACGCGCGCGTCGCGCGCGAGCGCCTTGATGATCTCGACGCGCTGCTGCACGCCCACCGGCAGGTCCTCGACGCGCGCGTCGGGGTCGACGTCGAAGCCGAAGCGGTCCGAGATCGCGCGCACGCGCGCACGCGCAGCCTGGTAGTCGAGCACGCCCGCGCGACCGGTCCGCTCGTGGCCGAGCATGACGTTCTCGGCGACCGTGAAGACGGGGATGAGCATGAAGTGCTG
>JAATFA010000173.1 GCA_015655445.1 Actinomycetales bacterium | reverse complement strand
GGGTGGAGCGAGGGCTTCGTGAGCGAGGCGAACGCGGTCGTCGTGCTCGACCGGGCCGGCGATATAGTGAGCGAGGCCGAGGGGACGAAGGCGTCGGTGGCCCACCGCATCCTCGACCTGTTGTCCTGATCCCCTGCCCGAACGGGTCCACTCCATGAGCACGTCCTTGCGCCTCTTCACGTCCGAGTCCGTCACCGAGGGGCATCCCGACAAGATCTGCGACCAGGTGTCGGACAGCATCCTCGACGCGCTCCTCACCGTCGACCCGCACGCGCGCGTCGCCGTCGAGACGCTCGTGACGACGGGGCTCGTGCACGTCGCGGGCGAGGTGTCGACCTCCGGGTACGTCGAGATACCCGCGATCGTGCGCGACCGCATCACGCGCATCGGCTACACCTCCTCCGACGTGTGGTTCGACGGGCGCTCGTGCGGTGTGACCGTCTCCGTCGGCGGCCAGTCGCCCGACATCGCGCAAGGCGTCGACGACGCCTACGAGACGCGCGAGCTCGCGAGCGCGGACGCCGTGGACCGCCAGGGAGCGGGCGACCAGGGCATCATGTTCGGCTTCGCGACGCGCGAGACCCCCGAGTTCATGCCGCTGCCGATCTGGCTCGCGCATCGCATGGCCGAGCGCCTCGCCGAGGTGCGCAAGGAGGGGCTCGTCGACTACCTCCGCCCGGACGGCAAGACGCAAGTGACGATCGGCAACGACGGCGTCGTGCCGCGCTCGGTCGAGACGGTCGTCCTCTCGACGCAGCACTCGCCCGCCGTGACGACGGAGCGCTTGCGGGCCGAGGTCGCCGAGCTCGTCATCCGGCCCGTGCTCGACCGCGTCGAGCTCGACTCCGTCGACCCGACGATCCTCATCAACCCCACGGGACGGTTCGAGATCGGCGGCCCGCAGGGCGACGCGGGGCTCACGGGCCGCAAGATCATCGTCGACACCTACGGGGGAGCCGCGCGGCACGGCGGCGGCGCGTTCAGCGGCAAGGACCCCTCGAAGGTCGACCGCTCGGCCGCCTACGCGATGCGCTGGGTCGCCAAGAACGCCGTCGCGGCGGGTCTCGCCGATCGCATCGAGGTGCAGGTCGCCTATGCGATCGGCACGGCGTCGCCCGTCGGCCTCTACGTCGAGACGTTCGGCACGGGAGCGGTGCCCGACGAGCGCATCATCGCCGCGATCCGCGAGGTCTTCGACCTGCGGCCGGCCGCGATCATCCGCGATCTCGACCTCTTGCGGCCCATCTACGCGCAGACCGCGAGCTACGGCCACTTCGGGCGCGAGCTGCCGGACTTCACGTGGGAGCGCCTCGACCGCGTCGACGAGCTCCGGCAGGCGGCCGGGCTCTGACGGCCGTGTCAGCATCCATCGCCCGGGTGCTGATCGACTCCCCGCTGCCCCAGCTCGATCGCCTCTTCGACTACCGCGTCCCCGAGCCGCTCGCGGCGCTCGCCGTGCCCGGCGTGCGCGTGCGCGCGCCGCTGCGCTCGGCGGGACGCGTCGCGGAGGGGTGGATCGTCGAGCTCGCCGAGTCGGCGGCATTCGGCGGCACGCTCAGCGAGCTCGAGTCGGTCGTCTCGCCCGTGGCCGTGCTCGCGCCCGAGATCGCCGCGCTCGCGCGGCGCGTCGCCGACCGCTCGGCGGGCGGCGCGAGCGACGTCGTGCGCCTCGCCGTGCCGCCGCGCCGCGTGCGCGTCGAGAAGGCATGGCTCGCCTCGCCGCGGCAGTCCCTGCCGCCGGTCGCCCCCGTGGCGCTCGCGGAGTACGGGTCGGCGCTCGACGAGGCGATCGACCGTGGCGCGCGCGTCGCGCTCCGCGTGCCGCCGGGCGGCGTCGCGACGGGGGAGCAGACGCGTGCACACGGCGAGGAGCGAGCGGGCGCCCCGGCGGACGGACGCTGGGTGCTGCGCTGGGCGGACGTGCTCGCGCGCGCGGCCCGACGCGCGATCGCGGCCGGCGGATCGGCGATCCTCGCCGTGCCCGACCACCGCGACCTCGAGCAGCTGCTCGCGGCGCTCGCGCGCGTTCTTCCGCCGGAGCGCATCGCGCGCCTCGACGCGGGTCAGCCGGACACGGATCGCTACCGCGACTTCCTGCGCTGCCTCGCCCCGGACCCGCTCGTCATCGTCGGCAACCGGTCGGTCGTCTACGCACCCGCGCGGCGGCTCGCCCTGCTCGCGCTGTGGGACGACGGCGACCCGCTCTACGCCGAGCCGCTCGCGCCGTACGCCAACGCGCGCGACGTCGCCCTCGTGCGGCAGGAGCAGCAGGGGGGCGCGCTCGTGCTCGCCGCGCACACCCGCTCGACGGACGTCGAGCGGCTCGTCGAGCTCGGCTGGCTCGAGTCCGTCGCTCCGCGGCGGACGACCTCGCCGCGCGTCGTGCTCACGGCGCTGCAGGAGCCGCAGGACGCCCTCTCCGCGCACGCGCGCATCCCCTCGAGCGCGTGGCGTCTCGCGCGAGGCGGGCTCGACGCGGGTCCCGTGCTCGTGCAGGTCGCACGCCCGGGCTGGTCGCCGCTGCTCGTGTGCGCGGACTGCGGCCAGCAAGCGCGGTGTGCGCGCTGCGACGGGCCGCTCGGCGTGCGCACGGCGTCGGGGCCGCCCGCGTGCGCGTGGTGCGGCGCGATCGCCGCGGACTGGCGGTGCCCGCACTGCACGGGCGCGCGCCTGCTGCGGTCGGGATCCGGGTCGGCTCGCACGGCGGAGGACCTCGGACGGGCCTTTCCCGGCGTGCGCGTCGTGCTCGCCGACGGCGAGCATCCCCACCTCACGGTGCCCGACAGGCCCGCCCTCGTGGTCGCGACGCGCGGAGCCGAGCCCGTCGCCGACGGCGGCTACCGCGCCGTCCTGCTCCTCGACGGCGAGCGCATGGTCGCGCGAGAGAGCCTGCGCGTGGCGGAGGACTGCCTGCGCTGGTGGTCGAACGCGGCCGCGCTCGCCGCGCCCGAAGGCCCCGTCGTGCTCGTGGGCGTCGGCGGCTCGCTCGCGGCGGCGCTCGCGACGTGGCGCCAGGACGCGTTCGCGCGCGAGGAGCTCGCCGATCGTCGTCGCCTGCGCTTCCCGCCCGCCGTGCGCACGGCCACGGTCACGGGCACGCCCGAGGCCGTCGCGGAGGCGGTCGAGCGGGTCGCGGCGCTCGGCGCGGACACGCTCGCGCCCTCCGACGTGCTCGGACCGGTGGAGACCGGTCCCGGCACCGTGCGCTCGATCCTGCGCTTCGACTACGTGCACGGGCCCGCCGTCGCGCGCGAGCTGCGTGCCGAGGTCGTGCGCCTCGCGACCGCGCGCCGTGCGGGCCCCCCCGGGCGCCGCGCGCCCGGCCGGCCGCCCATCCGCGTGCGCCTCGACGACCCGGAGCCGTTCGACTGATCCGCGCGCGCCGCATCCCGCGGCCGCGACGGCGAGAGGAACGCGGCCACTCCGACGCGGGCGGGCGCCGGATGCCACGGGCGCGGGACCTGCGAGAATCGGACGGTGCCGTCGCTCCGCCTCGTCTTCGCCGGAAGCCCGGCAGCGGCCGTGCCGTCGCTGCGCGCGCTCCTCGCCTCCCGGCACGAGGTCGTCGGGGTCGTCACGCGCGAGGACGCACCGCTCGGCCGCAAGCGCGTCCTCACGCCCACGCCCGTCGCGCTCGCGGCGCAGGAGGCGGGCGTGCCCGTGCTCAAGGCGAACCGCCTCGCCGCGGTCGCCGACCGCGTCCTGGCCCTCCGACCCGACCTCGGCGTCGTCGTCGCATACGGCGGGCTCGTGCGCGAGCCGCTCCTGAGCGCGCCGCCGCTCGGCTGGATCAACCTGCACTTCTCGCTCCTGCCGCGCTGGCGCGGGGCCGCGCCCGTGCAGCACGCGATCATCGCGGGCGACGAGATCACGGGCGCGACCGTCTTCCGCCTCGTCGAGGAGCTCGACGCTGGCGACGTCTACGGCGTGCTCACGCAGCCGATAGGCCGCCACGAGACCGCCGGCCACCTGCTCGAGTCGCTCGCCGACGCGGGGGCGGGGCTCCTCGTACGCGTCGTCGACGCGCTCGCCGACGGGACCGCGCGCGCCGAGCCGCAGCGCGGCGACGTCACGTTCGCACCCAAGCTCGGCGCGGAGGACGGCCGGCTCGACCCGCGCGCGGACGCCACGAGCCTCGTCGACCGCGTGCGCGGCGTGACGCCCGAGCCGGGCGCCTTCGTGCTCCTCGGCGACGACCGGCTCAAGGTGCTCGAGGCGGCGGTCGCGCACGACGCTCCCGCGCTCGCGCCGGGCGCCCTCGCGCTCTCCGGCGGCCGCGTGCTGCTCGGCACGGCCTCCGGGGCCGTCGAGCTCGTGACCGTGCAGCCCGCCGGCCGGCGCGCGATGCCCGCCGCGGACTGGTGGCGCGGACTGCACGATCCGTCGGCGGTGAGAGCCGGATGACGGGAGCCGAGCGCTCCGCGCGGCGCGTCGCGTTCGACGTGCTCGAGGCGGTGCGGGCCTCCGACGCGTACGCGAACCTCCTGCTGCCGCAGCGAATCGCGCGGGCGGGCCTGAACGGCCAGGACGCCGCGTTCGCGACCGAGCTGTGCTACGGCGCCCTCCGCGGGCTCGGCTACTACGACGCCGTCGTCGCGCTGCTCTCCTCGCGCCCGCTCGAGCGCATCGACCCCGCCGTGCTCGACGTGCTGCGGCTGGGCCTGCACCAGCTGCTCGGCGCGCGCGTGCCGCCGCACGCCGCGGTCGACGAGACCGTGTCGCTCGCGCGCGCGGTCGCGGGACGGTCGACGACCGGGTTCGTCAACGGCATCCTGCGCACCGCCGCGCGGGAGGGGCGCGAGCGGCTGCGCGAGCGCGTGCTCGCGTCCGCACGCGACGAGGACGAGCGGCTCGCCCTCGAGCACTCGCACCCGCGCTGGATCGTCGCCGCGCTCCGCGGCGCGCTCGCCCGGCACGGACGCGCGGACGAGATCGCCGACCTGCTCGCCGCCGACAACCTCCCGCCGCGCGTGACGGCGGTCGCGCTCCCCGGGCTCGCCGAGCGCGCCGACCTCTGCGAGCCGACCGCGCTCTCGCCCCTCGGCGCCGTGCTCGCCGCGGGGCGCCCGGACGCCGTGCCCGCGATCGCGGCGGGACGCGCGCGCGTGCAGGACGAGGGCTCGCAGCTCGCCGCGCTCGCGCTCAGCCGCGCGCGGCCCGTCGTCGCCGGCGAGCGCTGGCTCGACCTGTGCGCGGGACCGGGCGGCAAGGCCGCCCTGCTCGGTGCGGAGGCGGCGCGGGGCGGGGCGTCCCTCGTGGCGAACGAGCTCGTCCCCGCCCGCGCGGGCCTCGTCGAGCGCGCCGTCGCCACGATCGAGCCGCGGCCCGTGGTGCGCACGGGGGACGGCCGAGACGTCGGCGCCCGGGAGCCCGCCGCCTACGACCGCGTGCTCCTCGACGCCCCCTGCACGGGACTCGGCGCCCTGCGGAGGCGCCCGGAGTCGCGCTGGCGTCGCACGCCCGAGGACGTGCCGGCGCTCGTCGCGCTGCAGCGCGAGCTCCTCGCCTCCGCGGCCGCCGCCGTGCGCCCGGGCGGCCTCGTCGCGTACATCACGTGCTCGCCGCTTCCCGAGGAGACCCTCGGCGTCGTCGCGGACGCGCCCGCGCTCGGGCTCGCGCCGGTCGACACCGCCGCCATGCTCGACGCGCTCACGGGCGCGGCCCTCGGCACGCCGGGGGAGCACTGCGTGCAGCTGTGGCCGCACGCGCACGGCACGGACGCGATGTTCGTGCAGCTCCTCGAGCGCGCGTGAGCGCGCCCCCCGGCGACGGCGCGACGCGCGCGCCGGGCGTTCTAGGGTAGGCGAGTGGGCCTGCGCATCCATCCGAGCATCCTCGCCGCCGACTTCGCCAACTTCGAGCGGGAGATCGCCCGCATCCCGACCGCCGACGCCGTGCACGTCGACGTCATGGACAACCACTTCGTGCCCAACCTCACCTTCGGGCTGCCCATGGTGCAGCGCCTGCAGGAGGTCTCCGCGCTCCCGCTCGACGTGCACCTCATGATCGAGGACGCGGACCGGTGGGCGCCCGACTACGCCGAGACGGGCGCCTTCTCGGTGACCTTCCACGCCGAGGCCGCGGCGGACCCGGTCGCCCTCGCGCGGCGGCTGCGCGCGATCGGCTCGCGCGCCTCGCTCGCGCTCAAGCCCGCGACGGGCGTCGAGCCCTACCTCGAGCTCCTGCCCGAGTTCGACCAGGTGCTCGTCATGACCGTCGAGCCGGGCTTCGGCGGCCAGGGCTTCCTCGAGTGGACGATGCCCAAGCTGCGCCGGCTGCGCGAGGCGGTGCGGGCGAGCGGCCTCGACGTCTGGCTCCAGGTGGACGGCGGCATCGACGAGCGCACGATCGGGATCGCGGCCGAGAGCGGCGCGAACGTCTTCGTCGCGGGCTCGAGCGTGTACGGGCGCGAGGACCCGGTCGAGGCGATCGCGGCCCTGCGCGCCGCCGCCGAGCCGCACGCGCACGCGCCCGCGTCGTGAGCCGCTCGAGTGCCGCGCCGTCCCCGGTCTGGTTGGATGGAGGGATGAGCGACACGACCGGCAAGCCCGAGATCGACTTCATCGAGGGCCCCGCGCCCGACACCCTCGTCGCGACCGACATCGTCGAAGGCGGCGGTGCGGAGGCGACCCCGGGAGCGACCGTCGAGGTGCACTACGTGGGCGTGGACTTCGAGACGGGCGAGGAGTTCGACTCGAGCTGGAGCCGCGGCGAGTCGATCGCCTTCCCCCTCAACGGCCTCATCCGCGGCTGGCAGGAGGGCATCCCGGGCATGCGCGTGGGCGGCCGTCGCCGGCTCGTGTGCCCGCCCGCCTACGCCTATGGCCCCGCGGGCGGCGGTCACGCGCTCTCCGGCCGCACGCTCGTCTTCGTGATCGACCTGCTCGGCGTGCGCTGACGCGTCGTCGGCGCGGACTATCCGTCCCCTCGCCGCCCGAGGCGCCGTCTGCTCGGACACCCCTGGCCCGTCCGACCGCGAGCCTGTCCGACCGCGAGCCCGACACCGCTGGCCCGTCCGATACCCTGTGAGGGTGAAGACGTTCGACGGCCTCTACGCCGAGCTGAGCGAGAAGGCCGCGACGCGCCCGGCGGGCAGCGGCACCGTCGCGCGGCTCGACGCGGGCGTCCACGCGATCGGCAAGAAGATCGTCGAGGAGGCCGCCGAGGTGTGGATGGCGGCCGAGCACGAGTCGGGAGAGAGGACGGCGGAGGAGATCTCCCAGCTGCTCTACCACCTCCAGGTGCTCATGCTCGCGCGCGGCCTCACGCCGGACGACGTCTACCGACATCTCTGATCGCCTCCACGACTCAGCGGATCCACGATCAGAGGGAAGACAGGAATGCTGCGCATCGCCGTGCCGAACAAGGGCACGCTCTCCGAGGCCGCCGTCGCGATGCTCGCCGAGGCGGGCTACGCGACCCGGCGCGACCCGAAGGAGCTCATCGTCGCCGACCACCGCAACGGCGTCGAGTTCTTCTACCTGCGGCCGCGCGACATCGCGACCTACGTCGGCTCGCGCGCGCTCGACGTCGGCATCACGGGGCGCGACCTCCTGCTCGACGCGCGATCGAGCGCGATCGAGGTCGAGACGCTCGACTTCGGCGCGTCGACCTTCCGCTTCGCGGGGCCCGTCGGCCGCTTCGCCGACCTCGCCGACCTCGCGGGGACGAGGCTCGCGACGAGCTACTCGGGGCTCGTCGGCGACTTCCTCGAACGCGCGGGCGTCTCCGTCGAGCTCATCCACCTCGACGGCGCCGTCGAGTCGGCCGTGCGCCTCGGCGTCGCCGACGCCGTGGCGGACGTCGTCTCGACGGGCACGACGCTGCGCAAGCAGGGGCTCGAGATCTTCGGCCCCGTCATCCTCGAGTCGACGGCCGTGCTCATCGCGTCGCGCCCGGGCGTCGAGGGGCTCGACACGCTCACGCGGCGCCTGCAGGGGGTCATGGTCGCCCACCAGTACGTGCTCATGGACTACGACCTGCCCGCGGCGCTCGTCGACGAGGCCTCGCGCATCACCCCGGGGCTCGAGTCGCCGACCGTCTCCCCCCTCCGCGACTCGGGGTGGGTCGCCGTGCGCGTCATGGTGCCCCGGGGGGACACCAACCAGGTCATGGACGCCCTCTACGCCCTCGGCGCGCGCGCGATCCTCGTGAGCGCGATCCACGCGGCGCGGATCTGAGGAGGCGCCATGACTCTCGCCGTGCGCGTCATCCCGTGCCTCGACGTGGCCGGCGGCCGCGTCGTCAAGGGCGTCAACTTCCAGAACCTGCGCGACGCGGGCGACCCCGTCGAGCTCGCGCGACGCTACTTCGAGCAGGGCGCGGACGAGGTGACCTTCCTCGACGTGACCGCGACGGTCGACGAGCGGGCGACGACCTACGAGGTCGTGCGCGCGACCGCCGAGCAGGTGTTCATCCCGCTCACCGTCGGCGGGGGAGTGCGCAGCACGGAGGACGTCGCGCGCCTGCTCGGCAGCGGCGCGGACAAGGTGGGCGTCAACAGCGCGGCCATCGCGCGCCCGGCGCTCGTCGACGAGATCGCGGACCGCTTCGGCGCGCAAGTGCTCGTGCTCTCCCTCGACGTCAAGCGGAGCCCGCGCGCGGCCTCGGGCTTCGTCGTCACGACGCACGGCGGCCGCCGCGAGACCGATCTCGACGCGATCGCGTGGGCGCGCGAGGCGATCGAGCGCGGCGCGGGCGAGCTGCTCGTCAACTCGATCGACGCGGACGGCACGAGAAGCGGATTCGACCTCGAGCTCGTCGCGGCGGTGCGCGCGGCGAGCTCGGTGCCCGTCGTCGCCTCGGGCGGCGCGGGCGCGGTGGAGCACTTCGCCCCCGCGGTGCGCGCGGGCGCCGACGCGGTGCTCGCGGCGTCCGTGTTCCACAATGGCGAGATGACGATCGGCGAGGTCAAGCGCAGCCTCGCCGCGGCGGGGGTGACGACGCGATGACCGGACCCGACGTCGAGGCCGTCCTCGAGCGCACGACGTTCGGCCGAGACGGGCTCCTGCCGGCGATCGTGCAGGACGAGCGCACGCGCGACGTGCTCATGCTCGGCTACATGGACGCCGAGGCACTCCGGCGCACGCTCACGGAGGGCCGCGTGACCTTCTGGAGCCGCTCGCGCCAGGAGTACTGGCGCAAGGGCGACACCTCGGGCCATGTCCAGTACGTGCGCGGCGCGGCCCTCGACTGCGACGGCGACGCGCTGCTCGTGACGGTCGAGCAGATCGGGCCCGCATGTCACACGGGGGCGCGCGCGTGCTTCGACGTCGACCCGCTCGATCCCGTGCGCGGGGAGGCGCCGTGACGCACGCGGCGTGCGGAGGGTCGGCGGGATGACGACGACGCGCGCCGACTTCGACGAGCGCCTCGCCGCGGGTCACCGGCTCGTGCCCGTCATCCGGACGCTCTTCGCCGACGGGGAGACGCCCGTGGGCGTCTACCGCAAGCTCGCGGCGGGCCGTCCCGGCACCTTCCTGCTCGAGTCCGCCCACCAGGGCGGCATCTGGTCGCGCTACTCGTTCGTGGGCGCGGCGAGCTTCGGCGTGCTCACGACGCGCGAGGGCGAGGCCGTCTGGATCGCGGGCGACATGCCCGCCGAGGTCGCCCTCGGGGCGCACCCGCCGACGCGCCCGCTCGAGGCGCTCGAGGCGATCCGCGCGCGCTGGGAGACCCCGCACGTGCCGGGGCACCCGCCGCTCACCGGCGGCCTCGTGGGCTTCATCGGCTGGGAGGCCGTGCGCGAGCTCGAGCACCTGCCGCACCGCCCGCCCGCCGACTTCTCCGTGCCCGGCCAGGCGCTCGCGTTCGTCTCCGAGCTCGCCGTGCTCGACCACACGACGGGTGCCGTGCAGCTCATCGCGACCGCGGCGCGCACGGAGGAGCACGACGCGGACGCGATGTGGGCGGACGCGCAACGACGGCTCGACCGGCTGCAGGAGGCGCTCGCGCGGCCGACCGACGCGTGGATCGGCACCGTCGACCTCGACGTCGCGCCCGAGCCGGTCGCACGATCCACGAGGGAGGAGTACGTCGCCGCGATCGAGCGCGCCAAGACGTACATCCGCGACGGCGACGTCTTCCAGGTCGTCGTCTCGCAGCGCTTCGACCATGCGGTCACGGCCGCGCCGCTCGAGGTCTACCGCATCCTGCGCACGCTCAACCCGTCGCCGTACATGTACCTGTTGACCTTCGCGGACGACCGCGACGAGGAGTACACGATCGTCGGCTCCTCGCCGGAGGCGCTCGTGAAGGTGCAGGACGGGCGCGTCTACTCGCATCCGATCGCGGGATCGCGGCCGCGCGGCGCGACGCCCGAGCGCGACGCCGAGCTCGCGCGCGAGCTCCTCGCCGACCCGAAGGAGCGCGCCGAGCACCTCATGCTCGTCGACCTCGCCCGCAACGACCTGCAGAAGGTGTGCGTGCCGGGCACGGTCGAGGTCACCGAGTTCATGCAGGTCGAGCGGTTCAGCCACATCATGCACCTCGTCTCCTCGGTCGAGGGCACGCTGCGCCCCGGCGCGTCGACGATCGACGTCTTCCGCGCGACCTTCCCGGCCGGCACCCTCTCGGGGGCGCCGAAGCCGCGCGCGCTCGAGATCATCGACGAGCTCGAGCCCGCGCAGCGCGGCGTGTACGGGGGAGTGGTGGGCTACGTCGACTTCGCCGGCGACGCCGACCTCGCGATCGCCATCCGCACGGCGCTCATCGCGGACGGCGTCGCGCGCGTGCAGGCCGGCGCGGGCCTCGTGGCCGACTCCGACCCCGACGCGGAGCACCAGGAGGCCCAGAACAAGGCCGCCGCGCCGCTGCGCGCGGTCGCCGTCGCCAACGCGCTGCGGCGGATCCCGTGAGCCCGGCCCGCGTGCGGCTCACGACGATCCTCGCGATCGCGGTCGTCGCCGCGCTCGCCCTGCTCGCGTGGAGCCAGTCCTGGGCGACCGCGCGGCTCACGGACGGCGCGACCGTGACGGCATCGGGCGACGACGCCGCCGCCGCCCTCTCCGCCCTCGGGCTCGCCGACCTCGCTCTCGCCGTCGCGCTCGCGCTCGCGGGCCCCGTCATCCGCGTCGTCCTCGGGGCGCTCCAGATCGCCCTCGGCGCATGCATCGTCCTCTCCGCCGCGCTCGTGCTCGGCGACCCGCTCGCGAGCCTCGCGCCCGCCGTCACGGCGCACACGGGCATCGCGGCGTCCTCCGCGCGCGGCCTCGTGCGATCCGTCGCGCTCACCCCGTGGCCCGCCGTCGCACTCGTGGCGGGCGTGCTCGCGATCCTGCTCGGCGCAGCGCTGCTCGCGACCCGGCGCCGGTGGCCCGCGCAGTCCCGCCGCCACAGCGCGGTGCGCCTCGCCCCCGCGCGCCCCGGCGACGCCGTCGCCGAGTGGGACGCACTCACGGGCGGCCTCGACCCCACCGACGACGACGCCGACGGGCCCGCCGATCCGTCACGATCCGAGGGCGGCCGGTAGACTGGACGGGACCCCGACCACCGAACTCCGAGGAGAAGCGTGTCCGACCTGAACGAGCCGGGCCACGGCAACTCGCCCGCCGCCTGGACGGCGGTCATCATCATGTTGACCGCCTTCACCATCGGGACGATCGCGTTCTGCCTCGACGTCGCGTGGCTCGTGTGGGCGAGCGCGGGCCTCCTCGTCGTCGGTCTCATCGTCGGCGGCGTCATGGCGCGGCTCGGCTACGGCGTCGGCGGATCCCGCAGCGCGGGGAAGGCGCACTCCTAGGTGCCCGGAGGACTGCTCGAGGGACTCGTCGCCGGCGCGCTCGAGGACGCGGCGCGACGCCGCTCCGCGCGTCCGCTCCCGGACGTCGAGCGGGCCGCGGCGCAACGCCCGCCGGCCCTCGACGCGCTCGCGGCGCTCGCGCCCGCCGAGCGCGTCAAGATCATCGCCGATGTCAAGCGAGCGAGCCCCTCGCGCGGCTCGCTCGCCGCGATCCCCGACCCTGCGGCCCTCGCGCGCGACTACGAGCGCGGCGGAGCGAGCGCGATCAGCGTGCTCACCGAGGAGCGGCGGTTCTCCGGCTCCCTCGCCGACCTCTAGTCCGTGCGCGCGGCCGTCTCGCTCCCTGTGCTGCGCAAGGACTTCATCGCCGACCCCTACCAGGTCGTCGAGGCGCGCGCCGCGGGCGCCGACCTCGTGCTGCTCATCGTCGCCGCGCTCGAGCAGCCGCTCCTGCGCGAGCTGCACGCCCTCGTGCAGGAGCTCGGCATGACGGCGCTCGTGGAGGCGCACAGCGCCGAGGAGGTCGATCGCGCCCTCGACGTCGGCGCGCGCCTCGTGGGCGTCAACGCGCGCGACCTGTCGACCTTCGAGCTCGACCGCGACCTCTTCGGGCGGCTCGCGGGCGCGATCCCGGAGGGCGTCGTGCGCGTCGCCGAGTCCGCGGTCACGAGCCCCGCCGACGTCGCGCACTACCGCGACGCGGGCGCGGACGTCGTGCTCGTCGGCGAGGCGCTCGTCACGGGCGACCCCGTCGCCGCCCTCACGGAGTTCCTCGCCGCATGACGAGCCTGCGCGACCTGCCCGGACCGTACTTCGGCGAGTACGGCGGACGCTACATGCCCGAGTCGCTCATCGCCGCGATCGACGAGCTCGCCGCCGCGTACGAGACGGCCAAGGCCGACCCGGTGTTCCAGGCCGAGCTCGCGGCCCTCCACCGCGACTACACGGGGCGCCCCTCGATCATCACGGAGGTGCCGCGCTTCGCGGAGCACGCGGGGGGAGCGCGCATCATCCTCAAGCGCGAGGACCTCAACCACACGGGCTCGCACAAGATCAACAATGTGCTCGGCCAGGCGCTGCTGACCCGCCGCATCGGCAAGAGCCGGGTGATCGCCGAGACCGGCGCCGGCCAGCACGGCGTCGCAACCGCGACAGCAGCAGCGCTCTTCGGGATGGAGTGCGTGATCTACATGGGCGAGGTAGACACTGAGCGTCAGGCTCTGAATGTCGCCAGAATGCGGTTGCTGGGCGCCGAGGTCGTTTCCGTCAAGGCCGGTTCGCGGACCCTCAAGGACGCCATCAACGAGGCGATGCGCGATTGGGTAACCAACGTCGAAACCACGAACCACATTTTCGGCACGGTGGCGGG
>JAATFA010000084.1 GCA_015655445.1 Actinomycetales bacterium | reverse complement strand
CTGCACACGGCGAAGGGGCTCGAGTTCGACGCCGTCTTCATCACGGGCGTCGAGGAGGACCTGCTGCCGCATCGCATCTCGGCGGGGGAGCCGGGCGGGGCGGCGGAGGAGAGGCGCCTCTTCTACGTCGGCATCACGCGCGCCAAGAGGCGGCTCTACCTCTCTCTCGCGATGACGCGTGCGCAGTTCGGCGACATCGCCGTCGCGCTGCCGAGCCGCTATCTGCAGGAGATCCCGAGCGAGCTCATCGAGTGGCGTCAGTCGCCGGGGCAGGCGAACAGTCGCGGCGGCACGCAGCCGCGCGCGCTCAATGCGCGCCGCGACCGGGAGCGGTTCGACTACCGCACGTCGCTGCGCAGCTCGCTCGACCCAGACGCGCCGCCGAAGCCGAAGCGCGAATGGTCGAACACGGTGACGGGGCAGGTGCGCGACAACGGCGACCTCACGCTCGAGCCGGGGGACCGCATCCGCCACGTCGACTTCGGCGAGGGTCGTGTCATGGACGTGACGGGCATCGGGGCGAAGCGCATCGCGGAGGTGCTCTTCGACACCGCAGGCCGCAAGCGCCTGCTCATCAAGATCGCCCCCATCGAGAAGCTCTAGGGTCGACCGGTCGGTCGCTCCGGCGACGTCCGCTCCTCGCCCGGTCGTGTTCGGCCCTGCCGGTCGCTTCGGCTGGTCGCGTTCGGCCGGTCGTGTTCGCTCGGGCTGCCTTCGGCCGGCCGGCCGGTGCTGTGCTCCGTCTGTCGCGTGCGCTCGGTCGCGTTCGGCCCTCACCCCGCGCTCGGCCGCTCGCGCGCGTTCGCTGTCGGCGGACGGGAGGAGTGGCAGATCGCGTTATAGCGATATATCGTTATTCTATCAAAGATAGGTCAACGATAGGAGAACGATCATGCATGACTTCACCGACGACCCCGCATTGAACCGCGAGCGACTGCTCGCCGGCGTGCGCGAGCGACTGCTCCGCGGACCGCGCGGCCACGGGTTCGGCCCCGGCGGCTTCGGCCCGCGGGGACCGCGTCCCGGCTTCGGCCCGGGCTTCGGTCCGGGCGGGTTCGGACCGGGATGGGGCGGTCCGGGCGCCCGCGCACGCAAGGGCGACGTGCGCGCTGCCCTGCTCTCGCTGCTCGCCGAGGGACCGTCGACGGGCTACGGCCTCATGAAGGCGATCGGCGAGAGGACGGAGGGGATGTGGCGTCCGAGCCCCGGATCCGTCTACCCGACCCTGCAGCAGCTCGTCGACGAGGAGCTCATCGTGCCGCGCGGCGAGGGCCGTCGCACGGAGTTCGAGCTCACCGACGCGGGGCGCGCCTACGTGGAAGAGCATCGTGAGGAGCTCGACCGCGCCTGGAACGCGTCGGGTCCGAGTGACCAGGACGTCGCGCTGCAGGAGAGCTTCGCCAAGCTCGCGGGCGTCGTGCACCAGTTCCGCCTCGGGGTCTCCGACGAGCAGCGCAACGCGGCGATCGAGCGCCTCGACGAGGCGCGCCGCGCCCTCTACCGCATCCTCGCCGACTGATCCCTGCCGACCCAACTCCTCCCCCTCCCCCCGACCTCCCCGGCGCTGCCCCGCCGAAGTGTGAGTTTGTGCGGGTTTCGGGCACCCGAAACCCGCACAAACTCACACTTCGGCGAAAGGGGTGGGGCGGGAGGCGAGGAGGCGGCGGGCGGGGAGCTGCCGCACGCGGCGTGGGAGCGCGCGGTACACGGGCCGCAGCAGCGCGAGGGCGGCGGCGACGCGCCGCGGGTGGGCGCGCAGGCCGTAGGCGGCGCGAACGGGCGGCGGCAGGAGCGCCGCCGTGAGCGCGCGCGCGAGCGGCATCGCGGCGCGCCCCCACCACGGCACGGCCGCCGGATGCAGGAGGTCGCGCGCGACGGCACGCGCATCGTCCGTGACCTCGGTCGTCGCGAGCGCGCGGCGCCAGTATCGCCCGAACGCGCGTCGATCCGGCGGCCATGCGTGGGGCGGCACGCGCAGCGCCGTGCCGAGGACGGCGTACGTGCGGTAGACCGCGTCCGCGTCGTGCTCGTCGAGCGCCCCGAAGACGACCCGGTGCACGCGTGCGGCGGTCCAGTAGAGCGTCGCCGCGACCCACAGCTGCCGCTCGAGGTCGTTCGCGCCGGGGATGCCCTCGTGCGCCCGCTCGACGTGCGCAGCCGCGCGCGCGGCCTGCTCGGGCCGGCCGAGCACGACGCCGTACGCGTAGCCGAGCGTCGCGCGCAGGCGCTCGACGGGACGCGTGCGGAACGCGCTGTGTGCGGCGACCGCGTGCGCCACGACCGGATCGGCGAGCTGCAGGAGGATCGCGCACGCGCCGCCGAGGACGAGCGCCGACTCGGCGGCGAAGTCCTCCGGGCTCGTCCGCGTGCGTCCGTGTGCGCCCATCCCGCTCCTCACCTCTCGTCGCCCGGCGTGCCCGCGCGCGTCGCCCGCGTGGCCGCGCGCCGCTCGATCGCCCTCGACAGCAGCGAGGAGAAGAAGAGCAGCCCGAGCCAGTAGAGGCCGATGCGTGGGGTGAGTGCGGCGAGCACGAGGGCGAGGGCGAGGATGGAGAGGGGCACGAAGGCGCGGGCCATGCGGATGCTGCCTCGAGCCTCGGGACGCACGAGCGCGGGACGCCGCACGAGGATGACCTGCATGGCGACCATCGCGCCGCTCGCGACGAGCATCGTGCCGACATAGAGCGCGTCCACATCCGCGCCGGGGCCCCCGCCGGCGTTCGGGTCGTCGGAGTCTGCGACGAGGTTGGTCGCGAACGGCAGCACGATGATGCTCGCGAGCCACAGCATGTTGATCCACATGATGGCGTAGGAGTAGTCGACGACGAGGTCGAAGACGCGATGGTGCACCATCCACAGGCGCGCGATGACGACGAACGAGATCACGAACGCGAGGAACGTGTCGAGGTTGTCGCCGAGCACCTCGCCGAGCGAGCGGTGCTCGATCTCGGGGGCGATGTCCACGAGCGGCAGCACGAGGAGCGTGATCGCGATCGCGACGGTCGCGTCCGAGAAGTTGACGAGGCGGTCGAGGCCCCGTTCGCTCCGGATGCGCGCCATGCATGGAACTCTACGGGGCTGGGGTGCGCCGATCCGCCCCGTCGAGGTCCGCGCGCGTGAGGGTCAGCGGCGTGCCCGCGACCCCGTGCCGCTCGAGGAGGCGCTCGCCGTGGCGGACGCGCAGCGGGCCGTCCGCGCGCGGCGTGAGCGTCGCCGCGACGAGGCCGTCGGCATCCCACGCGAGGTCGACGACGACGCCGGGCCTCGCGACGAGGCCGCGTGCCGTGCCGGGGCCGAGCGCGTCGGGCGTCGCGGGCAGGAGGTCGATCACGCCCGCGTGGCTGTCGACGAGGCACTCGGCGACCGCGGCGACGAGACCGAGGTTCGCGTCGATCTGGAACGGCGGATGCGCGGCGAAGAGGTTCGGGTAGAGGCCCCCGACGTACGGTCCCCGCCACACGCGCGCGTCCCGGATGAGGCGCCGCAGCAGGCGCGCGACCCCGTCGCGGTCCCGTAGTCGCGCGCGCATCGCGGCGCGCCACACGAGGGACCACCCCGTCGACTCGTCGCCGCGCGCGTCGAGGCTCGCCCGCGCGGCACGGGCGAGCTCCTCGTCGTACGGCGCGTCGCTCGGATGGACGAAGTAGAGGTGGGCGCTGTGGCGATGGTCGGGGTCGGGGACGAGCCGCGGATCGGCCCATTCCGCGACGAGCCCGTCGGGACCGATCACGGGCGCGGGCAGCCGCGGAAGGGCCGCGGCCGCGGCGACCGCCACGGGATCCTGCTCGTGCCCGAGCCGCACAGCGAGCTCGCCGACGAAGCGCAGGAGGTCGCGCGTGAGCGAGATGTCCATGGTCGACGAGGCCGCGGTCGCCCCGCGCGTGCCGTCCGGGGCCGTGAAGTGGTTCTCGGGCGAGGTCGAGGGGCTCGTGCCGAGCGTGCCGTCCGCGTTCTCGACGAGGAACGCGAGGTGGAACTCGGCGCAACCGCGCACGAGCGGCCACGCGCGCTCGGCGACCTCGCGTCCGCCGCCGTGCAGCAGGCGCTCGCGCAGGTGCTGCAGCAGCCACGGTCCCGCGAAGGGCCAGAACGCCCACGACGGGTCGTGGGTGCCGTCGCCGACCGACTGGGTGTACGCCCACGCGTCGCTGCAGTGGAAGGCGACCCAGCCGGGCAGGCCGAACACGCGGTCGGCGGTCTCCGCGCCCGACCGCGCGAGCGCCTCGATGTACTCGAAGAGCGGAGGCAGGCATTCGACGAGGCCGGTCTGCTCGGCGAGCCAGTAGTTCATCTCGAGATTGATGTTGGACGTGTAGTCGCTGCTCCACGGAGGCTGCAGCCTGTCGTTCCAGATCCCCTGCAGGTTCGCCGGCCGGCCGCCCTCGCGGGAGCTGCAGATGAGCAGGTAGCGCCCGAAGCGGAACAGCAGCTCGATGAGCCCCGGATCGCGATCGAGGGCCTCGCTCCCGCGAGCGAAGGCGCGGTCGAGACGCGCCTTCACGGGCTCGTCGGCGGGCTCCCCGAGCTCGATCGAGCAGCGCTCGTAGAGCGCGCGGTGGTCGGCCTCCTGCGCGGCCGCCACGGCGTGCGCGCCGAGCCCGCGTGCGCGCTCGACGCGTGCGAGGGCGCGTTCGCGTGCCTCCTCCGCGGTGCCGGTGAGAGGGCCGCCGATCGTCGTCGCGCTCGTCTCGATCGCGAGCCAGATCTCGGCGCGCGTGACGCCGGCCGCGGCGAGCGGGCCGGCGGGGGCGCCGTCGTGGTCCCAGCGCACGACGACCGCGCCGTCGAGCGCCTCCTGGTCCCCGTCGGAGTAGTGGATCGGATGGGGGCCGGAGCGCTTGTCGGGCTCGACGTCGCTCGGGAGCCGCAGCAGCACGTCGCGGCCGTCGCGCGCGTCCCGCTCGGCGGTGACCCGCACGAGGGTGTCGACGGAGAGGGTCAGCGGGATCGGCCGGGACGACGCGACCGTCACGAGCGCGACGCCGTGCGGATGGCTCGCACGCGTCACGATGTGCACGCGCGTGCCGTCGAGCTCGTACGCGGTCTCGTGCACGGCGCGGGAGAGGTCGAGCGTGCGCCGGTATCCGCGCACCGCTCCGGGACCCGCGTCGGCGTCTGCGCCGGCGCCGGCATCGGGGTCGTCGTCGGCGACTCCGGCTCCGCCCGCGGCTGCCGCTCCGGCGCCGCCGTCGACTCCCGCCACGCCCCCGCCCTCGACTCCCGCCACGCCCCCGTCCTCGCCCTCGACCCGCCCACCGCCTCCGGCCCGCCCGTCGCCGACGCCGATCCGCAGGTCGGCCACGGGCAGGAACGACTGCGGGTAGTGGTGCTGGATGGCGCCGAGCGCCGCGTCCGCGGCCCTCCAGTCGCCGCGCGCGACGGCCGCGCGACTGGCCGCGATCGCGGCGCGCGCGACCTCGGCGGCGGGCAGGTGCCCGGCTCGCTCGCTCGCGGGGCCGCCGGACCAGGCCGCCGTGTGGTTGAACTGGATGCGCTCGCCCCCTGGCGTGCCCCAGCACATGGCGCCGAGCAGTCCGCTGCCGAGCGGCAGCGCCTCGGTCCACGTCGTGGGGGGCTCGTCGTAGCGGAGCAGGTCACGGGTGTCGGTCATGGTCGGGGTGCGAATCCTTCCGCGCGTATGCGCCAGTCGTCGGGAAATCCGGGGTGGGGGGTGTCCTCGCCCGTCCAGCCCGCGGCCATGAGCGCGACCGCGGCGAGCAGGCCGCCGTTGCCGGGCAGGTACAGCGGGAGTCGCAGCGGGTCCTGGCAGTTGTGCCCGTTGGCGAGGTAGCGGTTGCGGTGCTGGTCCATGAGCAGCACGTCGATCGCGAGCTCGGGCTCGCGCAGGCGTGTCGCGGTCATGGCGAGCATGGGGAAGTCCCAGCCCCACGCCGACTCCCACCGCCACTCGTCGATCACCCAGCGCAGCGTCGCCGCCATGGTCGCGGGATCGACGAGCCGCGTGCCGGGCACGACCCCGAGGGCGCCGAGCATCGAGGGGTGGTCGCTCGGGATCGTGCGCGGAGGGTTGCCGATCGCCGCGTACCGGCCGTCGGCGGTCGGCAGCGGGGCGAGGTCGGCGAGGAGGCGATCGGCCTCGTCGTCGCGCGCCATCCCGCGGCGCTCCCGCCAACGCTGCGCCGTCTCGAGCGCCCACGCGACGTAGGCGAGCTCGAACGTCGGATCCCACACGTCCCGCGGGTCGTAGCGCTCCTGGGCCGGCATGAGCGAGGGCGGCAGGTGCACGAGGCCGTCCTGACCGCGCCAGAGGAAGGAGACGAGGAACTCCGCCGTCGCGTCGACGATCTCGCCCCAGCGATCGAGCACCTCGGCCTCCCGGTCGGGTCGCGCGAGTCGCAGGAGCTCGGCGAAGTGGATCGGGTGCGGTTGCTGCCACAGCAGCAGCGGTCCGACGGCGTTGGGGCTCTCGCGCCCCTCCGGCCCGACGTGCTTGGGCCAGCGTGCACCGCGGAACCCCTGGCGGCGGGCGATCGCGCGGGCGACCGGCAGGTCGTCGAGGTACCACGCGAAGCTCTGCTCGAGCAGCTCGGGCCGACCCCACATGGCGAAGTGGGCCGCGTGCCACCAGTGCATCTCGAGGTGGAACTTGCCCGCCCAGGAGTTCTGGGTCAGCCCGGTCTCGGCAGACGGCGTCGAGCCGGCGCAGTGCACGCGCGTGACGTACTGGGAGAGCACGATCCGTCGCTCGAGCTCGGCCGCGCGGGGGTCGTCCGCCTCGCCCAGGTCGACGGCGGCGCCGGACCGCCAGAACCGCTCCCAGCCCGCGGCCGACGCGGCGACGACCTGCGCGCTCGTCGGCAGCGGCTGCGTGGATCCGGTCGCGCGGTCGAACGCGACGACGAGCTCGAGCGCGTCACCCGCGGCCTGCAGCGCGAACCGGTGCGGGCCGGTCGCGCGCGGCGGCTCGCCCGTCGTCGCGACGCGCACCCCATAGCGGGTCGTGTCGAGCGTGCGGTCGAAGCGCGTCGTGCCGTGCCCGAGCGCGACCGCCTGCGTCGTGTGCGCCTCCGGGCGGGACCAGTCGGCGGTGTCGGCGAAGGTCTCGGATGCGTACGGGAAGGCGAGCTCGACCCCGAGCCGGCGCTCGGCGAGGAGAGAAGACCGGATGCGGAACGCGAGCACGTCCTGGTCGGGATGACACGCGGTCGTGACCTCGACGAGCTCGCCGCCGAGATGGAATCGGCTCTCGAGCACGCCCGTCCACGGATCGAGCACCTGGTGCACGTCGGCGATGTCGGGGTCCTCGTCGGCGGGTGCTCCCGCGACGGCGAGGCCGATGCGCGCGAGGTCGAGCCGCTGCGGGTTGGTCCAGAGGAACCACCCCGCGCGCTCGTCGTCGCGCAGGTGGGGCGGCTCGTGGCGGAAGTCGTAGTCCGTGGGGTACGGCACGTCTCCGCGCGGCGTGGGCCACGGCTGCTCGACGTCGGCGAGGGACCAGCCGTGCGGGTTGGGCATCTCGTGGAAGCCCCACTGGGACTGCGTCGACAGCGGCATGACGGCGCGTCCCGCGCGTCGGCCGGCGACGGCGTCGTGCAGGCGGTGCAGGGTCTGCATGCCCGTCACGTCGGCCGTGTAGGCGAGCTCGCCGTTGCCGACGGTGAGCGGCTCGAGCGCATCGGGGGCGCTGCGCACGATGCGGTGCCGGCGTACGAGGGCCTCGCGGTCGATCCCTGTCGTCACCGGGGCGCCCGCTCGACGAGGTAGACGTGCACGAGGGAGAGCACGGTCTCGCCGTGCTGGTTGACGACCGTGACCTGCTCGTCGACGTAGCCGTGCTGCTCGGGCCGCCGCGGATGCTCGCGTCGCCCGACGACCTCGGCCGAGACGGTGATCGTGTCGCCGATGAAGACCGGACGGACGAAGCGCACCCGGTCATAGCCGTAGCTCATGGCGCGCGGATTGATGTCGCCCGCCGTCATGCCGACCGCGATCGACATCACGAGCGTGCCGTGGGCGATGCGCCGGCCGAACGGCTGGCTCGCCGCCCACACGGCGTCCATGTGGTGCGGGTAGAGGTCGCCCGTCTGCCCGGCGTGCAGCACGACGTCCGCCTCGGTGATCGTGCGGCCGGTCGTCGTGCGGAGCACGCCGACCTCGTAGTCGTCGAACCAGCGCTCAACGACCTGCACGACTCTGCTCCATCTGCATCATGAGCTCCTATGATCAATCGTTTGTTCATCGTACGGGCTTCGGGGCGGCGACGTGCGCGTCCGCGGTCAGCCGTGCGCGACGGCGATGCCCCGCAGCTCGCGCTGGACGCTCTCGCCGATGCGCACGGGCGTCCGCAGCGGGCTCACGGCGCAGTAGTAGTGCCAGAGCCGTCCGTCGTGCCGGATGACCGCAGGCTTGTGGGCGTGCGTCGCGTCGATCGAGCCGGGTGCGCCGACGTCGACGAGCACCTCCTCGCCCTTCGTCCACGTCACCAGGTCCGTCGAGACGGCATATGAGTCGCGGGCGTGGCCGTCGGACGAGAGGCCGAAGTAGAACATGATCCACGTCCCGTCGCGCTCGAGCACGCACGGATCGGAGGCGAACCGGTCGTCGATCGAGCCCCGCGGGCCGTTGACGACGAGGGGATGCTCGCTCACGCGCGTCCATGCGACGAGGTCGTCCGAGACGGCCGCCCCCGTCTGCTCCCGCCAGTCGCCGGTCGCCCTGTCCTTGGCGTTGTAGAAGAGCCAGTATCGGCCGCCGGCGCGCATGAGCCACGACTTGTAGAGGCCGCCGCGCTCCCACTCGCCGCCGTCCTCGGGCCGGAGCAGCTCGCCGTGCTCCTCCCACGTCACGAGGTCGCGACTGCGCACGATGCCGATGACGGCGGAGCCCTCCTCGTAGCCCGCCTCGGGGTAGGCGTGGTACGTGCCGTAGAACCACCCGTCGACCGGGACGAGCCGTCCCGCCGAGTCGAGCCCGTTCTCGCGCAGGATCGAGGTGAGCGCGGTGTTGTAGCGCCGGTGCGGCGAGGAGGCGTCGCGGGGAAGCACGAGGCGGGGACGGCTCCACCTCCCCGACGGATCGCGCCAGCTGAGCCCCGTCTGGTAGCCGACGCCGTCCCAGCCGACGACCGTCATCCCGAGCCGCCCCTGCCAGGTGAAGACGAACGGGCAGTCGACGGCGTGGCTCGTGAAGTCCCCGGCCGCGTGGGTCGGCGCGATCACGAGCTCGTTCGTCTTGACCGGCGTGCGGACGGCGGCGCGCAGGTCGGGGTCGATCGCGGTCACGGGGCTCCTCCTGAGATGCGGGGCGGCTGCTCGACGGTGCGGGCGCCGCGGCCGAGGGAGCTCTCGGCCGCGACGAGGGTCGCGGGCAGCACGACGGTCCGGTGCTCGTGCGCGGCGCCCTCGCGGAGCTCGGCGGCGAGCAGGAGGGACGCCTCGCGGCCGAGCTCGAAGGCGGGCTCGCGCACGCGGGAGACGCGCACCGGGGTGTCCCACGTCTTCCAGTTCTCCTCCGTGCAGACGAGCCGCACGTCCTCCGGCACCCGCAGGCCCGCCCCCTCGAACTCGTCGATGAGCCCTTGCGTCATGAGCCCCGTGGCGACGATCACGCCGTCCGGCCGCTCGGCTCGCGCGAGGATCAGGTGCGCGATCGCGCGGCCGTCCTCGGAGCGGTCGCGTTCGCGCAGGTAGACCTGCAGACGCACGCCGTCGCTCTCCTGCACGGCGCGCTCGATGCCGCGGCGGCGGTCCACGAGCGGCTGCGCCCACGCCGGCCCGTCGGCGAAGGCGAGCGAGCGGCAGCCGAGCTCGATGAGGTGGCGCGCCGCCTGGTATCCCGCGTCCTCGTTGTCCATGAGCACCGTGCAGTGGTCGTCGTCGGCCGAGCGGTAGTTCACGACGACGACGGGGGTCCCGTGCTGGCGCAAGTGCGCGATGTCCGCGCGGGAGTCCTGCATG
>JAATFA010000030.1 GCA_015655445.1 Actinomycetales bacterium | reverse complement strand
TGAACGGGACCATGCCCGCGACGGTGAAGAGCAGCGTCGGGTCGTCGCTCACGAGGGATGCGGAGGGCACGATCGTGTGCCCGCGGTCGCCGAAGAACGTCAGCCAGCGCCGCTGGATCTCTGCGGTCTGCACTCGGCGCTACCGGAGCGCGGCGGCCTCCGCGGCCGCCTTCCCCTCGTCCGCCGCCGCGCGCAGCTCGGCCTCGCGTGCGCGATAGCCGTCGACGACGGCGTCCGCGAACTCCTTCGCCTTGGCCTCGACGCCGGCGAAGAACCGCTGCCCCTGGGGCGTGCGGTTGAGCTGGTGCGCGACGACGAACCCGATGGCGACGCCGACGACGACCCACAGTGCGCTCTTCATGTCCGATCTCCTCGCCTCGGTGCGGACGATGCTAGTCAACCTTAAGCGAAAGCGCCGGGGCGGCGGCGCCGAGCGCGCGCCCCGCGGGCGACCAGCCGTGCGGCCGGCCGGTCAGCGAGCCGCGTAGTACTCGACGACGAGCTGCACGTCGCACGTCACGGGGACCTCGGCGCGCTTCGGACGGCGCAGCAGGCGCGCCTGCAGCTTGTCGAGCTCGACCTCGAGGTATCCGGGGACGGGAGGCAGCACCTCGGCGTGACCGCCGGCCGCAGCCACCTGGAACGGCTCGAGGCTCTCGCTGCGCTCCTTGACGTGGATGACCTGGCCCGGCTTCACGCGGAACGACGGGCGGTCGACGATCGCGCCGTCGACGAGGATGTGCCGGTGCACGACTTGCTGGCGTGCCTGCGCCGTCGTGCGCGCGAAGCCCGCGCGCAGCACGAGCGCGTCGAGGCGCATCTCGAGCAGCTCGACGAGGTTCTCACCCGTCAGCCCCTCGGTGCGGCGCGCCTCGTTGAACGCGATGCGCAGCTGCTTCTCGCGGATGCCGTACTGGGCGCGCAGGCGCTGCTTCTCGCGCAGCCGCACCGCGTAGTCGCTGTCGGCGCGGCGCTTCGTGCGGCCGTGCTCGCCGGGGGCGTAGGGGCGCTTCTCGAGGTAGCGCGCCGCCTTCGGCGTGAGGGGCACGCCGAGCGCGCGGGAGAGGCGGGTCTTGCTTCGTGACGTGGTCGACACGGATGTCCTTTGCTGATGCTGGAGGTCTCGAACGCGGAAGGGGCGCAGGCGCACGGTCGCGCGGGGTCGCACGCGAGCCGCCGGGACGGCGACCGCGCGACGAGGGTCGCGCGACGGACGTCTGTGCCGACGTGAGAGGGGTTCCGCCACGGAGCGCGGCCGGCTACTGACCGGCGCTCCTTCCCGGCCTGCGAGCGCAGCCGCACGCGCGCACACCGGTACAAGGCGGAGGACAGGATATCACGGCGAGCATCACTCGCGCGTGCCGGAGATGATCGCGCGCAGCTTCTCGAGCCGCGCCGCGACGTCGCGCTCGTTGCCGTGCGCCGTCGGCTCGTAGTAGCGCGTGCCGACGAGCGGGTCGGGCAGGTACTGCTGCTCGACGACGCCGATCTCCGAGTCGTGCGCGTAGCGGTACCCCTGTCCGTGCCCGAGGCGCCTCGCGCCGGGATAGTGGGCGTCGCGCAGGTGCACCGGCACGCGCCCGATGCGCCCCGCGCGCACGTCCGCGATCGCGGCGTCGACCGCGAGGTAGGAGGCGTTCGACTTGGGCGCCGTCGCGAGGTAGACGACGGCCTCCGCGAGCAGGATGCGCCCCTCGGGCATGCCGATGAGCTGCACCCCCTGCGCGGCGGCGACCGCGATCGGGAGCGCCTGCGGGTCGGCCATGCCGATGTCCTCCGCGGCGAGGATCATGATGCGCCGCGCGATGAAGCGCGGGTCCTCGCCCGCCTCGATCATGCGCGCGAGGTAGTGCAGGGCCGCGTCGACGTCGGATCCCCGCACCGACTTGATGAACGCGCTGATGACGTCGTAGTGCTCGTCGCCCTGGCGGTCGTAGCGCAGGAGGGCGCGATCGACCGCGCGCGCGACGATGTCGGCCGTCACGACGGGCGGGGCGCTCGCGGGTCGCCCGGAGGCGCTCTCACCGTCCTCGTCGACTCCGGCCTCGCCGGGGCCAGCGTTCCCCTCGGCGTCGTCCCCGTTCGCGTCTCCCCCGTCGGTGCTCTGTCCGTCGGCGCTCTGCCCGTCCTGCTCGTGCGTGCCCCCCGCGTCCGCCGCCTCGGCGATCGCGGACGCGGCCGCAGCCTCGAGCGCCGTGAGCGCGCGTCGTGCGTCGCCCGATGCGAGTCGCACGATCGCCTCGCGCGCCTCCGCGTCGAGCCGCACCGCGCCGTCGAGCCCGCGCGGGTCCACGACCGCGCGGTCGACGAGCACGCCGAGGTCCTCGTCGGTGAGCGGCTCGAGCGTGAGCAGGAGCGAGCGCGAGAGGAGGGGCGCGACGACGGAGAAGGATGGGTTCTCGGTCGTCGCGGCGACGAGGATGACCCATCCGTTCTCGACGCCGGGCAGGAGCGCGTCCTGCTGGGCCTTGCTGAAGCGGTGGATCTCGTCGAGGAAGAGCACGGTCGACACGCCGTACAGGTCACGGTCGGCGAGCGCGCGCTCCATGACCTCGCGCACGTCCTTCACGCCCGCCGTGACGGCGGAGAGCTCGACGAACCGGCGCCCCGAGCTGCGCGCGATCGCCTGCGCGATCGTCGTCTTGCCGGTGCCCGGCGGACCCCACAGGATGACCGAGATGCCGCCGCGCTCCCCGGACGCGTCGGAGGCGAGCGCGACGAGCGGCGACCCGGGGCCGAGCAGGTGCCGCTGGCCGACGACCTCGTCGAGGGAGCGCGGACGCATGCGCACCGCGAGCGGCATCGCGCCGCCGCGCAGTGCCTGCTGTCCGTCCATGCGACCAGCGTAGCCACGCCCTCCGACCTCCTCGATCGGCCCGCTAGAGTTCATCCCGGTGCCCGCGAGAGGGCCGATGCCCGCGAGAGGGAGGGTGTGTGGCGCGCAACAGGAACGAGGACCGCGCTGCGCGCGTCGCACGCGAGCGGCTGCGCGCCTACGAGGCGCGGCAGACGGTGCACGCGACGCGTCGCCGCCGCCGCATGCGCGACAACGTCATCGCGATCGTCGCGCTCGTCGTCGTCGCCGCGCTCGCCGCGGTCGCGCAGATCGCCTACTTCTCCTCCGGCCCGGGAGCCCCCAAGCCCTCCGTGAGCGCGAGCCCGAGCCCGACGCCGAGCCCGAGCGCCTCGGGGGCCAACGTGGGCGACGTGCCCTCCCCCTCCGTCGCGGAGGGCCGCACGTGGACGGGCACGCTCACGCTCAACGGCGACGTCGACCTCGGCATCTCCCTCGACGGCTCGAAGGCGCCGCAGGGCGTCGCGTCGTTCGTCACCGACGTGCAGTCCGGCTACTACGTCGGCAAGACGTGCCACCGCCTCGTCGAGAGCGACACGGCGGGCCTCATCCAGTGCGGCTCCGCGAACGGCACGGGCGCATCCGACCCGGGCTACTCGTTCGGCCCGATCGAGAACGCGCCGGCCGACCAGGTCTATCCGGCGGGGACGATCGCGCTCGCCCGCGGCAGCAGCGCGTACTCGAACGGTCACCAGTTCTTCATCTGCTTCACCGACAGCCAGCTTCCGAACGACTCCGCGGGCGGCTACACGGTGCTCGGCACCGTGACGAGCGGCCTCGACGCGCTCCGCTCCGAGATCGCGGACGCGGGCCTCGCGGATGGCACGACGAGCGGCGACGGCGCCCCCAAGGTCGCCACGACCATCACGGCCGCGACCGTCCGATAGCGTGCACGCGAGCGCGGTGCGGAGGAGGCCTCGCAATCGTGGCGCGGACCTGGTGCAATAGAGTGATCCAGGCCCGCAATCGGCCACCGGACACAGCAAGGTGACAGCACGTGGCGCAGAACCGTGAATCCCCGTGGGGCCGTGTCGACGAGACCGGCACCGTGTACGTGCGGGAGGGCGACGGCGAACGCGTCGTCGGACAGTTCCCGGACGGGAGCCCCGACGAGGCGCTCGCCTTCTTCGAGCGCAAGTACGCGGACCTCGAGGGGCAGGTCGGACTGCTCGAGCAGCGCGCACGCAACGGGGCGCCGGCCGCCGACGTCGCCAAGGCCGTGCGCACGCTGAGCGAGTCGGTGCGCACGGCGAACGCCGTGGGCGACCTCGCCTCGCTCCTCACGCGCCTCGAGGCGCTCACGGGACAGGTCCACGCCCTCACCGAGCAGCAGGCGGCGGAGGCGCGCGCGGCCGTCGAGACCGCGCTCGCGGAGCGCACGGCGCTCGTGGAGGAGATCGAGCACCTCGCCGCGCAGGATCCCGCGCGCGTGCAGTGGAAGCAGACGACGGCCCGCGTCGAGGAGCTCTTCGCCGAGTGGCAGCGTCAGCAGCAGGAGGGCCCGCGTCTGCCGCGCAGCGAGAGCAACGAGCTGTGGAAGCGGTTCCGCGCCGCCCGCTCGACGCTCGACGCCCATCGGCGCGCCTTCTTCGCCGAGCTCGACTCCGTCCACCGGGAGGCGCGCTCGCGCAAGGAGGAGCTCGTCGCGCAGGCCGAGGCGCTCGCGGGGCGCGGGGCGGAGGGCATCCCCGCCTATCGCTCCCTGCTCGAGGACTGGAAGCGCGCGGGCCGTGCCGGCAAGAAGGTCGACGACGCGCTGTGGGCGCGGTTCAAGGCCGCGGGCGACGTGCTCTACGCCGCGAAGGCGGAGGTCGAGGCGCGCGACGATGCGGAGTACCACGCGAACCTCGAGCGCAAGCAGGCGCTCCTCGCCGAGGCGGAGCCGCTGCTCACGGCGACCGACCGGAGGGCCGCGCGGGAGAAGCTCACGTCGATCCAGCGCCGCTGGGACGAGATCGGGCGCGTGCCGCGCGACCAGGTGCGCGCGATCGAGGACCGGCTGCGCCGCGTCGAGGCCGCGGTGCGCAAGCTCGAGGAGGAGCACTGGCACCGGTCGGATCCGGAGCGCCAGGCGCGCACGGAGGGCATGAGCAGCCAGTTGCGCGAGATCATCGCCCGGCTCGAGGCGCAGCTCGCGGACGCGGAGGCGCGCGGCGATGCGCGCGCGGCGGACGAGGCGCGCGAGGCGCTCGAGGCCCGCCGCGCCTGGCTCCGCGCGATCGGCGGCTGAGCTCCTCCCCACCGGCGCACGCGTCCACATGAGCGCGTGCGCGGCTCTGTCGTGGGCGCGCGGACGCGAGACTGGCGGCATGACTCCCCGCGTGCTGTTCCCCGGCGACCTCCCCCTCGCGGAGCTCGCCGCCGCGCGCCTCGACGGGGAGGTCTTCCGCATCGGCCTCGGCTACGGGGCGATGGACGAGCTCGACGACACCGCGCTGCGCGCGGCCTCGCTCGCGCCGCTGTTGGGCGATCGCGTCATCGCGGAGGGCCGCACCGCCGCGTGGCTGTGGGGAGCCGTCGAGCGCGAGCCCGAGCCCGTCGAGGTGTGCGTGCCGGCGCGCGAGCGCGTGCGGCCGCACTCCCCCGTGCCGCTGCGCGTACGCGAGGTCGTGCTCTCCCCCGCCGACGTCGTGCGTCTCGCGGGCGTCGCCGTCACGACGCCGCTGCGCACGGCCATGGACCTCGTGCGGCTCCCGCCGGACTTCGGGCCGACCGAGCGCGCCGCGGTTCGCGCGCTGCGCGAGCGGGGCGGCTGGGAGCCGGGCGAGCTCGTGGCCGCGCTCGCCCGCCGGCATCGCGTGCCGCACGTCGCTCGTGCGCTCGCCCGTGCCCAGGAGCTCGACGCGCCATGACGCCGGCGCACGAGGGGCTCCGTGGTGCGGGGCGCAGCGGCGCGGATGCGGGCTCAGCCGGCGCTCACGCGGTAGACGTCGTAGACGGCGTCGATGCGACGTACGGCGTTGAGCACGCGGTCCAGGTGGGTCGTATCGCCCATCTCGAACAGGAAGCGACTGAGCGCGAGGCGGTCGCTCGAGGTCGACACGGTCGCCGAGAGGATGTTGACGTGGTGCTCGGAGAGCACGCGCGTGACGTCGGAGAGCAGGCCGGACCGGTCGAGCGCCTCGACCTGGATCTGCACGAGGAAGACGCTCGACGACGTCGGCGCCCACTCGACCTCGATCATGCGGTCCGGCTCCTGGCGCAGCGAGGCGACGTTGCGACAGTCCGTCCGGTGCACGGAGACGCCGGCGCCGCGCGTGACGAACCCGACGATCTCGTCGCCCGGAACGGGCGTGCAGCACTTGGCGAGCTTGACGAGGATGTCGGGCGCCCCGCGCACGAGAACCCCCGAGTCCGACGAGCGGAGCGAGCGCAGTCGGCCGCGCGAGGTGAAGTCGAGGTCGACGTCCTCCGTCTCCGCCTCCGTCTGCACCATCGCGAGGACCTTCTCGATGACCGACTGGGTCGAGACGTGCCCCTCGCCGACGGCCGCGTAGAGCGCCTCGACGCCGGGATAGCGCATCTGGGCGGCGACCTCCGCGAAGGAGTCCTGGCTCATGAGGCGCTGCAGAGGCAGGTTCTGCTTGCGCAGCGCGCGCGCGATCGCGTCCTTGCCCTGCTCGATCGCCTCGTCGCGGCGCTCCTTCGTGAACCACTGCCGGATCTTGTTGCGCGCGCGGGGGCTCTTGACGAACGTGAGCCAGTCCTGGCTGGGCCCGGCGTCCGGGTTCTTCGACGTGAAGACCTCGACGACATCGCCGCTGTTGAGCGTGCTCTCGAGCGGCACGAGGCGCCCGTTGACCTTCGCGCCCATCGTGCGGTGCCCGACCTCGGTGTGCACGGCGTAGGCGAAGTCGACCGGGGTCGCTCCGGCCGGGAGGCCGATGACCTCCCCCTGCGGGGTGAAGACGTAGACCTCCTTCGCGCCGATCTCGAAACGCAGGTTGTCGAGGAACTCGCCGGGGTCGTCGGTCTCGGCCTGC
>JAATFA010000105.1 GCA_015655445.1 Actinomycetales bacterium | reverse complement strand
CGATGACGCAGCCGCTCATGTACAACCTCATCGAGGCGAAGCGCTCCGTGCGCACGCTCTACACGGAGGCCCTCGTGGGCCGCGGCGACATCACGCCCGACGAGTATGAGGCGGCGCACCGCGACTTCCAGGACCGCCTCGAGCGCGCGTTCGCGGAGACGCACGCCGCGCAGACGGCCTCGATGCCCGTCTCCGTGCAGGACGCGAATGCCGTCGCGGACCTCGAACGGCCGGAATCGCAGCAGGACGACAGCGCGGGCGAGCCCGCCTCGACGGGCATCGACGTCTCGGTGCTGCAGCTCATCGGCGACGCGCACGCGAACCCCCCAGCGGGCTTCACGGTGCACCCCAAGCTCCAGCAGCTCCTGCGCAAGCGCGTCGACATGAGCCGCACGGGCGACATCGACTGGGCCTTCGGCGAGCTCATCGCGCTCGGATCGCTCCTCGTGGAGGGCACGCCCGTGCGTCTCGCTGGACAGGACAGCCGGCGCGGCACGTTCGTGCAGCGCCACGCCGTGCTGCACGACCGGCAGAACGGCCAGGAGTGGCTGCCGCTGGCGAACCTCACGGAGAACCAGGCGAAGTTCTGGATCTACGACTCGCTCCTGAGCGAGTACGCGGCGATGGCGTTCGAGTACGGCTACTCGGTCGAGCGCCCGGACGCGCTCGTGCTGTGGGAGGCGCAGTTCGGCGACTTCGCGAACGGCGCGCAGGTCGTCGTCGACGAGTTCATCTCGAGCGCCGAGCAGAAGTGGGGCCAGCGCTCGAGCGTCGTGCTCCTCCTGCCGCACGGCTACGAGGGCCAGGGGCCGGACCACTCCTCGGCGCGCATCGAGCGCTACCTGCAGCTCGCGGCCGAGAACAACATGACGATCGCGCGCCCGTCGACCCCCGCGTCGTACTTCCACCTGCTCCGCCGCCAGGCATACGCGCGGCCGCGGCGACCGCTCGTCGTCTTCACGCCCAAGGCGATGCTGCGCCTGCGTGGCGCGACGAGCCAGGTCGACGAGTTCACGAGCGGACGGTTCCTGCCCGTGCTCGACGACGCGACGATCGCGGACCCGGCCACCGTGCGCCGCGTCGTGCTCCACTCCGGCAAGGTGCACTACGACCTCAAGGCGGAGCGCGAGAAGCGCGGTCTCGCCGAGTCGATCGCGCTCGTGCGCGTCGAGCAGTTCTACCCGCTGCCGGCGCGCGAGGTCACGGACGTCATCGCCCGCTACCCGAACGCGGAGCTCGTGTGGGCGCAGGACGAGCCCGCGAACCAGGGAGCGTGGCCGTTCCTGAGCCTCGAGCTCGTGCCTGCGCTCGGCGGCCGCCCGCTCGCGCTCGCGTCGCGCCCCGCCTCGGCGTCGCCCGCGACGGGATCGACGAAGCGCAGCGCTCAGCAGCAGGGCGAGCTCATCGACCGCGCGCTCACGCTCTGACGCACCGCACGCTCGCGCGCGCCGATGATCGCGCGCGAGCGTGCGCTCACCGGTCGACGGCGGCGAGGAGAAGACGGGCGAGGTCGTCCGGACGCGTGAGCTGCGGCCAGTGACCGGTGGGCAGGTCGACGATCTCGCAGTCGGCCGCGCGCGCGAGCTCCGCCGTGTAGGGGTGCCCCGAGGCGATGAGCCGGCGCAGCTCCTCGCCGCTCGTCTCGCACGCGATGACGGTCGCCGGGACCAGGCGCACGCGGTCGTCCCCGATCTCGAGGGGATCGCGCGTCACGCGAGCGGGCTCGGGCACCGCGCGCGCCCGGAACCGCTCGCGCCGGGCGGCGTCGAGGTCGCGCAGGGACGCCTCGTCGAACTCGTCCCACGCGGGAAGCGGCACGTCGGACCCCTTCGCGGGCAGCGCGGGGTTGATGGCACGCCCCGACTCGAGCGGCCCGGAGTCGACATAGACGATGCGTGCGACGCGCTCCGGCCGTCGGGACGCGGCGGCGTAGGCGAGCGGGCCGCCGCCGCTGTGGCCGACGAGCACGACGCGGGCGCGGGCCGCGTCGATCGCCGCGACGATCGCGTCCACGTGCTCGTGCGCGCCGATGCGCGATCGGTCCGCCGCGCGGGCCTCGAGTCCGGGGAGCGTGAGCGCACGCACCGCATGGCCCGCCTCCGCGAGCCTCGGGGCCACGGCCGCCCACGAGGACGCGTCGAGCCAGAACCCGGGGATGAGCAGGATCTCCATGGACGGCACGCTACGGGCTCCCCCCGACATCGGCCCCGCCGAGCTCCTCACCCGCGCCGGGCCGCGGGACTACTGCGCCTGGAGCGCGCGGATGCGCGTGAGGACGAGCTCGCGCAGCTCGACCGGCGCGGTCTCGCTGCACGCGCTCCGCACCTTCTGGATGAGGGTGAGACCCACGAGGTGCTCGGTCGAGCAGTCCTCGCAATGGCTCAAGTGCTCGCTGATGTCGCGGAAGTCCGCGTCGCTCAACTCGCGATGGAGATACTCCTCGAGCTCGGCCTTCGCCTTGTCGCAACCGCAGTCGGTCATGTCGTTCTCCTAGCAGTCGGCGCCGCGATGCCCCGATCGCGCGCATAGTCGGTCAGCAGCTCGCGGAGCATGCGCCTGCCACGATGCAGGCGGCTCATCACGGTGCCGACGGGGGTCTTCATGATGTCGGCGATCTCCTGGTACGAGAACCCCTCCACGTCCGCGAGGTACACCGCGAGACGGAAGTCCTCCGGGATCGCCTGCAGAGCGTCCTTGACGGTCGAGTCCGGAAGGTGGTCGATCGCCTCCGCCTCGGCCGAGCGCGCGGTCGACGACGTCGCCGACTCGGCGCTGCCGAGCTGCCAGTCCTCGAGGTCGTCGAGGGTGTTCTGGTAGGGGTTGCGCTGGTTCTTGCGATAGCTGTTGATGAACGTGTTCGTGAGGATGCGGTACAGCCATGCCTTGAGGTTGGTGCCCTGCTCGAACTGGCGGAACGCCGCGAACGCCTTCACGAACGTCTCCTGCACGAGGTCGGCGGCGTCGCTCGGGTTGCGCGTCATGCGCATCGCGGCCGCGTACAGCTGGTCCATGTACGGCAGGGCCTGCTCCTCGAACAGCCTGCGCAGGCGGTCCCGATCGGCGCTCGTCCCCGCCGCGCCCGGCACGGTGTCGTTGTCCATCGCGGGCCAGTCTAGAACGACGGGGGATTCCTGAACGGCGAGCATCCTGTTCCTCCTCCGTTCCTTCCAGCCGTGCCGATATGGTGGAAAACCGATGCAGGTGACCAGGTATTCCGAACCGGACTTCGACCCCTACGGCGACGCCCGGCACACGGGCTCCCCCGAGCCCGGCGCGTGGGACGCCCCCGTCGCGTCGGGCCCGCTCTCGGCGCGCCTGCGCCTGCCCGGCTCGAAGAGCCTCACCAATCGCGAGCTCGTGCTCGCGGCGCTCGCCGACGGCCCCTCCCTCGTGCGCGCCCCCCTGCGCTCGCGCGACAGCGCCCTCATGGTCGGCGGCCTGCGCACGCTCGGCACGCGCATCGAGGAGGTCCCGGGCGACGGCGGCTTCGGCCCCGACCTGCACGTGACCCCGGGCGAGCTGCTCGGGCCGGGGACGATCGAGTGCGGCCTCGCGGGCACCGTCATGCGCTTCCTGCCACCCGTCGCCGCCCTCGCCCTCGGGCCGGTCTCGTTCGACGGCGACCCCGCGGCGCGACGACGCCCCATGCGCACGACGATCGCGGCGCTGCGCGGGCTCGGCGTCGAGGTCGACGACGACGGGCGCGGGTCGCTCCCCTTCACGGTGCACGGCGCGGGTCGCGTCTCCGGCGGGGAGCTCGCGATCGACGCGTCGGCGTCGAGCCAGTTCGTCTCGGGCCTGCTCCTCGTCGCGCCGCGGTTCGAGCGCGGCCTCACCCTGCGCCACACGGGCGAGCGGCTGCCGAGCCTGCCGCACATCGAGATGACGATCGCCGCGCTCGCGGCGCGCGGCGTCGAGGTCTCCTCCCCCGAGCAGGGCGTGTGGGTCGTGCCGCCGGGGCCCATCGCGGCCGTCGACGTCGACATCGAGCCGGACCTCTCGAACGCCGCGCCCTTCCTCGCCGCCGCGATCATCGCGGGCGGCACCGTCGCGATCGGCGGATGGCCCGAGCGCACGACGCAAGTGGGCGCCCACCTCGCCGAGCTCCTGCCGCGCTTCGGAGCCGAGGTGCGGCGCGAGGGGGACGCGCTCGTCGTCGACGGCGGTCCCGGCGTGCGCGGGGGCGCGTCGTTCCCCGGCGTGGACCTCGACCTCGGCGACGGCGGCGAGCTCGTGCCCGCGGTCGTCGCGATCGCGGCGTTCGCGAGCAGCCCGAGCCGCATCACGGGCATCGGCCATCTGCGCGGCCACGAGACCGACCGGCTCGCGGCGCTCGCGACGGAGCTCACGGCCCTCGGCGGCCGCGTGCGCGAGCTCGACGACGGTCTCGCGATCGACCCCGCGCCGTTGCACGGGGGCCTGTGGCACGCGTACGAGGACCACCGGATGGCGACGGCGGGCGCGATCGTCGGCCTCGCGGTCCCGGACGTGCGCATCGACGACATCGGCGCGACCGCGAAGACGCTCCCCGAGTTCCCCGAGCTCTGGCGCGACGGACTGCTCGGCGCCGCATCCGAGCCCGGCTCCGTGCCCGTGCCGTGAGCGCGCGGGGCCCGCGCGCATGAGCTGGCTCGACGACGTCGACGAGGACGACGAGGAGTACGGCGACTACGACGAGTCGAGCGCGCGCGTGCGGCCGAACCCGCGCGGCAGCCGTCCGCGGAGCAAGACCCGCCCGCAGCACGGGGACGCCGTGCCCGGGCGCGTGCTCGGCGTCGACCGCGGCCGCTTCGCCGTGCTCGTCGACGAGGGCGGCGCGCACGAGCGCATGGTGCTCGCCGCGCGTGCGCGCGAGCTCGGACGCGGGTCGATCGTCACGGGCGATCGCGTCGAGCTCGTCGGCGACGTGTCGGGTCACGAGGGCACGCTCGCGCGCATCGTGCGCGTCGACGAGCGCACGACGGTCCTGCGACGCAGCGCGGACGACGCCGACACGGTCGAGCGCGTGATCGTCGCGAACGCCGACCAGATGCTCGTCGTCGTCGCCGCCGCGGACCCCGAGCCGCGCGCGCGCCTCGTCGACCGCTATCTCGTCGCGGCGTACGACGCGGGCATCGTGCCGATCCTGTGCGTCACGAAGACCGACCTCGCCGACCCCGAGCCCTTCCTCTCCGGCTTCGCCGGCCTCGACCTCGCGGTGTTCCGCCGGGGGCCCGACACCGACCTCACGCCCCTCGCCGAGGCCCTGCGCGGCCACACGACGGTCGCGGTCGGGCACTCCGGCGTCGGCAAGTCGACCCTCGTCAACGCGCTCGTCCCGGGCGCCGACCGTGCGACGGGCGGCGTCAACGCCGTCACGGGCCGCGGACGGCACACGTCCTCCTCGACCGTCTCGCTCCGCCTGCCCGGCGGCGGCTGGATCATCGACACCCCCGGCGTGCGCTCCTTCGGCCTCGCCCACGTCGACCCGGCGAGCGTCCTGAGCGCCTTCGAGGACCTCGCGCGCGTCGCCGAGGAGTGCCCGCGCGGCTGCACGCACCTCCCGGACGCGCCCGACTGCGAGCTCAACGAGGCCGTCGCGCGCGGGGAGCTGCCCGCCGAGCGCGTCGACTCGCTGCAACGCCTGCTCGCCTCGCTCGCGTGACGAGCACGACCGGCGCACCGCTGTCTCCTACGCTGGAGACGTGACCGATCCCTCCCTCGCCGACGACCTGTCGTTCGCTCTGGCCCTCGCCGCCTCCGCCGATCTCGTCTCGATCGACCGCTATCGCGCGCTCGACCTCGAGGTGCGCATCAAGGACGACGACTCGCCGGTCACGGACGCCGACACGGCCGTCGAGTCGGTGCTGCGCGCCTCGATCGAGGCGAGCCGGCCGGGGGATGCGATCCTCGGCGAGGAGTTCGGCGGCGACGCGGACGCGGCGCCGCACCGGCAGTGGATCATCGACCCGATCGACGGCACCGCCAACTTCCTGCGCGGCATCCCCATCTGGGGCACTCTCATCGCCCTCGCGGTCGACCGGGTGCCCGTCGTCGGCGTCGTGAGCGCGCCCGCGCTCGCACGTCGGTGGTGGGCGGCGCGCGGCCGGGGCGCGTGGACCGCGGAGGCGCGCCGCGCCCCGCGGCGTCTCGCCGTGAGCGACGTCGACGACCTCTCGCGTGCGTCCGTGAGCTACAACAGCCTGCACGGATGGGCGGGCGCGGGGAGGCTCGACGACGCCGTGCGCCTGGCGCGCGCGTCAGCGCGCGATCGCGCAATCGGCGACATGTGGTCGTACATGCTCCTCGCCGAGGGCGCACTCGACGTCGTCGCCGAGCTCGACCTGCGACCCTACGACGTCGCCGCGATCATCCCCGTCGTCGAGGAGGCGGGCGGCCGGTTCACCTCGGTCGAGGGCGAGGACGGCCCGTGGCACGGGAGCGCGCTCGCGACGAACGGCGCGCTCCACGCGCCCGTGCTCGACCTGCTCGCGGGCCGCGAGGACGGCGACGCGCCGCTGCCAGGACGCTACTCGACGGAGTCGTCCTCGTCGAGGCCGGCGTAGCCGAGGTCCTCGGCGTCGCCGAGCTCGAACTCCTCCCACGCGCGCTCGAAGACCGCTTGCGTGTCGACGTCGAACTCGTCGAAGTAGGCCTCGTAGACCGCACGGTCGCCGTCGTCCGGGAAGCCCTCGTCGTCCTCGAACTCGCGCGCGAGGTCGCCGACCTCGTCCTCGCGGTCCACCTGGTCGAACAGCCAGTTCGCGAACGAACTCGTCATGCCCCTCTCCCTCCTCGCCGAACGCGTGCGCACCGGGCCACCTCGCGAGGCTATGGCCCATCCCTGAGAGCCCGGCGACCGCCGCGCCGCGACGCGGAGCCGCGCGTGCTTCGAGTTGCCTGGCCGCGCGTGCGCGTGCACGCGGCGCGCTCCTAGCGTGGAGGACATGGACGATCGCGAGCCCGACGACCTCGTGCGCCCGGGGACCGAGATCGCGCCCGACGCGCACGTCGGTGTCCGCACGCCCGAGATCCACCCGTCCGCCGCGCCGTCCGTGCCGCGTCCCGACGCCCTCGTCGAGGGCGAGCTCGTCGGAGACGGGCATGAGCTCGAGCGCGATCCGGACGGCGGGCTGCCTGCGCGACGTGCCCCCGCGCGCGAGCCCGGCACGACGACAGGGCATACGACGACAGCGCACACGACGACAGGGCACACGGAGGAGGACGCATGAGCGAGCGCGAGGACCCGCGGCTGACCGACGGCACGGTGCCGCAGGACGCCGACTACACCGAGTCCACGGAGTCGACGGACGGCCCGAGCGCCGCCGCCGACGAGAGCGCCGACGCGGACGAGAACGCGGACGTCGAGGCGAGCGCGGACGCTGTGGACTCGGGCACCGCGGCCTCGGGCGACGAGGCGGACGTGGACCCGCGCACGCTCTCCGACGACGAGCTCGACCGCGAGCTGCGGCACGACTGACGCCGCGGCTCGGCCGCCCGCTGCGGCACGGCCGACGCCCGGCCGCACGCTCACACGAACCGGATCGCCGCCTGCAGGCGCGTGCGCACGTCGAAGAGCTCCGTGCCCCCGACGGGCCTGCCGCCGGGCAGCCCCACGCGCAGGAGCGCGGGCAGCACGCTCGAGCGGACCGCAGCGGTGACCGCTCCCCGGGAGCGGCCGAGCACGAGCACGGAATCCTCGAGCGCGTCGTCGGGCAGCACGACGAGCAGGCCCGTGAACGCGACGCGCGCGGCACGTGCGAGCACGCGCGAGAGCGCCTCGAGCGCGTGCACGGGACGCGCGTAGCCGATCCCGGCGCCCACGAGCTCGCCGCGTCGTGCACGCACCTCGCCCCCGAAGTCCTCCGAGAGCATCGCGAAGAGGCCCGTCGGCCCGAGCACGACGTGGTCGATCTTGTCCTCGGGGTCGCCCGTCGCGACGTCGTGCCACACGGTGTAGCCGATGCCGAGCGAGGAGAGGGCGCGCGCCGTCGCCTCCTCCGCGAGGGCGTCGGCGAGGATGTGCCGGATCTCGGCGGGAGCGGACCGCACGAGCGCGGGATCGTACGGATCCGGCAGGTCGGCCCCGCGTCCCGCCCACTCCCGGATGAGCGCGAGGAAGCGCTCCCGCCGCCAGCCGCCGGGATGCCCGTGGGAGCGAGCGGACGGACGCGTGTCGCCGCGACGCGGCGGGGCGCCGCCGGCGGGAGCCGACCACGCGACCCTCTCGTCGTCGGCGCCGCGCGCGCCCCGATCGTAGGCGGCGCGCAGCTCGGGGGTCGCGATGCGCTCCCACGCGCGCTGGACGGCGACGAACCGCGCCGCGCTCCCGCCCGTGTCGGGATGCGTCTCGCGCAGCAGGCGCCGGTAGGCGCGACGGATCTCCTCCTGCGTCGCGGTCACCTGCACCCCGAGCACCTCGTAGGGCGTCGCCGCGCTCGGGCTGTCGGACACGTTCCCTCCTCGGACACGCCGGCGACGACGAGCGCGCGCTCGCCGGGCCTCGCGGCCTGCTCTATGCGGCCGCCGGCTGGAACCACGGCGGATAGACGGCGATCTTCGGCACGGCTCCCCCCGCCTCGGCGAGGAGTGCGCGCACGCGATCGCGCACCTTCTCGTTCGGCACGCCGAGGAGCGCGATCGCCGCGAACGGCACCTCGGCGGGCGCGAGCAGCTCGGCGTGCGCGAGCTCCGGGTCGGCCGCGAGAGCGCGGCGGAGGAGGGCGCCCCCCGCATCCGCTCCCGCCGCGAACCGGGTCGCGGGGGCCGCCGCGTCTCCGTCGGCGACGACGACATCGGCGCCGAGGGCGCCCGCGGGGGCCACGAGCACGACGAACTCGGTGGGCGAGAGACGGCGCGCTGCGGCGGACCAGTGCGCGCCCGCCGCGCCCGAGCGCAGCTCCTCCCAGCGCGCGGCGTGCGGCGAGAACGCGAACGGCACACGGTCGGCGACGGTGTCCCCTGTCGGCAGCACGACGCCCGCGCGCAGCTCGCGCGTCGTCGGCGAGCTCACGTCGACCTCCGGCACGACGTGCGCGCGCAGGGCGCCGTCGACGACGATCGCCTCGAGGTTCCGCTCGTGCGTGACGTGGTAGACGCGACGCGCCTCGAGGCGCACGGGAGCGGTGCTCGCGGGCACCGGCGCGCTCGCTCGCGCACTCCCCTGCGCCGGGCGGGCCCGCGGCCCCCGGTCGCCGCTCGCCGTGCGCGACGCGGGCGCGCGCGCCGCTCGCACGGGCTGCGCGGCGCCCGCGGGCATGCGCGGCGAGCACACGTCGCACAGTCCCTCGTCGAAGCCGTGGATGCACTCGGCCATCAGGCGGCCGTCTCCTGCTCCGCGCGGTAGGAGGTCGTCACGAGGATCGGCATGTGGTCGGACTTGCCGCGCGGAAGGGTCTCGACGCGCTCGACGTCGAGCCCCGAGGAGGTCGCGAAGTCGAAGTGCCCGCGGAAGAACGTGTAGTTGATGTAGGTGCGCGTGTCGCTGAGCGTCAGGTCGTAGCCGCTCTTGACCATCCGCTCGCTCAGGCTGCGCGTGAAGAACGGGTAGTTGTAGTCGCCCACCATGAGGGCGGGAAGGCCCGGGCCGAGCTCGCGCAGCTTCTCGTGCGCGGAGGCGATCTGGCTGCGCCGCAGCGAGTTGAGGGCGGTGAGCGGTGCCGCGTGGAACGACGCCACGACGAGCTCGCGATCGGCCTCGAGGTCACGCAGCCGCGTCGCGATGAGACGCTCGTGCGCGGGCGCCGCGAGGTGGTCGTGCAGCGACTTCTTGAGCGCGAACGTCTTCGTCGTGATCGCCGTGTACCGGTCGCGCCGATAGTAGATCGCGAGGCCGAGCCGGTTGCGCCGCGTCGCGTCGGCCAGGTGCAGGGGGCCGACCTCCGCGGGCAGCTCGAGCGTGTCGCACTCCTGCAGGCACAGCACGTCGGGATCGAAGCGATCGGCGAGACCGCGCAGCTCGCCGCTCGCGCGATTCTTCCGGAGGTTGTAGCTGATGACCTTCGTCACTGACCGTCCTTACCCTTCGGCACCGACTCCAGCGTAGACGCGCGCGCGGCGCGAGCGGCACGATCCGCCGCGCGCGGAGGGCGGATTCATCGCGGTCTCCGAGCGTCCTGCTCGGGCACGCGGATGCGCACGCCCGCGACGACCGAGACGATCGCCGCGGGGTACTGCGCGAGCAGCCATCCGACGCCCGAGAACGGGAACGGGAAGACCGGGTTCCAGACGACCGCGATCGCGACGAACACGGGCAGCCACCACCACTGCCGCGCCTGGTAGGCGAACACGGCGACGATGAGCGCGAGGATGCTCACGGCGTACCGGATGATGAGGAACGCGCTCGGGTTCCCCAGGAGCGCGAGGCCCGCCAGGAGCGCGATCGCGATGAGGATGCCGGGTGCGAGCGCCGAGCGCCGGGACGACCGGTCGGGATAGCGGGTCATCGTCATGAGCGTGGGCCGCCGAAGCGCTCCCCCCGCTCGACGACGACGCCGCGGTGTTCCGCCTCGTCCCAGCGGTACACGAGGGCGCCGCGGATGAGCACGCGCTCGGCGCGGGAGGCGACGTCGAGCGGATCCCCCGACCACACGACGACGTCGCCGTCGAGGCCCGGGACGAGGGCTCCGACCCTCCGGTCGAGGCCGAGCATGCGGGCCGGGTTGACGGTGAGCGCCTCGAGCGCCGCGCGCGGCGGCAGTCCCTCCTTCACCGCGAGGGAGGCCTCGTGCACGAGGAAGTGGATGGGCACGACGGGATGGTCGGTCGTGATCGCGACGAGCACGCCCGCACGCTCGAGCGCGGCGAGGTTCGCGATCGCGCGATCGCGCAGCTCGACCTTCGACCGCGACGTGAAGAGCGGGCCGAAGATGACCGGGATGCCGCGCTCGGCGAGCACGTCGGCGATCTTGTCGCCCTCCGTCCCGTGGTTGACGACGAGGCGGTAGCCGAACTCGTCGGCGAGCCGGATGGCCGTCGCGATGTCGTCGTGCCGGTGCGTGTGCTGGTCCCACACGAGCTCGCCCGAGAGCACGCGCGCGAGGGCCTCGAGGTGCAGGTCCACGCGGAACGGCTCGCCCGTCGAGGCGGCGCGCGCCCTCTGCGCGGCGTAGTGCCGCGCGTCCTCGAACGCCTGCCGGATGACGAGGGCGACCCCCAGGCGCGTCGAGGGCGTCTTGTCCTTGCCTCCCCACACGCGCTTGGGGTTCTCGCCGAGCGCCGACTTGACGCTCACGGCGTCGCTCACGACCTGCTCGTCGATCGTGCGGCCGCCCCACGTCTTGATCGCGACGGTCTGGCCGCCGATCGGGTTGCCGCTGCCGGGCTTGACGACGACGCACGTGATGCCGCCCGAGAGCGCGTCGCGGAAGCCCTCGTCCTCGATGTCGATCGCGTCGATCGCGCGCACGCCCGCCATCACGGGGCTCGTCATCTCGTTCGTGTCGTTGCCGGCGACGCCGTTGGCCTCCTCGTGGATGCCGACGTGGCCGTGCGCCTCGATGAAGCCGGGCAGGACCCAGCGGCCGCGCGCGTCGACGACCTCGGCGTGCTCCGGCACGGCGACGTCGCGACCGACCGCGACGATCGTGCCGTCCTCGATGAGGACGGTCCCCTCCTCGACCGGGTCGCCCACGACGGGCACGACGCGTCCGCCGGTCACGGCGACGAGGGAGGACGGGGACGAGGAGGGTGCGCTCACGGAGACCACGCTACGACGCCCAGGGGCCTCCCGCGCGCACGGCCGTGCGCGGCCACGGGGCCGAGAGGGCGGTGCCGGGGCCCGGACGGGCTCCGAGGCCGCGACTGGCGCCGAGGCCGGGAGAGGCTCCGAGAACCCTGGCGGCCCTCGACCCCGCGCCCGCGGCCGCCTACCGTCGGAGCATGGACAGCTCCTTCGACGACGACGTTCCGCAGAATCCTCCCCTGCCGGACCCGGGGCAATGGGACGGCGCCCACGAGCACCAGGCCGAGGAGTTCGAGGCGCAGCAGGTCGGGGAGACGGCGGCGCTCGAGGGCGACGACCACGAAGCCGTGGAGGGCGAGGACGAGGACGAGCAGGACGAGGACGAGCCGCAGGCCGACTGAGGGCCGCGGCGTGCGGCCGCCCGCCGCGCTCACTGGTGCGTCGAGTGCTCCACGCTCATGACGAGCACGACCCGGTCCGCCCGGTCCGCCGGCGGCTCCTGCTCGGCGTTGCCGTAGCGCGTGCCGAGACGCACGTAGAACGCGCCCTCAGGATCGGGGACGACCTCCACGAGACGGCCGCGCACCTCGAGGTAGCGGAACGGATTGTCGGGGTCGATCACCGCGAGGCTCATCGACGGGTTGTGCTGGAGGTTGCGGAACTTCGCGCGCTTCGTCGTGTGCGTGAAGCGGATGCGCTCGCCGTCGAACTCGAACCACATGGGGTTCACCTGCACGGTGTCGTCGGGCCGGATGGTCCCGAGCGCGCCGTAGAGGGGGCGCTCGAGCAGCGAACGGTAGTCGGCGGGGATCACGTCGGTCATGCCCACAGTCAACCACCCCGCCGACCGCCCACGACTGGCCGTCCCGCTGCCCGCCACCGCCGCCTGCCGCCTCGGCCTGCCGCGCTCGCGTCGGGACGCGCCGCCCACGCGGCGGGCTAGCCTGGCAGCTATGCCCTCCACCCCGCCCATCGCCGCCCGCCGTCCCGTCGAGCGCCGCTTCCACGGCGACGTGTTCGTCGACGACTACGAGTGGCTGCGCGACAAGGACGATCCCGAGGTGCTCGCCTACCTCGAGGCCGAGAACGCGTACACGGACGAGCAGACCGCGGGCCTCGCGGTGCTGCGCGAGCAGATCTTCGAGGAGATCAAGCGCCGCACGAAGGAGACCGACCTGAGCGTGCCCGTGCGCGAGGGCGCGTGGTGGTACTACGGGCGCACCGTCGAGGGCAAGCAGTACGGCATCCACTGCCGCGCCCCGATCTCCTCCCCCGACGACTGGACGACGCCGAGCATGCCGGAAGACGGATCGGGCCTGCCGGGCGAGCAGGTGCTGCTCGATGACAACGTCGAGGCCGCCGGCACCGAGTTCTACGCGCTCGGGAGCCTCGACGTCTCCCCCGACGGCCGGCTGCTGCTGCTCGCCGTCGACACGGTCGGCGACGAGCGCTACACCGTGCACGTGCGCGATCTCGAGACGGGCGAGCAGCTGCCGGACACGATCGAGCAGACCGCGGCCGGCGCGCTCTTCGACGCGACCGGGCGCTACGTCTTCTACACGACCGTCGACGACGCGTGGCGCCCCGACACCGTCTGGCGGCACGAGGTCGGCACCGACGCGTCCGCCGATGTCGCCGTGTTCTCCGAGCCGGACGAGCGGTACTGGGTCGGGGTGGGGATGACGCGCAGCAGGCGCTACCTCGTGATCGAGGAGGAGTCGAAGGTCACGAGCGAGGCGCGCATCCTCGACGCGAGCGACCCGACGGGAGAGTTCCGCGTCGTGTGGCCTCGGCGCGAGGGCGTCGAGTACTCGATCGAGCACGCCGTCATCGACGGGGAGGACCGCCTGCTCGTCCTGCACAACGACGGCGCTCTCGACTTCGAGCTCGTCGACGTGGCCGCCGCGGACCCCGGCGGGGAGCGGCGCGTGCTCGTGCCGCATCGTCCGGGCGTGCGCGTCGAGGGCGTCGACGCGTTCGCGAGCCACCTCGTGCTCGAGTACCGCAGCGGCGCGCTCCCGCGCGTCGCGGTCGCGCGCCTCGGCGAGGGCCCGCTCACGTGGACGGAGGTCGACTTCGGCGAGGAGCTCTTCGCCGCGGGAGCCGGCGGCAACCCCGAGTGGGAGCAGCCGCTCGTGCGCATGGGCTACACGAGCTTCGTGACGCCCTCGACCGTCTACGACTACGACGTCGCGACGGGCGAGCGGCGCCTGCTCAAGCAGCAGCCCGTGCTAGGCGGCTACGATCCCGCGCGCTACGAGCAGCGGAGGGAGTGGGCGACCGCGCACGACGGCACGCGCGTGCCCCTGTCGCTCGTCTACCGGCGCGACCTCGTGAGCCCGGGCACGCCCGCCCCGCTCGTGCTCTACGGCTACGGGTCGTACGAGCACAGCATCGACCCCTCGTTCTCGATCGCGCGGCTGAGCCTGCTCGACCGCGGCGTCGTCTTCGCGGTCGCGCACGTGCGCGGCGGCGGCGAGCTCGGGCGCGCGTGGTACGAGGACGGCAAGGCGCACCGCAAGACGAACACGTTCACCGACTTCGTCGCGTGCGCGCGGCACCTCGTCGAGGAGGACTGGACGAGTCCCGACCGGATCGTCGCCGAGGGGGGGAGCGCGGGGGGCCTGCTCATGGGCGCGGTCGCGAACCTCGCCCCGGAGCTGTTCGCCGGCATCCTCGCCGTCGTGCCCTTCGTCGACCCGCTCACGAGCATCCTCGACCCCTCGCTGCCGCTCACGGTCATCGAATGGGACGAGTGGGGGGATCCGCTGCACGACCCCGAGATCTACGCGCTCATGAAGTCGTACTCGCCGTACGAGAACGTGCGCGAGGTCGCCTATCCGCGCATCCTCGCGATCACGAGCCTGCACGACACGCGCGTGCTCTACGTCGAGCCCGCGAAGTGGACGGCGCGCTTGCGCGCGCTCGGCGCGCCCGTGCTCCTGCGCACGGAGATGAGCGCGGGCCACGGAGGGGTGAGCGGCCGCTACGAGGCGTGGCGCAAGCGCGCGTTCGAGCTCGCGTGGATGCTCGACGTGCTCGGCCTGCACAATCCGCCCCTCCCGTCCGCCCCCTGACGCGCTCGCGCGCGCCCGGCTCGGGTGGCATTTGTGACACGCGCGGCGGGAATCCGCCCGCGCGTGTCACAAATGCCACTCGAGAAGAGGAAGGGGGAGGGGGAGACAGAGGAGGGGCCGTAGCTCTTGGCGTAGGCTGAGAGGGAGATGAGCGGAGCGGCGGAGGGGGACAGACGCAGGCTCACGCGCACTCCCCGGGCCGGCGTCGTGACCGCCGTACTCGCATTCGCCGGCATGAGCGCCTCGTTCATGCAGACGATCGTGCTGCCCATCCAGGCCGAGCTGCCCGACCTCCTGCACACGACGCGCGACGACACCGCGTGGGTCATCACGGCGACGCTCCTGAGCGCGGCGGTCGTCACACCCATCTCGGGACGGCTCGGCGACCTGTACGGCAAGCGGAGGATCGCGCTCGCCCTGCTCGTCCTGCTCGTGGCCGGCGCGGTCGTGTCGGCGCTCTCCACGGACGTCGGCACGCTCATCGTCGGCCGCGCGCTGCAGGGGGCCGTCATCGGCATCATCCCGCTCGGCATCTCGATCCTGCGCGACGTGCTGCACGCCGACCGCCTCGGGAGCGCGATCGCGCTCGTGAGCGCGACCCTCGGCGTCGGCGGCGCCCTCGGCCTGCCCGTGAGCGCGCTCGTGAGCGAGCACTTCGACTGGCACGTGCTGTTCTGGCTCGCCGCGGCCCTCGGCGCCGCCAACGTCGTGCTCGTGCTCGCGTTCGTGCCCGTGAGCGTCCTGCGCACTCCCGGGCGGCTCGATGTGCCCGGCGCCGTCGGGCTCGCCGCGGGGCTCCTCGGGATCCTCATCGCCGTCTCGCGCGGCAACGACTGGGGCTGGCTCTCGCCCCTCACACTTGCCTTCGGCCTCGGCGGCCTCGTCGTGCTCGTGCTGTGGGGCGTCTTCGAGCTGCGCGTGAGCAGTCCCCTCGTCGACCTGCGCGTCGCGGCCCGGCCCGCCGTGCTCCTCACGAACCTCGCGTCGATCGCGATGGGCTTCGCGCTCTTCGCCTCGAACATCGCCCTGCCGCAGCTGCTCGAGCTCCCCCTCGCCACGGGAGTCGGCCTCGGCCTCTCCCTGCTCGTCGCGAGCCTCGTGCTCATGCCGTCGGGACTCGTCATGATGATCATCTCGCCCGCCGCCGCGCGCTTGAGCGAGCGCTTCGGCGCGCAGTCGCTGCTCGCCGCGGGCTCGGTGCTCCTGCTCGCGAGCTACATGCTCTCGCTTGTGCTCATGACGCAGTGGTGGCACATCCTGCTCGTCAACGTCGTCATCGGCCTCGGGATCGGGCTCGGCTACGCGGCGATGCCGACGCTCATCATGCAAGCGGTCCCCGCGACCGAGACCGCGGCGGCGAACGGGCTCAACGCGCTCATGCGCTCTCTCGGCACGAGCGTCGCGTCGGCCGTCGTCGGCGCGATCCTCGCCGAGTACTCGGTCTCGTTCCACGGCGAGACGGTGCCGACCGTGACCGGCTTCCGACTGACGTTCGTCATCGGCGCTGCAGCGTCGGCCGTCGCCGCCGTGCTCGCGATCCTGCCGCGACGGCGCCGTCCGCGCGAGGAGCGCCACCCCGCGCTGCCCGAGGGGCCGGAGGCCGACGCGATCTAGGCGCGCCAGCTAGATGTACCCGGCCATGACTTTGGTGCCCGCGCGCCTGCGCTGAACGGGGAGGACCTCCGGGCTTAGTGGAGATGTCTGACGTCTCTCACTTCCAGGAGGTCCTCGTGGTTCACGCTAACGCCCGGCTGACCGTGCATG
>JAATFA010000103.1 GCA_015655445.1 Actinomycetales bacterium | reverse complement strand
CCTCGGTCACGGTGTGCTCGACCTGGATGCGCGGGTTCATCTCGATGAAGACGTGCTGCCCCGCACGCTCGCCGATCGTGTCGACGAGGAACTCGACGGTGCCCGCGTTGACGTAGCCGATCGAACGGGCGAACGCGACCGCGTCGCGGTACAGCGCCTGCCGGATCGCCTCATCGAGGTGGGGCGCGGGCGCGATCTCGACGACCTTCTGGTTGCGCCGCTGCACCGAGCAGTCGCGCTCGAACAGGTGGATCGTGTGCCCCGCGCCGTCGGCGAGGATCTGCACCTCGATGTGCCGCGGGCGCAGCACCGCCTGCTCGAGGAACAGCCGCGGGTCGCCGAAGGCGCTGTCCGCCTCCCGCATGGCCGCCTCGAGCGCGGGCCGCAGCTCCTCGCGCGTGTTGACGCGCCGCATGCCGCGACCACCGCCGCCCGCGACGGCCTTCGCGAACACGGGGAAGCCGATCTCCTCGGCCCCCCGCACGAGCTCCTCGATGTCGTCGGAGGCCGGCGTCGAGGCGAGCACGGGCACGCCCGCGGCGCGCGCGTGCTCCTTGGCCGTGACCTTGTTGCCGGCCATCTCGAGCACGCTCGCGTCGGGGCCGATGAACGCGATGCCCGCCGCTGCCGCGGCGCGCGCGAGCTCGGGGTTCTCGGAGAGGAACCCGTAGCCCGGGTAGATCGCGTCGGCGCCGCTCTCGCGGGCGACGCGGATGATCTCGGCGACGTCGAGGTAGGCGCGCACGGGGTGCCCGACCTCGCCGATCTGGTAGGCCTCGTCCGCCTTCTGCCGGTGCAGCGAGTTGCGGTCCTCGTAGGGGAACACGGCGACCGTCCTGGCCCCGAGCTCGTACGCGGCGCGGAACGCACGGATGGCGATCTCGCCGCGATTGGCCACGAGGATCTTCTGGAACATGGGTGTCCTTCCGTCGCGTCGAGGGGGGACGAGTGCGCCGGGCGGCCCGTGCGTCCTCTCAGAGTAGTGAAGGTAGGGTTGGTAGTCATGCACGTACTGAGCGTCAGCTCCCTCAAGGGGGGCGTGGGCAAGACCACGGTGACGCTCGGACTCGCCTCGGCGGCGTTCGCGAAGGGGCTGCGCACGCTCGTCGTGGACCTCGATCCGCAGTCCGACGTCTCCACCGGCATGGACATCAGCGTCGCCGGGCATCTCAACGTCGCGGACGTGCTCGCGTCCCCGAAGGAGAAGGTCGTGCGCGCCGCGATCGCTCCGAGCGGCTGGACGCGCGGCCGTCCGGGAACCGTCGACGTCATGATCGGCTCCCCCTCCGCGATCAACTTCGACGGTCCGCACCCGAGCATCCGCGACATCTGGAAGCTCGAGGAGGCGCTCGCGATCCTCGAGTCCGACTACGACCTCGTCTTCATCGACTGCGCGCCCTCCCTCAACGCGCTCACGCGCACGGCCTGGGCGGCGAGCGATCGCGTGACGGTCGTGACCGAGCCGGGCCTGTTCTCCGTCGCCGCCGCCGATCGCGCGCTGCGTGCGATCGAGGAGATCCGCCGCGGCCTCTCGCCCCGCCTGCAGCCGCTGGGCATCATCGTCAACCGCGTGCGCGTGCAGTCGCTCGAGCACCAGTTCCGCATCAAGGAGCTGCGCGACATGTTCGGGCCGCTCGTGCTCTCGCCCCAGCTGCCCGAGCGCACGTCGCTGCAGCAGGCGCAGGGAGCCGCGAAGCCCCTGCACGTGTGGCCGGGCGAGAGCGCGCAGGAGATGGCGCGCAACTTCGACCAGCTGCTCGAGCGCGTCATGCGCACGGCGAAGATCCCCGACCCGGCCTCGGGCGCCGAGATCGAGCCGGCCGAGCCGCAGCCCTCCGCCTGAGCCGCACACCGCCCGGTCGCGCCCGAGGCGCGGCTCGTCCCTGCCCGAGGTCCCGCGCGAGAGGTCCCCGCACGCGAGCGAGGCGGATCAGGACGCGCGCGACGCGCGGCGGGCGGCGAGCTCGTCGAGCGGGTCGCTCGCGCTCGACGCGGAGTCGAGCTCGACGAGGCTCGACTCGACCTCGCGCAGCACCTTGCCGACCGCGATGCCGAAGACGCCCTGACCGCGGTTGACGAGGTCGATGACCTCGTCGTCGGACGTGCACAGGTAGACGCTCGCGCCGTCGCTCATGAGGGTCGTCTGCGCGAGGTCGTTGATGCCCGCCTCGCGGAGCTGGTTGACCGCAACGCGGATCTGTTGCAGCGAGATGCCCGTGTCGAGCAGGCGCTTGACGAGCTTGAGCACGAGGATGTCGCGGAAGCCGTAGAGGCGCTGCGAGCCCGACCCCGCGGCGCCGCGCACCGTCGGCTCGACGAGCTGCGTGCGCGCCCAGTAGTCGAGCTGGCGGTAGCTGATGCCGGCGGCTCGCGCGGCGACGGCGCCGCGATACCCGGACCCGTCGTCCTCGGGGAGCCCGTCGGTGAAGAGGAGTTCGAGGTCGTAGCGGGAGTCCTCACTCCGGCCGAGTTCGCTCATGCTCTCCCTAACCTTCACCCTGTAGTTGACCTTGAACCGGCCGACGCTCCCACGCTACCGACGTGCGGCCCCGGCGCCAAACATCTCGCGTGAAACGGTGCGGCGTGTCGGCGGTGGACCTCACGAGGTGAGCCGTGACAGTGCGGATCGAATGAGGCTACTCCGAACCACTTCGAGTTGTCCCGCGATCTCGCGAGCGAGTTCCGCCGCGCGCGCCCGGCTCGAGGCGTCCTTGCGTCGCGCGATCGGGATGAGCGCGTTCTCGATGAGGCCGAGCTCACGCTCGGCGGCCGCCCGGAACCCGCGCAGGTGCCGCGGCTCGATGCCGGACCGCTGCAGCTCCGCGAGCGCCCGGAGCACGGCGAGCGCCTCCTCGCCGTAGCCCTCGGCGGGCGCGATGAGCGAGGCGGAGATCGCGTCCGCGAGCAGCGAGGACGACGCGCCGGCCTCGCGCACGAGCTCCTCGCGCGTGAAGCGCCGCTCGCTCGAGAGCATCGACGGGGGTGGCAGCGCGGCGCCCCCGGGGAGCGTCGGCTCGCGCCCCGCGTCGAGGTCGTCGAGGTAGCCGCGGATGACCTTGAGCGGCAGGTAGTGGTCGCGCTGCACCGAGAGGATGAAGCGGATGCGCTCGACGTCGGCGGGCGAGAACTTGCGATAGCCCGACTCCGTGCGCGCGGGCGAGATGAGCTGGCGCTCCTCGAGGAAGCGCAGCTTGGACGGGCTCAGGTCGGGGAACTCCGGGTTCAGCCGCGCGAGCACCTGCCCGATGCTGAGAAGGGCGGAACCCCCAGGCTGATCCGCCTGGGTCGCTGCGCGCGCCACTACTCGCCCGCCGCGGCCGGGAGGTCGGCGGTCGAGGCGAAGAAGGTCAGGCGGAACTTGCCGATCTGCACCTCGGAGCGATCGCGCAGAAGCGCCGTCTCAATGCGCACGCCGTCGTAGTACGTGCCGTTGAGCGATCCGAGGTCGTGCACCTCGAAGGTCGTGCCGTGGCGGAGGAACTCCGCGTGGCGCCGGGAGACGGTCACGTCGTCGAGGAAGATGTCCGCGTTCGGGTGGCGGCCGGCGGTCGTGACGTCCTGGTCGAGGAGGAAGCGCGCGCCCGCATTGGGGCCGCGACGGACGATGAGCAGCGCCGATCCGGAGGGCAGCGCCGCGATCGCCTCGCGCTCCTCCGAGCTCGCCTCCGCCTGCAGCGCCGAGAGCTGGGCCCCGAAGTCGTCGCTGTAGTGGACCGTCGTCGTGTCGTCGGCGCGAGGACCGTTCGCGGCGGCGTTGTCCCCGGCGCGGGAGTCGACCATCGTGAACCTCCTTGTATTAGCGATTCAGCGTATCGGATGCCGCGCCCGCCGCACCCCCCTCTTCCCGCAGCAGACGGGCCGCCTGCACGACGTAGAGGATGCCCGCCCACCAGTACAGGAAGGCGCCCCAGAGTCCGAACGCCCACCCGATCGGATCGGCTACGGGGGCCGTCCAGGGCACGGCCTGCGCGAGCACGAGGATGGGGAAGGCGTAGAAGAGGAAGAGGGTCGCGGCCTTGCCCAGATGGTGCACGGGGAGCGGCCCGTGGCCGTGCTGGGCGAGCACGACGCCGAGCACGAGGAGCATGAGGTCACGCCCGAGGAGCACGGCGACCATCCACCACGGCACGACCTCGCGCACGGCGAGCGCGAGGATCGCCGCGAGGATGAACAGCCGGTCGGCGGCCGGGTCGAGCAGCTGCCCGAGCCGCGAGATCTGCCGGAACCGCCGCGCGATCACGCCGTCGAGGTAGTCGGTGACGGTCGAGACGACGACCACGAGCAGGGCCAGCACGTCCTGCCGGACCACGACGAGCACGAAGAAGACCGGCACGAGCACGAGCCGGATCATGCTGAGCACGTTCGGGATCGTGAAGACCCGGGAGCTCACCTCGGGTCCCGGCACAGCGCTCACGCCGCGAGTCTAGTGAGCGCCCTCGCCCTCCCGCCCTCCCGCCCCGCTTTCCCGGCGGCCCCGCGGGACCCGGCGGGCACGCCCGGGCGTCGCTAGGATGCCGACCGTGACCCCGCTCCTCGTCGTGCTCCTCCTCGCGGCGGCGGCCTCCGCCTTCGCGTGGATCGCCTCCCTCATCACCCGCGACACGTCCTGGGTCGACCGCCTGTGGTCGATCCTGCCCGTCGCCTACCTGTGGGTGTACGCGGGCGCGGCCGGTCTCGCGGACCCCCGGCTCGACCTCATGGCGGCGCTCGGCACCCTGTGGGGCGCACGCCTCACGGCGAACTTCGCGCGCAAGGGCGGCTACACGGGGGTCGAGGACTACCGCTGGGCGGTGCTGCGGGGCCGCATGCGGCCGTGGCAGTTCCAGCTGTTCAACCTCTTCTTCATCGTCGCCTACCAGAACCTCCTGCTCGCCCTCATCGCGCTGCCCGCCCAGACGGCGTTCGAGCACCGTGGGCGGCTCGGGGCCGCGGACGTCGTGCTCGCGGTGCTCTTCCTCGCGTGCCTCGCGGGCGAGACGATCGCCGACGAGCAGCAGTGGCGGTTCCAGCAGGCCAAGAAGGCGACGATCGCGGCGGGCCGCGAGCCGTCGGCGCGGTTCGTCACCACGGGACTGTGGCGCTGGTCGCGGCATCCGAACTACTTCTTCGAGATCGCGCAGTGGTGGATCGTGTACCTCTTCGGCGCCGTCGCCGCGGGCACGCTCGCGGTGTGGACCGTCGCGGGGGCCGTGCTGCTCACCGTGCTCTTCATCGGCTCGACGGTCTTCACGGAGCAGATCTCGCTCTCCAAGTACCCCGAGTACGCCGAGTACCAGCGCTCGACCTCGGCCGTCGTGCCGTGGTTCCGCCGCACGCGGCGACCGCGCGCGATCGCCTAGCGCCGCGCGCGCGCTCGCGGACCCGGGCCGGGGGCGGGAACCGCGCGTCGACCGGGGCACCGCTCCTCAGGCCGCGCTCCAGGCCTCCGCGGCGCCGAGCGACCACGCGCCGTCCGCGCGCAGGAGCTCGACGACGCCCGCGTTCGGCCAGTGGCGATCGCGCACGATCGCGCCGCCGAGCGCCGGCACCGCCGTCGCGACGAGGAGCTTGAGGAAGATGCCGTGCGCGACGACGAGCGTCGTGCGCGGGTCCTCCGCGAGCTCGTCGAGCACGGCGAGCGCACGCTCGCGGGCCGCGTGCCACGTCTCGCCGCGCGGTGCGGGCGGACAGCCGTGACCGGGACGGAACCACGCGGCGAACGCGTCACGATCGACGCCCGTGCGCAGCTCGGATCGCGTGCGCCCCTCGAAGACGCCGAAGTCCACCTCGCGCACGCGCGCGTCGATCGAGACCGGGACCCCCGCCGGCGCGACCGCCGCGGCGGTCTCCCGCGCGCGCGCGAGCGGGCTCGTGAGCACGCGCTCGATCCCCGCGCCCGCGAGCCGCGCGGCGACGGGCGCGAGCGCCTCGCGCGCCCCCTCCGCGAGCGGGAGGTCGGTGCGGCTCGTGTACCGGTCCTCGCGGTTCCAGCGCGTCTCGCCGTGACGCAGGAGATACACCCGGCTCGTCACGACGTGCCGCCCGGGTGCGGCATTTCGAGTCCCCTCCCAGCCTGCTCGCACGCAATGGTCGGGATCGTTGCCCGGCCCCGCCCGCGCGTGCGTCGATAGGTGCAGTGGTCAAGCAGTGCGCCACGGTCTTCCATCACGTTCAGGATAGGAGGGGTGGGGCATGCGCTCGTCGACCATGGACACGACCGGCCGGAACGTCTCGGTGCTTCCGCGCGGACACACCGCGGACCCGCCCGAGGAGCGCCGCGCGCAGGATGCGCTCGTGCTCGAGCACCTCGGCCTCGCCGAGACGCTCGCGCGGCGATTCGCCGGCCGCATCGGCGACCGCGACGACATCCGCCAGGTCGCCTACGTCGGCCTCGTGAAGGCCGCGCGGCGATTCGACAGCACGCGCACGAGCGACTTCGTCTCGTTCGCCGTCCCCACGATCACGGGAGAGATCAAGCGGCACCTGCGCGACGACATCTGGTTCGTGCGGCCGCCGCGTCGTGTGCAGGAGCTCCGGCTCGCGATCGCCCACGTGAGCCCCGAGCTCGCGCAGGAGCTCGGGCACGCACCGACGTGGGCGCAGCTCGCCGAGCGGCTCCGCGAGGATCCCCGCGACGTGCGGGAGGCGCTCGGCAGCGACCAGAGCATGCACCCGGCCTCCCTCAGCAGCGTCGTCGCGGAGGACGACTCGGTCGCCCTGGCGGACCTCGTCGGCGGCTGCGACGCGGAGCTCGAGCGTGCGGAGATGCTCGCGACCGTCGCGCCCGCGTGCAAGAGGCTCGCACCGCGTGAGCGGCGCATCCTCTACCTGCGCTTCTACGAGGACCGGACGCAGCAGGAGATCGCGCGCGAGCTCGGCGTGACGCAGATGCAGGTCTCGCGCCTGCTCGCACGCATCCTCGCGCGCTTGCGCGAGGCCGTGCAGGGCCCGGCTCCCGTCGCGTCGATCAGCGACCCGGCGGCCGCCCCGATGCGAGCGTCCGTGCGGCAACCTCGGTCAGCTTGAGGTTGAGGGCCTGCGACGAGCGGCGGAGCAGGTCGAAGGCCGCCTCGGCGTCGATGCCGTGCCGCTCCATGAGCACCCCCTGGGCGCGCGCGATGACGCCGCGGCTGTCGAGCGCCTGCAGGAGCTGCTCCTCGAGGCGCGACCGGGCGAGCGCGAGCGCCGCGTGCTGGGCGAGCACTCGCGCCCGCTCGAGGTCGCGGTCCCCGATGGCCGCGCCCGTGGAGTAGAGGCTGAGCACGCCCACTCCCCCCGAGCGCACGGCGAGGGGCAGGAACGCCGCGGAACGCAGCCCGAGGGCGCGCGCCGCGGGCGTCCACGCGCCCCACGCGTCGTCGTCGGCGAGGTCGGCGGCGACGACGACGGCGTCGGAGAGCGCGGTGTGAGCGGGGCCCACGCCGAGCTCGGCCTGCGCCCGGTCGGCCGCGCGCGTCGCGTCGTCCGTCGCCGCGAGAGGCACGAGGGAGCCGCCCGAGCCGCGCACGACGACCCCCGCACCCGCACACCCCGCGACCGCGCGGGCGTACGCGCACGTGAGCTCGGCCGTGCCCGTCGTGCCGCGTGCCGCGTCGAGCTCGAGGGCGAGACGGGCGAAGGCGGCGGCCTCCGCCGTGCCGCCGCGCCGCACGACCTCGAGCCATGCGTCGTCCAGACGCTCCGTCACCCCGGTCCTCCCTCCGCGTGCTCACGAGCGGATGCGTCCCGCGTCGTCGCCGCGAGCGGGAGCGAGCCATGTTCGAGAATAGGCGCTGTGCGCCCGGGCGCGGCGCGCGTGGGCCGCACGCACCGACGGGACCCGCGCGTCAGACGCCGACGCGGGGTCGTCGCGGCGGCACCCCCTCGAGTGCGACGGCCGCCTCGAGCACCTCGTCGACCGTCACGGCGAGGAGGGCGGGATCCGGCTCGGAGGAGAAGGTCGCGCCGACCCTCAGCTCCGCGTGCGTGAGCACGCGGTGCGGTCCCGAGGCGGGCGGTCCCCACTCCTCGGGCGGGGCGGGGCCGAAGATGACGACCGAGGGGACGCCGTAGGCGGATGCGAGGTGCGCGGCGCCCGTGTCCGCCGTCACGACGAGCGCGGCGTCGCAGATCACGGCGGCGAACCCGGCGAGGTCGAGCTCGCCCGCGAGCACCGTCGAGCGCGGGAGCCCCGCCGCCCCCGCGGCCGCCTCGGCCCGCTCGCGCTCTGCGGCGCTCCCCGTGAGGCGCACCTCGTGCCCGCGGGCGGCGAGCGCCCGCGCGACGGCGCCGAAGCGTTCCACGGGCCATTGCCGCGCGCCGTAGAAGGCCCCGACATGCACGACCGTCGCACCCGTCGCCGTCGGCTCGACGAGCGGTCGCAGCAGGCCGAGGTCGTCGGCGTGCGCGGGGATGCCGAAGGCGCGCACGAGGCGCGCCCAGCGCTCCCGCTCGTGCATGCCGTCGACCCACGCGGGCGCGGCGGGATCGTCGTGGCCCGCCACGCGGTGGGCGATGACGCGGCGAGCGGCGAGCGCGTCGATCACGGCGCGGCTCTCCGGTCCATTCCCGTGCAGGTTCACCGCGAGGTCGACGCGACCAGGCCGCAGGGGAAGCGGCGCGTCGAGCCCCGGCGTGGGCAGGATCGCGTCGACGCCCCCGATGAGCTCGACGACGGGCTCGAGCCACCCGGGCACCGCGAGCACGAGGCGGTGTGCGGGGAACGCGCGCCGCAGTCCGTGGATCGCGGGGACCGCGACGAGCAGGTCGCCGAGCTTGAGCGCGCGAAGCGCGACGATCTCGGGGACGTCGTCCTCCCCACCGAGCAAGCGCACGCGCCCGATCCTGCCAGAGCGGCCGGCTCCCCCGCCGCGAGCCGCGAGAAGGCTGAAGAAGAGGCACGACGAGGTTTGGCCCGCCTCGCCCGGGGAACAGCAGGGCTATGGCATGCTCCTCCGAGGCGCACGCGATCCTCTTCGATCGCGACGGGACCCTCGTCGTCGACGTCCCGTACAACGGCGACCCCGCGCGTGTGAGCCCCATGCCGCTCGCCCGCGAGGCGGTCGCGCTCGCGCGCGGGGCGGGCGTGCGCCTCGGCGTCGTGAGCAACCAGTCGGGCATCGGACGCGGCATCCTCACCCGCGACGCCGTCGACGCCGTCAATCGGGAGGTCGACCGGCGGCTCGGCCCCTTCGAGGCGTGGTGCGTGTGCCCGCATGCGCCCGCGGACGACTGCACATGCCGCAAGCCCCGCCCGGGCCTCGTGCTGCACGCTGCCGCGGTGCTCGGGGTCGCACCCGAGCACGTCGTCGTGATCGGCGACATCGGCGCCGACGTGGAGGCCGCGCGCGCGGCGGGCGCCCGCGGCATCCTCGTGCCCACGGCCGTCACGCGCGCGGAGGAGGTCGCCGCGGCGGAGCGCGTGGCGGGCGACCTGCTCACGGCCGTCGAGCTCGCGCTCGAGCCCTGCCGCGAGCGCACGGAGGTCTGGTCGTGACGCGCGCGCTCGTCGCGCGCCTGGACAGCATGGGCGACGTGCTGCTCGCCGGGCCCGCCGTGCGCGCGGTCGCTGCGGGCCCCGGGATCGACGAGGTGTGGATGCTGTGCGGCCCGGAGGGCACCGCCGCGGCGAGCCTGCTCCCGGGGGTCGGCCGCGTGCTCACGTGGGCCGCGCCGTGGATCGTCGCGCCCGCGCCTCCCGTGACCGCCTAGTCCCTCGGCGAGCTCGACGCCCTCCTGCGCGCATGCGCGCCCGACGTCGCCGTCGTGCTCACCTCGTTCCACCAGTCGCCGCTGCCCCTCGCGCTCGCCCTGCGGCTCGCGGGCGTTCCGCGCATCGTCGGGGCGTCGACCGACTACGCGGGGAGCCTCCTGGACGTGCGGCTGCGTCCCGGCGAGGACCTCGACGAGGACATCCCGGAGGCGGAGCGCGCCCTCGCGATCGCGCGGGCGGGCGGCTTCGATCTGCCGCCCGGCGACGACGGGCGCTTGCGCGTGGTCCCGCACCCGGACGTGCGCGGGCTCGTGGGCGGCGATCCGTTCGTCGTCGTGCACCCCGGCGCGTCCGCCCCCGCACGCGCATGGCCCGAGGCGCACGCCGCGGCGGCCGTGCGCACGCTCGCCGCGCGAGGGCACCGCGTCGTCGTGACGGGCGGCCGGGGCGAGCGCGGGCTCACCGCGCGCGTGGCGGGCGACAGCGCGCTCGACCTCGGCGGTCGCCTTCGCCTGCCGGAGCTCGCGGGCGTGCTCGCCTCGGCCTCGGTCGTCGTGAGCGGCAACACGGGCCCCGCGCACCTCGCCGCAGCCGTCGGCACCCCCGTCGTTAGCCTCTTCTCCCCCGTCGTGCCCGCGGTGCGCTGGGCGCCGTACGGGGTTCCCCTCGTGCTGCTCGGCGACCAGGCCTCCGCGTGCCGGGACACGCGCGCTCGCGTGTGCCCCGTCCCCGGACACCCGTGCCTCGCGAGCGTGCTGCCGGACGAGGTCGTCGCGGCATGCGAGTCCCTGCTCGCCGCACGCGCCGATCCCGGGGCCCGCGGGGACGACACGACACGGAAGGAGGCGGCACGATGAGGATCCTGCTCTGGCACGTGCACGGCGGGTGGACGGACGCGTTCGTGCGCGGCCGACACGAGTACCTGCTGCCGGCCACGCCCCTACGGGACGCGTGGGGCCTCGGCCGGGGCGGTCGGGACTGGCCGGACTCGGTCGTCGAGATCGCGCCCGAGGAGCTGCGCGGGAGCGACGTGGACGCCGTGCTCCTGCAGCGCCCGCAGGAGATCGCGGAGGCGGAGCGCCTGCTCGGCCGCCGCCTCGGGGCCGACGTGCCCGCCGTCTACGTCGAGCACAACGCACCGCGCGGCGACGTGCCGTGCACCGTGCATCCGCTCGCCGACCGCTCGGACATCCTCCTCGTGCACGTGACCCACTTCAACGCGCTCATGTGGGACAGCGGGCGCGCGCCGACGACCGTCGTCGAGCACGGCGTCGCGGATCCGGGCCCGCTCTACACGGGCGAGCTCGCGCGGCAGGGCGTCGTCGTCAACGAGCCCGTGCGGCGGGGTCGCGTCACGGGCACCGACCTGCTGCCCCGGTTCGCCGAGCGCGCCCCCCTCGACGTCTTCGGCATGGGCACGCACGACCTGCCCGCCGCACTCGGCCTGCCCGAACCCGCGATCGCGGTGCTCGGCGACCTGCCCCCCGCGCGCCTGCACACGCGGCTCGCGCGATGCCGGGTCTACGTGCACCCGATGCGCTGGACCTCGCTCGGCCTGTCCCTGCTCGAGGCCATGCACCTTGCGATGCCCGTCGTCGTGCTCGCGACGACCGAGGCGACGCGCGCCGTGCCGCCCGAGGCGGGCGCCGTCTCCGCGGACGTCGACGAGCTGCTCACGACGGTCGACCGCCTCATGGCGGATCCGGACGAGGCCCGCGCCCGCGGTCGCGTCGCCCGCGAGGCCGCGCTGGAGCGACACAGCCTGCAGTCGTTCCTCGACACGTGGGACGCGGTGCTCGCGGACCTCACGACGACGCCGCGAGCGCGCTCGCGCGTGGACACGGAAAGGATCGCACGATGAGAATCTCGATGGTTTCGGAGCACGCGAGCCCCCTCGCGACGCTCGGCGGCGTCGACGCGGGCGGGCAGAACGTGCACGTCGCCGCGCTCTCGACCGCGCTCGCCCGCCGGGGCCACGAGGTCACGGTGTACACGCGACGCGACGACGCGACGCTCGACGAGCGCGTGCCCCTCGCGCCCGGCGTCGAGGTCGTGCACGTCGAGGCGGGCCCGGCCACGCACGTGCCGAAGGACGAGCTGCTGCCGTACATGGGCGAGCTCGCGAACGGCATCCTCGAGCACTGGCGCCGCTCCCGCTCGACCCCGCACATCGTGCACAGCCACTTCTGGATGTCGGGTCTCGCCGCCCTCGACGCCGCACGGCGCTTCGAGGCGGCCACGGGACGCACGATCCCCGTCGTCCACACCTTCCACGCGCTCGGCATCGTCAAGCGCCGCCACCAGGGGGCGGACGACACGAGCCCCGCCGAGCGCGAATGGCTCGAGCCGCGCGTGGGGCGCGAGGCGGATGGCATCATCGCGACGTGCTCGGACGAGGCGTTCGAGCTCAAGGCGCTCGGCGTCGCCTCCGCGCGCATCTCCGTCGTCCCGTGCGGCGTCGACCTCGACCACTTCACGCCCGACGGCCCCGCGGAGGAGCGCGGGCTGCGGCGGCGCATCATGACCGTCGGCCGGCTCGTGCCGCGCAAGGGCGTCGACCTCGCCATCCGCGCGCTCGCCGAGCTCGCGGCCGAGGGCCACGCCGACGTCGAGCTCGTCGTCGTCGGCGGCGCGAGCGGACCGGATGCGGAGCGCGACCCGGAGCGGGAGCGCCTGCGCGCGCTCGCCGCCGAGCTCGGCGTCGACGACCGCGTGCTCCTGCGCGGGCAGGTGAGCCAGGCCGACATGCCCGCGGTGCTCCGCTCGGCCGACGCGGTCGTGTGCACCCCGTGGTACGAGCCGTTCGGCATCGTGCCGCTCGAGGCGATGGCGTGCGGCGTCCCCGTCGTCGCGGCCGCCGTGGGGGGACTCATCGACAGCGTCGTCGACGGCGTGACGGGCGTGCACGTGCCGCCCCGCGACCCCGGCGCGATCGCCGCGGTGCTGCGCGAGCTGCTCTGGGACGAGGAACGCGTGCGCGCGCTCGGACACGCGGGACGCGAGCGCATGGTCTCGCGCTACTCGTGGGACCGCGTGGCGGCAGACACGGGCCGCGCCTACCGCGCCGTGCTCGACCGGAGCCGGCGCGAGGCGGCGCTGCGGACAGCGGAGGGGGCGCTCCTGTGACGATCGACGACATCCGGACGATCGGGATCGAGGCCGAGACACGCGCGGACGCGCTCGTCTCCGCGCACGTCGCCGCGCTCGCGCCCGTGCTCGAGAGCCTCGCACGGGAGTCGGCGCGCCTCGCCGCGTGGGGTGGCGAGCTCGCCGAGCGCCTGCACGCGGGGGGCCGCCTGCTCGCAGCGGGCAACGGCGGTTCCGCCGCCGAGGCCCAGCACCTCACGGCGGAGTTCGTGGGCCGCTTCGACGGCGATCGCCGTGCGTTCTCCGCGATCGCGCTGCACGCCGACACCTCGAGCATGACGGCGATCGGCAACGACTACGGCTACGACGAGATCTTCGCGCGCCAGGTGCACGGCCACGCGCGGCCCGGCGACGTGCTCCTGCTCCTGTCGACGAGCGGGCGCAGCCGCAACCTCCTGCTCGCGGCGCGCGCCGCGCACGAGGTCGGCGCGAGCGTGTGGGGGCTCACGGGAGCGGCGCCCAATCCGCTGAGCGATGCGTGCGACGAGTGCATCGCGCTGCCGGGCCACGGCTCGAACGTGCAGGAGGCCCACCTCGTCGCCATCCACGCGCTGTGCCGGGCCGCGGAGGAGCGCCTCCGCGCGCTCGAGCGGAGGGCGCGGTGATGCGCGTCGCGGTCGTCGGCGACGTCCTGCTCGACGTCGACGTGACCGGGAGCGCGGATCGGCTGAGCCCGGACGCCCCGGTGCCCGTGCTCGACGTCGACCGCCGCGTCGTGCGGGCGGGCGGAGCGGGGCTCGCCGCGACCTTCCTCGCGCGCGACGGCGTCGCCGTCGACCTCGTGACGGCGCTCGCCGACGACGCGCGCGCCGACGAGCTGCGTGCGGCGCTTCCCGCCTCCGTGCACGTCGTCGCGGGGCCCTCGGGCGCACCGACCCCCGTCAAGACGCGCGTGCGGACGGGCGACCACGCGATCGCGCGCATCGACGAGGGATGCGCGCCGCCCCCGCCGCCGCGCGTGACGGACGCGATGGTCGAGGCGGTCCTCGCCGCCGACGCGATCCTCGTCTCCGACTACGGTCGCGGCGTCGCGAGCGACCCGCGCCTGCGAACGGCGCTCGAGCGTCGGGCGCGCACCGTGCCGCTCGTGTGGGACCCGCATCCGCGCGGCGCCGAGCCCGTGCCGGGCACGGCCGTCGCGACCCCCAACGTCGCGGAGGCGTCGCGCGCCGCGGGCGTCGCGGGCGCCGGCATCGCGGGCGCCGCCGACGCCGCGCGGCGCCTGCTGGACTCCTGGCGCTGCTCCGCCGTCGTCGTGACGCTCGGCTCGTCGGGCGCGCTCCTCGCGACGGCGGATGCGGCGCGCGCCCCCCTCGTGCACCCCGCTCCCACGATCGCGGTCGTCGACCCGTGCGGCGCGGGAGACCGCTTCGCGGCCACGCTCGCGCGCGAGCTCGCGGCCGGTCACGACCTCGCGGCGTCCCTGCCCGCCGCGATCGCGGACGCCGCGACGTTCCTCGCCGCCGGCGGGGTCGCCGCGCTCGCCGAGCCGGAGGCCCCCGTCGAGCTCGGCGGGGAGGCGGCCTCGGCGCTCGGCGTCGCCCATCGCGTGCGCGGGTCCGGCGGGACCGTCGTCGCCACGGGCGGCTGCTTCGACCTCCTGCACGCGGGGCACGCACGCACGCTCTCGGCGGCGCGCTCCCTCGGCGACTGCCTCATCGTGTGCCTCAACTCCGACGAGTCGGTGCGCCGGCTCAAGGGCCCCGAGCGCCCGCTCATGCCGCAGGAGGACCGCGCCGACCTGCTCCTCGCGCTCGAGTGCGTCGACGCCGTGCTCGTCTTCGACGAGGACACGCCCGAGGAGGCGCTGCGCCGGCTGCGACCCGACATCTGGGTCAAGGGTGGGGACTACTCCGTGCACGAGCTGCCGGAGGCGCGCCTGCTCGAGCAGTGGGGCGGGCGCACCGTGACCGTGCCCTTCTACCCGGGACGCTCGACCTCGACGCTCGTGCGCAAGCTCGCGCTCGTCGGCTGAGCGCCACCGCGCCTTCGGCCACCCCATCACCCACGCGAAAGGAACCACCATGCCCGAACACGCCCGTCCGATCGGCCGAGTGCTCATCACGGGGGGCGGATCCGGCCTCGGAGCGGCCCTCGCGCGCGCCGTCGCAGCCGCCGGAGGGACGCCGCTCGTGCTCGACCTCGACGTGAGCGGCGTCACGGACGCGGCGGCCTTCCAGGTCGACGTGACGGACACGCGCGGCACCGAGCGTGTCGTACGGGAGGCGGCCGAGAGCGTGGGCGGTCTCGACGCCGTCGTGACCGCGGCGGGCATCGACCGCCCGGGGCGCCTCGACTCCGTCGACGGCGAAGTGTGGGAGCGCATCGTCGCGGTCAACCTGCTCGGCACGGCCGCCGCCGTGCGCGCCGCCCTCCCGTACCTCATCGAGACCCATGGGCGCGTCGTGACGATCGCGTCCTCGCTCGCCCTGCGCGCCCTCTCCGACGCGACCGCCTATTGCGCGTCCAAGTTCGGCGTGCTCGGCTTCTCGCGAGCGCTCGCGGCCGAGACGCGCGGTCAGCTCGGCGTGACGACGATCATCCCCGCCGGCATGCGCACGAGCTTCTTCGAGGGCCGCGACGAGCGGTACAAGCCCGCTCCGGACGCCCAGCTCATCGAGCCGGAGCGCGTCGCCGCGGCCATCCTCTTCGCGCTCGGCCAGCCCGAGGGGTGCGAGGTGCGCGAGCTCGTCATCACGCCCGAGCAGGAGCCGTCGTGGCCGTGAGGGCGGCGAGCTCCGCGTAGACCGCGTCGGGGCTCACGTCCGCGACGAGGGACTCGTCGTGCTCGCATCGCGGCGCCGTCCACCCGACCTGTGTCACGTCGCGTCCGCACACGGGGCAGTGCGTCGTCCAGCCGAGCTGGATGCGATGCCGCCCGCGACTGAGCGGACCGGCGTTGATGAGGTTGCCGGCCCAGTAGACGCCGACCGTCGCGCAGCCGACCGCCTGGGCGAGGTGCCGCGGTCCGCTGTCGTTGCCCACGAGCGCGGTCGCAGCGCTCAGCACCCCCACGAGCTCCGGGAGAGAGAGCCGCCCGGCGAGGCTGCGCGCGAGCGGCGTGCTCGCGAGCGCGACGATCCGATCAGCGCTCTCCCGGTCCTCGCCCGCGCCGACGACGACGACCTCGAGGCCGTCGTCGATCGCGCGGCGCGCGACCCGGGCGAACGACTCCGCGGGCCAGCGCCGGCGCGGGTCCGTCGCCCCGGGGTGGAGGGCGAGCACGCGAGCGTCGCCGAGGATCGCGCGCCCGGCCGCGCGCTCCTCGGCCGTCGGCGCGAGCTCCGGCTCGAGCACGACGGGCGCGGCGCCGGCGAGGCCGACGACCTCGAGCGCGCGCAGCACCTCGTGCTGGTAGTAGACGTAGTCGACCGTGCGCTCGAGCGGCGGAGCGTCCGGCGTGCGCGCGCCGACCGTGTGCCGCGCGCCGAGGCGTGCGAGGAACGGGTTGGAGTGGCGCCCGCCGCCGTGCAGCTGCACGGCGAGGTCGAAGGCGCGCTCGCGCATGCGGGCGACGAACGCGTCCGTGCGCTCCGGGTCCTCCTCCCCCGGGCGCACGCCCTCCGCGGGCGGGAGCTCGACGACCTCGTCGACGATCTCGGGATGCGCCGCGAAGAGCGCCCCGTGCAGCGGCATGCCGAGCAGCGCGATCGACGCGTCGGGGTAGGCCGCGCGCAGGGCCGCGAGCGCCGGGAGCGCGAAGAGCACGTCGCCGAGGCCCCCGCCGCGCAGGACGGCGATGCGGCTCACGTCCTCGAAGGGGCTCGCCGCGAGGGAGCCGAGCGGGCGCGGACGGACGGAGCTCGTGGGAGCACGGGACATGGGCGGATCCTCCTCGTCCTTCTTGTGCCCATCCCGTGAGGTTGCGAAACGATCTGCGCGCTCCGTGTAAGGCGGGGACGGAGTGGGTACGGCAGGGGAAGACGCCCGCTGCGAAAGGAACCACCATGTCCGAGACCGCGACGCTCGACCCGCAGACCCGCTCCGGCTCGCCCGACGACCGCGAGCTCTCGATCGTCGACCCGCGCAACGGCTCCCCCGTCGGACGCATGCGGATGAGCTCGCGAGAGGAGGTGCGTGCCGCAGTGGCCTCGGCGCGCGAGGCGTTCCCCGCGTGGGCCGCGCGATCGCCCGAGGAGCGCGGGCGCGCGCTGCGCGAGGTCGCCGCCGTGCTCCGCTCCCACGAGGACGAGCTCGCGGGGCTCAACGAGCGCGAGACGGGGCGCCCGCGGGAGGAGGCGCTCGACGGCATCCGCGCCGGATGCGACACGCTCCTGCAGTACGCCGAGATCGCGCCCCTGCACGCGGGACGCCGCCTGCTCGGCGCGGGGGACGCGATCGACTACTCGATCCCCGAGCCGCGCGGTGTCGTCGCCGTCGTGACCCCGTGGAACGACCCGGTCGCGGTCGCGCTCGGGCTCGTGGGGGCCGCCGTCGCGGTCGGCGACACGGTCGTCCACAAGCCGAGCGAGCGCTGCCCGCACCTCGGCGCGCGTCTCACCGAGCTCGTCGCCTCCGCGCTCCCCTCCGGCGTCGTCGTGCCGCTCGTCGGCGACGCGTCGGTCGGCGCGGCCCTCGTCGAGGAGCCAGCCGTCGCGATGGTCGCCCACGTCGGGTCCACGCGCGCGGGCCTCGCGATCGCGACCGCGGCCGCGCCGCGCGGCGTCCACGTCGTGCGCGAGAACGGCGGCAACGACGCGCTCGTCGTCGACGCCGACGTCGATCCCGTGTGGGCGGCGCAGCAGGCCGCGATCGGCGCGTTCACGAACGTCGGGCAGCTGTGCACGTCGGTGGAGCGCGTATACGTGCACCGCGCGGTCGCCGCACCGTTCCTCGAGGCGCTCGTCGCCGAGGCCGAGCGGCGCAACGCGAGCGGCACGTTCCCCCCGCTCGTCGACGACCGGCTGCGCCGACTCGTGCACGACCAGGTCGCATCCGCCGTGCGGGAGGGGGCGACCCCGCTCGTGGGCGGCGCGATCCCCGACGGTCCGGGCTCCCACTATCCCGCGACCGTGCTCACGGGCTGCCGGCGCTCGATGACGATCATGTGCGAGGAGACGTTCGGCCCCGTCGCGCCCGTGCAAGTCGTCGACGACTTCGAGGACGGTCTCGAGGAGGCCGCGAGCGACCGGTACGGCCTCTCGGCGACGGTGCTCACGGCGTCGATCGCGCACGCGACCCTTGCCGCGCGCCGCCTGCCGGTGGGCACGGTCAAGGTCAACGCGGTCTTCGGCGGCGCCCCCGGCGGCTCGGCTCAGCCGCGCGGCGACAGCGGCAGCGGCTACGGCTACGGTCCCCGGCTCCTCGACGAGATGACGACGACGAAGGTCGTGCACCTCGGCTCTCCGGAGGCGCTCGCATGATGCGCGGCGTCCTCTCGCCCGACCTGCCGCGTCGCCTGCGCGAGCGCGCGCCGCTCGTGACCGTCGTCGGCGACGTCATGCTCGACGGCTGGTGGCGCGGCTCGGCGCGCCGCATGACGCGCGAGGCGCCCGTGCCGGTCGTCGAGGTCGAGCGCCGCGACTACGCCCCCGGCGGCGCGGCGAACACGGCCGTGAACCTCGCGGCGCTCGGCGCGCGCGTGCGCCTCGTCTCCGTCGTCGGCGACGACGACGCGGGCCGTCGGCTGCGCGCGCTGCTCGCCGAGCGCGGCGTCGACCTGGCGGGGCTTCTCGTCGTCCCCGGGTTCCGCACGACGGCCAAGACGCGCGTCGTCGGCGCCGACCAGGTGCTCGTGCGCATCGACGAGCTCGAGGCCGCGGGCATCGACGGCGGGCTCGCGAGCCGCGTCGCGGAGACGGCCGAGCGTCTCGCCGCGGACGCCGACGCGGAGGTCGTGTGCGACTACTCGACGGGCGTGCTCGGCGACGAGGTCGTCGCGCGCCTCGCGGCGCGGCGGCGGCGCCCCGCGCTCACGGTCGTGGACGCGCACGATCCGCGGCGCTGGGCACCCGTGCGACCGACCCTCGTGACGCCGAACGCGGATGAGGCGGGCGTGCTGCTCGGCGCGCGCCTCGACCCCGAGGGCGACCGCGCGGCCTCCGTCGTCGCGGGCGCGAGCCGCATCCTCGCCGTCTCGGGCGCGCGCGAGGCCGTCGTCACCCTCGACCGCGACGGCACCGTCCTGCTCCGCGCGCACGGCGAGCCGCACCGCACCCACGCGCACCCGAGCCTCGAGCGGCAGGCCTCGGGAGCCGGGGACACGTTCGTCGCGGCGCTCACGATCGCGCGCGCGAGCGGACTCGACGCGGTCGCGAGCGCCGAGCTCGCCCAGGCGGCCGCCGACGTCGTCGTGCAGCGCTTCGGCACCTCGGTGTGCGGCACGCGCGACCTCGAGGAGCACCTCGGCGAGCCCGGCACGCTCGTGCTCGAGGCCGAGGAGCTCGCCGAGCGCCTCGAGGCCGAGCGCCGTCGAGGGCGGCGCATCGTCTTCACGAACGGCTGCTTCGACGTGCTGCACCGCGGCCACACGACCTACCTGCACCAGGCCAGGCGGCTCGGCGACGTGCTCGTCGTCGCGCTCAACGGGGACGACTCGGTGCGCCGGCTCAAGGGGCCCGGGCGACCGGTCAACGGCGAGGCGGACCGTGCCGCGGTGCTCGCCGCGCTCGGCTGCGTCGACTACGTGACCGTCTTCGACACCGATACGCCCATCCCGCTCATCGAGCGCCTGCATCCCGACGTGTACGCGAAGGGCGGCGACTACACGCCCGAGATGCTCGAGGAGACGACCGTCGTGCGCTCCTACGGCGGCGAGGTGCGCATCCTCGGCTATGTGCCCGCCCACTCGACGACGGCCGTCGTCGAGCGCATCCGCTCGCTCGCCCCCGCCGAGGCGAAGGGGTCCTCGTGAGCCGCAGCCGCCGCGGGGCCGCGCTCTGGGGACGTGCCGAGCCGGGACCGACGCCGTGCGTCGACGTGCTCATCCCCGCCTCTGGCCGCACCGCTGAGCTCGCCGTGACGCTCGCGGGCCTCGCAGCCCAGGACGATCCGACCTTCTCCGTGATCGTGAGCGACCAGTCCGAGCACGGCGTCGAGGGCGAGCCCGCCGTCGCGGCGATGCTGCGCGTCCTGCGCGTGCAGGGGCGCGCCGTGCGCGTCGTGCGACACCTGCCGCGACGCGGGATCGCCGAGCAGCGGCAGTTCCTGCTCGGGCTCTCCTCTGCGGCGCACGTGCTCTTCCTCGACGACGACGTGTGGCTCGAGCCGGGCATGGTCGCGCGGCTGTGCGAGGCCCGGCGCTCGTGGGGGTGCGGGTTCGTCGGCGCTGCCGTGCAGGGGCTCTCATACCTCGCCGACGACCGGCCCCACGAGCGCGCCGTGTTCGAGCCCTGGCGCGACGGCGTGCGGCCCGAGCGCGTGCGGCGCGGCACGCCCGCGTTCGAGCGCTGGCGGCTGCACAACGCCGCGAATCTCGTGCGCCTCGCCGCGGAGCTCGGCCTCGGGGAGGACGACGTGCTCGCCTACAAGGTCGCGTGGGTCGGCGGATGCGTGCTCTACCGGCGCGAGGCCCTCGAGGCGTGCGGCGGCTTCGACTTCTGGCCGGAGCTGCCGCCGGACTCCTCGGGCGAGGACGTCGCGGCGCAGTGGCGCGTCATGGAGCGCTTCGGCGGCGCGGGCCTGCTGCCGAGCGGCGCCGTGCACCTCGAGGCGCCGACGACGCTGCCGCATCGCTCCGTGGACGCGTTCGACGTGCTCTTCGACGCCGCCCGCGGCGCCGTCTGAGCGCGTGCGACGGGCTCACCGCGGCGAGCGAGGCGGTCTCGCGGCGAGGCGAGCCCGGCCGGCGAGGACGGGAACCGGCGACGCGCGAGGGCCGCGCGCTCGCGTGCCCGCCGCGCGTCTAGCCTGACGTCATGTCGTGCATCCGCTTCACCACGCCGCGGCAGCGCGAGGCACTGCGGCGCGCGGCGCCCGTCATGCTCACCCCCGAGGAGGCGGCGCGCCTGCACGCGTCCCCGCCTGTGACGGCGAGCAAGCTGCGCCGCCTGCGACTGCTCGCCCGCTCGCCCGAGGCAAAGATCCGGGAGAGCGCGGCAAGCAGCCCGCATGCCCCCGCCGACGCGCTCGCGGCCCTCGCCGCGGATCCCACGGCGGGCGTGCGCGCGTGCGTCGCGCGCAACGAGGCCTCCCCCGCCGACGTGCTCGCGCAGCTCGCCGACGACCCGTCCGAGACCGTGCGCGGATGGGTCGCGGCCAACCGCCGCAGCCCCCGCGAGGCGATCGCGCGGCTCGCTGCGGACGAGAGCCCCACGGTGCGCGCGGTCGTCGCGTGGGCTCGCTCCGTGCCCGGTCACGCCGCGGCGTCGGTCGGCGCCGACGAGCGCTGAGCACCACTCGGCGCCGAGGCTCCGGGTCCAGTCGCGGACCCCGCCGTGGAGCACAACGCCGCCCAGCTCGTCCAGGATGTCGTGACCACGGGGCGGGCGGACATGCGGCGGGGGCCACGCACGCGCTCGGCGTCGCCCTCGCCGACCCGTCGGCGGTCGACGCGATCGCCGGCCAGGTCGCCGCCGTGGGCGGCGGCCGGTCCCCCGCGTGCCGGGCCTGCAGATCCTGCGCGTCGACCGGCACGACGACTCCCGCGCGCCGTCGACGGCACGAGCTACGGCGAGCAGCACCCGGACGCGCCGCGGCGGCTCCGACCGCGCGCCGGCACGCTCGGCCCCCAGGCGGTCGAGCTAGCCTCCCGGAGTGCGGTGGATACTCTACGACATCGGTGGCGTCCTCGAGATTGTCGACGACCACGCATGGCAGCGGACGGTGCAGGAGCGCTGGAGCGCACGCCTCGGCGTCACCGTCGACGAGCTGCGTGCCCGCGCGCATGCGGCCGATCTGCCCGACGTGACCCTGAGGACCGGCGTCGCGGAGGAGTATTGGCGGAAGCTCGGCGCCGCGCTCGAAGCCGATGAGGCGGCCATCGCCGTCATGCGCTCCGAGTTCTGGGACGCCTACTGCGGTGCAGCGAACGTCGGGCTCCTGGATCACGCGCGGTCGTTGCGGGGTCGTGCCGGCACGGCCATCCTGTCGAACTCCGGCGACGGTGCCCGGGAGGAGGAGGAACGACGCTTCGGCCTCTCGTCAATCTTCGATCCGATCTGCTACAGCCACGAGCAGGGAGTCGCGAAGCCGGAGGCCGCCGCGTACCTCACCGCCCTCGACCGCATGGGCACGACCGCGGACCGGGTGCTCTTCATCGACGACAACGACGACTCGGTGCGCGGCGCGGAGAGCTGCGGGATTCGTGCCGTCGTGCACCGCGACAATGCGACGACGATCGCCGCGATCGAGAGCTTCCTGGCGAGCTGAATCGGGCGCCACAGGCACGCTAGCGGCGGCGGAGCCGCACGGTGCGCACCTGGAACGGGCCGAGCTCGAGCGACACGCGAGCCTCCCCGTCCCCGGGCAGCTCACGGAGCTCGCGCTCGAGCAGATCGGTCTCCACCGCCCGCGCCACCGGGAAGTCGAACGCCACGGCCGTGCGCGTGCGCGCCCCGAGCGACTCGTAGAGCCGCACGACGACGTCGCCCGAGCGGTCCTCGGCGAGCTTGACGGCCTCGACCACGACCGCGGGCTCCGAGACCCGCACGAGCGGCGCGATGGGGGCGCGTGCGGGGCGCAGCGGCAGGTTGATGCGATAGCCCTCGCGCACGGCGTCGCCGATCGAGGCGCCGACGGTGAGCGAGGAACGCAGCTCGTGCCGCCCCTGGTCGGCCTCGGGGTCCGGAAAGAGCGGCGCGCGCACGAGGGACTGGCGCACGAGCGTCGCCGTGCCCCCGCCCGCCCGCGGGATGCGCGTGACGTCGTGGCCGTACGTGGAGTCGTTCGCGATCGCCACGCCGAACCCGGGCTCGCCGACGTGCACCCACCGGTGCGCGCTCGTCTCGAAGCGCGCCGCATCCCACGAGGTGTTCTCGTGCGTCGCGCGCTCGACGTGCCCGAACTGCACCTCCGACGCCGCCCGTCCCGCATGCACGTCGAGCGGGAACGCGAGCTTGAGCAGCCGCTGGCGCTCGTGCCAGTCGAGCCCGATGCGCAGCTCGAGCGTCGCGCTGCCCGCCTCGAGCGAGAGCTCCGAGGAGACGCGGGACGCGCCGAACGAGCGATCGACGCGCACCGCGACGCGCTCCGGGCCCTCCGCGACGATCTCGATCGCGTCGACCGCGGCGATCGTCTCCCCGTGCCTGCGGTAGTGCACGTCGACGTCCCACGCATCCCACGCGCTCGGGGTGTCGCGGAACAGCTGCAGCTCGGCGGCCGCCTCGCCCGGGGCGATCGCCTCGCGGCCGGAGGCGAGGTCGACCGCCGAGACGACGTGGCCCGTGCCGTCGAGCACGAAGCGCGCGCGGTCGCTCGCGAGCACGATGCGCTCCCCCGTGCGCTCGATCGAGACGGATCCCGAGCGCACGGGCACGCCCGCGCCGAGAGCGGGGACGCCGGCGATCGCGAACGGGGACGCGTGGGCGAGCACGCCGCTCGCCTCGTCGCCGTCGCGCGAGGCACGCGCGATGGCCTGCGCGATGAGCGACTCGAGCTCCTCGGCGACGCGCGCGTACGCGCTCTCGGCCTCGCGGTGCACCCACGCGATCGACGAGCCGGGCAGGATGTCGTGGAACTGGTGCAGGAGCACCGTGCGCCACGCGCGCTCGAGGTCGTCGTACGGGTACGCGGTGCCCGAGCGCACCGCCGCGGTCGTCGCCCACAGCTCCGCCTCGCGCAGGAGGTGCTCGCTGCGCCGGTTGCCGCGCTTCGTGCGCGCTTGCGACGTGTAGGTGCCGCGATGGAACTCGAGGTAGAGCTCGCCCGACCACACGGGCGGCCGCGCGTACTCGGCCTCCGCCTCGCGGAAGAAGGTCTCGGGCGAGGCGATGCGCACGATCGGCGATCCCTCGAGCGATCGTGTGCGCGCGGCCGCGGCGAGCATCTCGCGCGTCGGGCCTCCCCCGCCGTCACCGTAGCCGAACGGCACGATCGAGGAGTTCGCCTCCCCCTTCTCGGCGAAGTTCCGCTCGGCACGCGCGAGATCGGCCCCGGAGAGGGTCGAGTTGTACGTGTCGACGGGCGGGAAGTGCGTGAGGACGCGCGAGCCGTCGATCCCCTCCCACAGGAAGGTGTGGTGGGGGAAGAGGTCCGTCTCGTTCCACGAGATCTTCTGCGTGAGGAAGTAGGGCACGCCTGCCCCGCGCAGGATCTGCGGGAGGGCGCCCGTGTAGCCGAAGGAGTCGGGCAGCCACCCGACGCTCGGGTCGACGCCGAGCTCGCGCGCGAAGAACGCCTTGCCGAGCAGGAACTGGCGCACCATCGCCTCCCCGCCGGGCATGTTCGTGTCCGACTCGACCCACATGCCGCCGACGGGCACGAACCGGCCCTCGGCGACGCGCGCGCGGATGCGTTCGAACAGCTCGGGGTAGAACTCCTGCATCCACGCGTACTGCTGGGCCGAGGAGCACGCGAACACGAGCCCGGGATCCTCGTCCATGAGGTGCAGCACGTTCGAGAACGTGCGCGCGCACTTGCGGATGGTCTCCCGCACGGGCCACAGCCACGCGGAGTCGATGTGGGCGTGCCCGACCGCCGTCACGCGGTGCGCGCTCGCGCTCGCGGGCGCCGCGAGGACCCCCGCGAGCGCGTCCCGTCCCGCCTGCGCCGTGCCGGCGACGTCGTGCGGGTCGACCGCGTCGACGGCGTGCTCGAGCGCGCGCAGGATCTCCGCCGCGCGCGAGGTCGCGGCGGGCAGCTCGGCGAGCAGCCCGCGCAGCGTCCACAGGTCGCGGTCGAGCTCCCACACGGTCTCGTCGCGGAGGGCGACGTCGATGCGGCGCAGCACGTAGAGCGGGTCCCCGCCCGCGGTCTCCTTCAACCCGAGGGGTGTGGGCTGGAAGGTCCAGTCGCCGCCGATGTTGGGGTTCGACGCCGCCTCGATGTAGAGGTCGATCCGGTCCTCGTCGCGGGGGACGGGCACGTAGGCGTTGAGCGGCTCGATCGCCTTGACGATCGAGCCGTCGGGGGCGTACACGAGCCCCTCCGCCTGGAACCCGGGCGTCGCGCCCGTGAAGCCGAGGTCGCACACGACCTCGACGCGTCCCCGCTCGCGCCAGCCCGCGGGCACCTCGCCCGTCACGTGGAACCACGTCGTGCCCCATGGCCGGCCCCACGGCGTGCCGGGCGTGACCGCCGCGAACCGTCGGCCGACCGCGTCGGCGAACGGCACCGGCTCGTCCGGCGCCTCCCACGCGGTGACAGCGAGCGGCGAGACGGCGCGGTAGATCGCGGGCTCCACGCGCTCGAGGACGAAGCGCAGGACGCGGTCGAGGACGAGGCGGGAATTGTCGTGCACGGAGACTCCTGTCGGTGGTGGACGGTCAGCCCTGCACGGCGCCGGCGAGGGCCGATCCGCCGCCGAGGACGGCACGGTCCTCTCGCCTCCGCCGCCCACGGGCTGGGGGCGGGTCGAGGTGCACGCCGATCGCGAAGCGGCTGCGCGGCTCGAGGCGGAGGATCGAGTGGGGCATGCCGACGCCCGCGCTCACCGTTCCCGTCTCGGCGACGAGGCCGAGCTCGATGAGCCGCGTGCACACGGTGGAGACCGTCTGCGCCGACAGGCGCGTCCTGCTCGCGATCTCCACGCGGCTCACGCCCTCCGGCGCACGTCGGATCGCATCGAGCACGACGATCTGGGTGTAGCCGCCCACGGCGGGAAGGTTCGCTCCGGCCCGCACGCCGCATCCCTCCTCGCTCGCCCGCCTTCACCCTAGCCCGCGGGGCCGGCCGCCGCCGGGAGCGAGCGCCCGCGGCACTGCGGCCGCCGCGCGTCAGCGGCTCTCGTCGAGCGCCGCCTCGATGCGCGGCCGCAGGCCCGGCCACGACGCCCGGAAGCCCGGGTGCAGCGAGCGCTGCGCCACGTCCGGGATCGCGATCCACGCGAGGTCGTCGCTCTCCGCGTCCGAGATGACGGGCTCGAACGGCTCGGGCGCGATCCCGAGCACGGTCGTGTAGGACCAGTAGCCGACGTCGAAGAGCGACTCCCCGACGATGCGGACGCCCTCGACGGGCACGCCCGCCTCCTCGTGCGCCTCGCGCAGCGCCGCGCGCTCGGCCGACTCGCCCTGCTTGCGGGCCCCGCCGGGCAGGCCCCACGTGCCGCCGAAGTGGCTCCACGGGGCGCGCAGCTGCAGAAGGACGTGGCCCGGGGCGGTCGCGACGAGCAGGCCCGCGGCGCCGAACGCGCCCCAGAAGCGCCCCTGGTCGCCGTCGACCCACTCGTCCCCGCTGCCGAGCGGGCGCCGGTCGAGGCGGTCGAGGCGCCGTGCGCCGGGGAGCCCGTCGGATGTCACCCCTCCAGCCTCCCACGTCCCGCTCGTGCACCGCGTCCCCGCCGCGGGCACGGCGCCGGGGAGCGCGGGCTAGGGTCGGAGAGTGGCCGGGACGAGCGTGCGCGTCGACGCGTGGCTGTGGGCGGTGCGCGTGTTCAAGACGCGCAGCCTGGCGACGGCGGCGTGCAAGGCGGGCCACGTGCGCGTCAACGGGGAGCGCGCCAAGCCCGCGCAGCCGCTGCGCGTGGGCGACGAGGTGCGCGTGCGCACGGACCGCGAGCGCGTGCTCGAGGTCGTGCGCCTGCCCGCCAAGCGCGTGGGCGCGCCCGCGGCCGCGGAGTCGTTCGCCGACCACAGCCCGCCTCCCCCGCAGCGCGAGGCGCGCCTCGTCGTGGGTGTGCGCGATCGCGGAGCAGGACGGCCGACGAAGCGCGACCGGCGGGAGATCGAACGGCTGACGGGGCGGGCACGCCGCGACTGACACCCTCCGCGCCCGGGCGGACGGCGCGCTCGCGACGACCGATCTGAAAGAGCCTTGCAGATCTACGCGCGCGAGCCTAGGATCCTGAAACAGTCTTTCAGATCGGAGGAGCGATGTCTCGCCCGGAACGCCGCCCGACCCTCGACGCCGCCGCGATCCAGGCGCTCGCCCACCCCGTGCGCATGGACGTGCTGGGCTACCTCATGTCGGCGGGACCGGCGACGGCGTCCGCGTGCGCGCGCGCCGTCGGGGACTCCCCCTCGAACTGCAGCTACCACCTGCGCGTCCTCGCCCGCCACGGCCTCGTGGAGCCGGAGCCGTCCGCCGACGCGCGCGAGCGGCCGTGGCGCGCGACCATCACCGGCTACGACATCGATCCCGAGGACGCGGCGCCCGCGAAGGCGCTCGCCGAGGCCTCCCTCGAGCTCGACCACCAGCTCGCCCGCGAGCACGTGCGCACGCGCGCGGCCCTCCCCGAGCGGTGGCGCCACACCGACGCGCACGCGAGCTACGGCCTGCGGATCTCCCCCGAGGAGCTGCGCGCGCTCCTGGAGGGCGTCGACGCGCTCATCCGTCCCTACATCGCGGCGACCCGCACGGACGTGCCCGCCGGCGCCGGGCACGTGCACCTCTCGCTCACCGCGTTCCCTCGGCACTGGGACGCGACGTGAGAGGCGGCGCGCTCGCGATCCCCGCGTTCCGCCGGATCTGGGCGGCCGGTCTCGTCTCGGACGGCGGGGACTGGGTGCTCTTCGTCGCGATGCCGCTCGTCGTGCTCGACCTCACGGGCTCGGCACTCGGCACGTCGATCGCCTTCCTGCTCGAGCTCGCGCCCGCCGTCGCCGTCGCGCCCCTCGCCGCGCGACTCGCCGACCGCGTCGACCGGCGCCGCCTGCTCGTGCTCGTCTCACTCGCGCACGCGCTCGCGCTCGTTCCGCTCGCGGTGCCCGCGACCGCGCGCTCGCTCCCCGTCGTCTACGCCGTCATCGCCGTCGAGTCCGCGCTCGGCGCGCTCTTCGTGCCCGCGCGGAACGCCCTGCTGCCCGAGCTCGTCGCGGCGCACGAGCTCACGTCGGCGAACGCGCTCGCGGGAGCGGGAGAGAACCTCGCCCGCCTCGTCGGCGGCCCCGCGGGCGGCGTCCTCCTCGCCGTGGGCGGGCTGCCCCTCGTCGTCGCGGTCGACCTCGCGACCTTCCTCGTCTCCGCGGCCGTGCTCGCGACCCTCCCGCGCGGAGGGCCGCCGACCGCCGCGAGCGGTCCCGCGCGCTCGCGCATGCTCGCGGCCCTCCTCGTGCCGGGCGTGCGCTCCGTGCTCGCCGTCGACCTCGTCGCCTCGGTCGCGCAGGGGATGTTCGTGGTGCTCTTCGTGCTGTTCGTGACGGGGCCCCTGCACGGCGGCGAGACCGAGGTCGGGCTCCTGCGCGGCGTGCAGGCCGTGGGAGCGCTCGTCGCGGGAGCCGTCCTCGCCGTCGCCGGGCGCGCGGGCGACCGCCCGCTCGCCGCCGGCAGCATCGCGGCCTTCGGCGGGCTCTCGCTCCTGATCTGGAACCTGCCGCTCGTCACGACGGCCGCGCTCCCCTACGTCGTGCTCTTCGCCCTCGTCGGCGCGCCGGGCTTGCTCATGGCGACCGCGCTCACGAGCACGCTCCAGCGGATCCTGCCGCGCGACCGGCGCGGCAGCGGCTTCGCCGCCGCGGGAGCGGTCGCCGCCGTCGGGCAGGGGGTCGGCATCGCCGCCGCTGGAGCCCTCGCGACGCCCGCCGGCGTCGTGCCGCTCCTCGAGGTGCAGGGCTGCATCTACCTGCTCGCCGCGATCCTCGCCGTCGTCGTGTGGCCCCGGACGGGAGGCGGGAGGGCGGCCGTCGAGCCGCCGCGACCCGGGAACGCGACGGCGGGGACACCCTGAGGGTGTCCCCGCCGTCCGCCCCGTCCGCTCGTCGTCACGCAGCGCGGCTCATCGAGCGCCGCGCGGGCGCCTCGACCGTCGCGCCCTCGCGCACGCGCACGTCCTGACCGACGCGGGCGCCGGGCGCGAGCGTCGCGCCCGCGCCGATGCGCGCATTGCTTCCCACGCGCGCGGTCGCGCCGACGCGCGCGCCGCGTCCGACGTGCACGTTCTGCCCCACCACGACGCCCTGGCCGATGACGGCGTCGGCGTCGATCCAGCTCCCCGAGCCGATCCACGAGGACGCGCCCACCTGGGCGCCCGCCTCGACGTACGCTCCCCGCGCGATGTACGCGCTGCGGTCCACACGGGACTTCTGGGCGACCATGCCGCCCCCGTTGAGATGCTTGCGGTAGGTGACGATCGAGCCGGTGTCCGTCTCGAACTCCTCGGTGGTCCGTCCCATCTCGACCTCCTCCTTCTGGCGAATCCGGGCGCGCACGACGCGCGTCCAGTGCTCGTCTAGGGACAAACGCCTGATGGGGCCGCACAATTCCCGCGCGCGGGAAAGTCGGAATGTTTTGAGCGTCCGCGGGTTGGGCTACTGTGAGGGCGACGAGGAACACTGTCCACTTCTCGCCCCGCGCGGGGCGACGACGCCTCGCACCGCACCCCTTCCGCCCCGCCGCTAGGAGACGACCGTGACCGACACGACGCCGATCGCCATCACCCCGCCCGCGGCCGAGGACGCCGCCGTCTCCGCCCGCAATCGTCTCGTCATCGGGCTCCTGCTCGTCTCGACGTTCGTCGTCATCCTCAACGAGACGATCATGGGCGTCGCCCTCCCGCGCATCATGGACGACCTGTCCATCGAGCCGAGCTCCGGGCAATGGCTCACGACCGCGTACCTGCTCACGACCTCCGTCGTCATCCCCATCACGGGCTTCCTGCTCGAGCGCCTGAGCACACGCACGATCTACCTCATCGCGATGACGGCCTTCACGCTCGGCACGCTCGTGTGCGCGTCCGCGCCGGGCTTCGGCGTGCTCGTCGTCGGGCGCGTCGTGCAGGCGACGGGCATGGCGATCATGATGCCGCTGCTCATGACGACCGTCATGACGCTCGTGCCGCCCTCCTCGCGCGGCCGCGTCATGGGCAACATCTCGATCGTCATCTCCGTCGCCCCCGCGATCGGCCCCGCGATCTCCGGACTCATCCTCACGGTCTTCGACTGGCGCGCGATGTTCTGGATCGTGCTGCCGATCGCCGCGGCCGCGCTCGTGCTCGGCGCCCTGCGCGTGCCCAACGTCACCGAGACGCGCTCCGTGCCCGTCGACATCCCCTCCGTCATCCTCTCCGCCTTCGGCTTCAGCGGGCTCGTGTACGGGCTCAGCAGCTTCGGCGAGCAGGCCCAGGGCACCGCGACCGTCTCGCCGTGGATCCCGCTCGTCGTCGGCATCGTGGCCCTCGTGCTGTTCGTGCTGCGGCAGCGCCGCCTGCAGCGGCGCGACGACGCGCTCCTCGACCTGCGCGTGTTCGGCTCCCCCACCTACGCGCTCGGCCTCGCCGCGATGGGCGTCGGCTTCCTCACGATGCTCGGCACGCTCATCGTGCTGCCGATCTACACGCAGGACGTGCTCGGCATCTCGACCCTCGAGACGGGCCTGCTCCTGCTGCCGGGAGGGCTCATCATGGGGCTGCTCGCGCCGTTTGTCGGCCGCGTGTACGACCGGCTCGGCCCGCGCGTGCTCCTCGTGCCGGGATCCATCATCCTGAGCCTCTCGCTCGGCGGCATGGCGCTCTTCGGCGAGCACACGTCGATCTGGTGGGTGCTCGCCGCCCACATCGGCCTCTCCGTCGGGCTCGCCCTGCTCTTCACGCCGCTCTTCACGGCGAGCCTCGGCTCGCTCACGCCGCACCTGTACTCGCACGGCTCCGCGATCCTCGGCACGTCGCAGCAGCTCGCGGGCGCCGCCGGCACGGCCCTCTACGTGACGATCCTCACCGCCCGCAGCGTCGCCCTCGGCGGCAGCGGCGCGTCGCCCGTCGCCGCGCAGACGGGCGGCTTCCAGGCGGCGTTCCTCGCGGGCGCGATCATCTCGCTCGCCGTCGTCGTGCTCGTGCCCTTCGTCCGGCGCCCCGAGAACGAGGCAGCGGCCGTCCACGGCGGCATGCACTGACGCCGCCCACCCCCTCGCCCGCCTCCCTCACCGCGCGCCCGGACGGCGCTCGGCCGACTCCCACCTCCCTGGACCATCCACCCGCGGCGGCCTAGCGTCGAGGCGGGGGACGCAGCGTCCCCACGAGCCGACAGGGAGCGGCGGCCGCGCGCCGCCGAGCCGCCCCGGCGGCGACTGCATCGCCCGCGAGGGCGACCGCAACGAAGGAGGAGCGGGCCATGAGCGATCCGACGAGCGACGAGCCGATCGGGGACTTCGACCAGACGAACGGCCTCGCGCCCGGGCTCGAGGGCGACGACGGCGGCGCGATCACGCACGACGAGGAGGAGGGCGGCTCGCCCGTGGAGCGCATAGGGCGCGACCTCCTCGGAGGGCTCGGCCGCCCGGCGCCCGACGACGAGACGGGCGAGACGCCGTACAGCGAGGAGGGCCAGCCCTAGCGCGCCGACCCCCTCATCCGGACGCGGCGGCCACGACGGGCGCCGCGTCCGGCACGAACGGGGACGGATCGAAGCGCCCGTTGCGGTCTCGGAACGCGTACGCGAAGTCGGGCCACAGGAGCGTGAGCCGCCCGCTCGACTCGTCGCGATACCAGCTCGTGCAGCCCCCGCGCACCCACACCGTGTCGGCGCTCGCGGCGTCGATCTCGCGCGTGTAGGCGTCCTCCGCCTCCGCGCTCACCTCGAGCGGCCGAGCGGAGGCGTCCAGGTGCGCGAGCGCGCCGAGCACGTACTCGACCTGCGTCTCGATCATGAAGATCGCGGAGTTGTGCCCGAGGCTCGCGTTCGGACCGTCGAGGACGAACATGTTCGGAAAGCCGTGCACGACCGTCGAGGCGTAGGCGCGCATCCCGTGCGACCAGTGCTCGGAGAGCAGCTCGCCGCGCCGACCCACGACACGTCGCGCGTAGGGCGGCCGCGTCGACTGGAAACCCGTCGCGAAGACGAGCACGTCGAGCTCGTGCGCGCGCCCGCTCGCGGCGATCGCGCGCAGGCCCTCGACGCGCTCGAGGGCGCTCGGCTCGAGGCGCACGTGGGGCTCCTGCAGCGCCGCGTAGTAGTCGTCGGAGAGCAGCACGCGCTTGCACCCGATCTCGTAGTCGGGAGTGAGGGCGGCACGCAGCACGGGATCGGCGACGTGCGACTCGAGGTGCGAGCGTGCGAGGTCGCGCAGCGCGTCGATGCGCCCCGGCGCCCCCAGGCGCTGCGGGAACGCCTCCTCGGCCCTCCAGAACAGGCGCGATCGGAGCTCCGGAAGGGCGTCCGGGTCGCGCGCGAAGAGCTCGCGCTCCTCCCGCGAGTAGACCCGGTCGCGACGGGGCACGACGTAGGGCGCGCTGCGCTGGAAGACGACGACGTCCGCCGCCTCGCGCACGACGTGCGGGAGCAGCTGCACGGCGGACGCCCCCGTGCCGACGACGCCCACGCGCGCGCCCGCGACGCTCGCGCCCTCGGGCCAGCGCGCCGAGTGGAAGGAGCGGCCGGGAAAGGCGGCGAGACCCGGCAGGTCGGGCACGCGCGGGTCGGCGAGCCGGCCGGCGGCGAGCACGAGGACGCGCGCGCGCCAGTCGCCGCGGTTCGTCCGCACGCGCCAGCGGCCCTCCTCCTCGTCCCAGCGCGCCTCGAGGGCCTCCGTGCCGAGACGGACGTGGGGGCCGATCCCCTCCTCCCGCACGCACTCCCGCAGGTACTCGCGGATCTCGTCGCCGGGCGCGAAGACGCGCGACCAGTCGGGCTTGGGCCGGAACGAGAACGAGTAGAGGTGGGAGGGGATGTCGCACGCGACGCCCGGGTACCGGTTGTCGCGCCACGTGCCGCCCACCTCCTCCGCGCGCTCGAGGATCGCGAACGAGCGGCGTCCCGCGCGCGCGAGGCGGATGCCGAGGCCGATGCCCGCGAACCCGGCGCCCACGACGAGCACCTCGACGTCCTCGTGGCCGGCGCGCGCCGCGCTCACGGACGCATCCCCTCGAGCACGGCGCCCGCGCGACGGCCCTCGGGACAGCGCACGAACTCCTCGACGAGCCTCCCGAGCTCGGCGGGACGCTCCGCGAGCACGGCGTGGCCGCTGTCGACGCGCGCGTAGCGCGAGTCCGCGATCGCGGCGAAGAGCGCACGGCTCTCCGCCTCGGGCACGATCGCGTCGCGCGCGCAGCCGACGACGAGCGCGGGCGCGCGCACGCGGTCCGCGGCGGCCCGCAGGTCGACGCAGCCGAGCATCGCGATGCCGTCGCGCGCGCGAACGTCGAGCGTGCGCGAGAGGCCCTCGCGGCCGCGCTCCTCGAGGTGGGGCGCGCCGAGCAGCAGGAGGGCGTCGAGGTCGGCGAGCGCGGCGGAGCCCTCCTCGTGCAGGGTCGTCCACGCGCGCGCGAGGACGCGCGTGCGCTCGCTCGGTGCGAGCCATCCGGCGACGAGCACGAGAGCCACGACCCTCCCCTCGTCCGCGGCGATCGCGGTCGCGACGGCGGCGCCGAGCCCGTGCCCGACGAGGGCGACGGGGGCGGCGGGCGCGATCGCGTCGATGGCCCCGCGGGTGGCGCGCACGAGCCGTGCGAACGCGTCCACGGCCTCCTCGGCGCGCTCGATCGGCTCCACGTCGAGGGCGATCGCACGCCGGCGACGGCCGAGGACGGTCAGCAGGAAGGAGAACTCCTCGTGCGCGCGCATACCCGCGTCGGGGAGCAGCACGACCACGGGCTCCGCCGGCCGCGCCTCGCCCTCCGCTTCCGCCGGCCCCGACGGGGTCTCGGTGCTGCGCACGGTCGCGCCCTCCACGGCGAGCGACCACGCGCGGACGTCGACGCGTCCCACGCCCGCTACCCCGCGACCGCGAGCGGCAGCTCGCGCCGCACCGAGCCTCCCGGAGGGGGCGCGCTGCGGCCCGCGAGCCGCGCCGCGCGCGTGCGCTCCTCCGGCACGGGCTCGTACGTCGTCGTGCGCTGCCGCGGCTCGCGGCCGAGCTCGTGCGCGAGCCGCTCGAAGTCGTCGACCGTGAGCTCGAGCCCCGACTCGGGACCGGCGTCGGGCCGGCGGCGCCCGTCGAGCAGCGCGCCGCCCAGGTCGTCCGCACCGCCGCGCAGGAGCAGAGTCGCGACGCCGAGGCCGAGCTTCGTCCACGCGACCTGCACGTGGTCGATGCGGCCCGACAGCAGCAGCCGCGCGACCGCGTGCAGCGCGCGGGACTCCCGCACCGAGGGTCCAGGGCGCGCGAGAGCGCGCACGGCCGCGGGCGCCTCCGCGGGCAGGAACGGCATCGCGATGAACTCCGTGAAGCCCGCCGTGCGGTCCTGGATCCGCGCGAGCGTCCGCAGGTGCGCGACCTGCTGCACGGATGTCTCGAGCGATCCGTAGACGAGCGTCGCGGTCGAGCGCAGCCCGAGCTCGTGCGCCGTGACGATGTGCTCGACCCACTCCGCGACGGACAGCTCCGTGCCGCCGGAGAGCACCGAGCGGATGCCGTCGTCGAGCACGCGCGCGCCCGTCCCCGGCACGGTGTCGACGCCGGCCTCCCGCAGGGCGAGCAGGAGCTCGCGACGCGTCACGCCGAGACGCGCGGCGGCGTCGGCGACCTCGACGGGACGATAGGCGTGCACGTGGAGCCCGGGACGGCGCCTCTTGACCTCGCGCACGAGATCGAGGTACGCCGTGGCCGGCAGCTCGCGCGGGACGGCGCCCTGGATGCACACCTCGGTCGCGCCGAGATCCGCCGCCTCGTCGGCGAGGTCGCCCGCGGCCCCGACCGTGAGCGTCCCGCGACGTCCGGGCACAGGCGGGCGGGCCTCCGCGGAGAGGAGCGAGGAGTCGATGTTGCGGTTGACGACGAACGTCGCCGTCTCGCCGAGCGTGGAGCGGCGCACGTCGTCCGCGAGCGCCGCGAGCGCGTCGAGCGCCGCGCCGTCGGCCTCGAGCAGGGCCGCGTACTCGTGGTCGGCGAGCCCCGCGGGGTCGCGCTCCGCCTTCCGCAGGATCGCCGCGACCTCCCCGCCGAGCACGGCGGGCGGCGCGAACCGCGGCACGCCTCCGAGCGGACGACCGAGCACGGGAGCCGCCTCGTCGGCGAGGCCGGAGGCGTCCGCGAGCGCGTGCACGGCGGGCAGCACGCGACGGTCGATCCACGGCTCCCCCTCCCGCACGTAGTGCGGGTGCGCCGTGAGCCGCTCACGCAGCTCGAAGCCGGCCTCGGCCGTGAGCCGCGCGAGCTCGTCGAGCTGCGGCCACGGGCGCTCCGGGTTCACATGGTCCGGCGTGAGCGGGCTCACACCGCCCCAGTCGTCGATGCCGGCGCGCACGAGCATGCGCAGCTCGCGCGCGTCGGTGAGGTTCGGCGGCGCCTGCACGCGCGCCGAGGATCCGAGCACGACGCGCGCGACCGCGACCGCCGCGACGTACTCCTGCAGAGCGAGGTCCGACTCGTTCTGCATCGCCGTGCCCGGCTTCGCGCGGAAGTTCTGCACGATCGTCTCCTGCACGTGACCGTGGCGCTCGTGCGCGGCGCGGATCGAGAAGAGCGCGTCGGCGCGCTCCGCGTCGTCCTCGCCGATGCCGAGCAGCACGCCCGTCGTGAAGGGGATGCGGGAGCGGCCGGCGTCCTCGAGCACGCGCAGGCGAAGCTCGGGGTCCTTGTCCGGGGATCCGAAGTGCACGCCGCCCCTCTCAGCCCAGAGCTGGCGCGAGGTCGTCTCGAGCATCATCCCCATCGAGGGCGCGACGGGCTTGAGCCGCTGCATCTCCGCCCACGTCATGACGCCCGGGTTCAGGTGCGGCAGCAGGCCCGTGCGCTCGAGCACGAGCACCGCCATGTCGCGCACGTAGTCGAGCGTCGAGGCGTACCCGTGCTCGTCGAGCCACGCGCGCGCGATCGGCCAGCGGTCCTCGGGCCGGTCGCCGAGCGTGAAGAGCGCCTCCTTGCAGCCGAGCGCCGCGCCCTGCTCGGCGACCTCGAGGATGCGCTCGGGCGAGAGGAAGGGCGCCTTGCCCGTGCGAGCGAGCTTGCCGGGCGTCTCGACGAAGATGCAGTAGTGGCACCGGTCGCGGCACAGGTGCGTGATCGGGAGGAAGACCTTCTTGGAGTAGGTGATGACCCCGGGCCGCCCCGCGTGCTCGAGCCCCTCGTCGCGCAGTCGCGACGCGATCGCGGTGAGCTGGTCGAGCTCCCCGCCACGGGCCGAGAACAGGACCGCCGCGTCCTCCGGCGTCACGGGATCCCCGCCCTCGAGACGGTCGAGGGCGGCGCGGACGACGGTCGGCTCGACGGCGGGAGCGGAGGCGGACGGGGATGCGAGGACGCGAGAGGCCATGGGGCGGACACCAATGCGGACGGGGTGCGGTGTCGAATCGGATCGCGAAGCCCAAGTCCAGGCCTCATGCACGAATTGCTCCCATGCTACGCCCCGGCCGGGAGGGGCACGGGACGCCTCCGCCTTCCGCGGGAGTATCGCGTGCCCCGTGCTCCGTCGGCTCGAGACGGGGCAGGATCGCTGCATGCTCCCCTCCGCAGCCGACCCCGTGGCGCCCATGCTCGCGAAGGCTACCGACGGCGTGCCCGAGCCGGACGCGGTGCCCGGAGGGTTGGCCTACGAGCCCAAGTGGGACGGCTTCCGCGCGATCGCGTACGTCGACGGCGAGCACGTCGAGCTCGGCAGCCGCGGATCGAAGCCGCTCACGCGATACTTCCCCGAGCTCGTCGACGCGTTCCGGCGCCAGGTGCGCGGTCCCGTCGCGCTCGACGGGGAGATCGTCGTGCGCACGGGCGAGCCGGGGCGCGAGCGTCTGGACTGGGAGGCGCTCTCCCAGCGCATCCATCCGGCGGAGAGCCGCGTGCGCCGGCTCGCGCACGAGACGCCCGCGAGCTTCGTCGCGTTCGACCTCCTCGCGCGCGGCGAGGAGAGCATGCTCGACCGCCCCTTCCGGGAGCGGCGTGCGGCGCTCGAGGAGGCCGTGCGCGACCTCGACGACCCGATCCACGTGACCCGGATCACGCGCGACGTCGCCCTCGCGCGCCGCTGGCTCGTCGAGTTCGAGGGCGCGGGGCTCGACGGCGTCGTCGCGAAGCCGCTCGAGGCCCGCTACTCCCCGGGACGGCGCGTCATGCTCAAGACGAAGCACCACCGCACGGCGGACGTCGTGCTCCTCGGCTACCGGCGCCACTCGGGCGGGCGCGGCGTCGGCTCGCTCCTGCTCGGCCTCTACGACGAGCACGGCGCGCTGCACGCCGTCGGCGGCGCCTCCGCCTTCACCGACGCGCGTCGGCTCGAGCTCGTCGACGAGCTCGAGCCGTTCGTCGCGCGCGACGAGCACGGCGAGGTCGTGACCGGTCAGACGGAGCGGAGCCGGTTCTCCTCGGGCAGGGACGTCTCCTTCGTCCGCCTCGAGCCCGTGCGCGTGCTCGAGGTGCGCTACGACCAGATGGAGGGCTCGCGGTTCCGGCACACCGCCCAGTTCGTGCGCTGGCGACCGGATCGCGACCCCCGCTCGTGCACGTTCGAGCAGCTCGAGCGCCCCGTCGCCTACGACCTCGAGCGCGTGCTCGCCTGACCCGCCCACCCCTCGCGCCCGCCCGGCCGTGCCCTCTCCGCCGTGGAGAGGGCACGGCTCGGCTGCACGCGCGGAGGCTCTCCCGGCATCTTCGGGTAGTCCGGCGGGAACGGCAGCTCCCCGAGCCCGTCGGCGAGATCGCGCTCCCACCACCGCAGGAGCACGTCGATGCGCCCGGGGCGCTCGTGCATGCGCGCCCACGGGTCGCCCGTCGCCCGCAGGCGCTCCGGCACCGTGAGCACGGTGTGCTCGCGCGGGTCCGTCGACTCGAGCTCGTCCCACTCCAGCGGGCACGAGACGGGAGCGTGCGGCAGCGCGCGCGGACTGTACGCTCCCGCGATCGTCCGGTCGCGGTTGGCCTGGTTGAAGTCGACGAAGACGCGCGCCCCGCGCTCCTCCTTCCACCACGCCGTCGTCACGCGGTCAGGCATGCGGCGCTCGAGCTCGCGCGCCGCGGCGATGACCGCGTGGCGCACGTCGAGGAACTCGTGCGAGGGCTCGATGGGTGCGAAGACGTGGATGCCGCGGTTGCCGGAGGTCTTGAGGAAGGCCGTGAGACCCGCCTCGGCGAGCACCGCCCGCAGCTCGATCGCCGCCGGGACCGCATGCTCGAACTCCGTGCCGGGCTGCGGGTCGAGGTCGATGCGCAGCTCGTCGGGGTCGTCCGAGCGCTCCGCGCGCGAGGGCCAGGGGTGGAAGACGATCGTGTTCATCTGCGCCGCCCACACGGCGCCCGCGGGCTCGTCGATGACGAGCTGCGGGTGCGCCCGCGCGCTCGGGTAGCGCACGACGACCGAGCGCACGTATTCGGGCGCGCCGCGGGGCGGGTTCTTGGAGAAGAACTGCTCGCCCTCGATGCCCTGCGGGAAGCGCTGCAGGGAGATGGGCCGATCGCCGTTCGCGGCCACGAACGCCTGCCCGACATTCACGAGGTAGCGGGCGAGATCGAGCTTGGTGATGCCGAGCCGCGGCCAGAGCACGCGATCGGGGCTCGAGATGCGCACCGCGCGCTCGCCGTGCGGGCCGTCGACGGTCAGCACGACCGCGTCACGGGCCATGTCCTCAGCGCACCCCGGGGTTCGCGTTGCCGCGATCGTCCGGATCGGGCAGGTCGCGCACGAGCCGCTCGATCTCGGCGTCGGACCTCTCGATGCCGAGGTCGCCGAGCCGCTGCCGCACGACCGCGACGGCGTCCTCGTCCGGTCGCGTCCGCAGGTCGGCGGCGACCTGCACGAGCAGCCCCCGCACGCGCTCGTCCTCGCTCGCCTCTCCCGCACCCTCCTGGACGGGCTCGTCCTGCACGTCATCGGCCATGCCTCCACGCTCTCACGGCCCCCGCGCCCGGACCAGGACCACGACCCGGACCGTCAGCATGCTCGCGGCTTGCCCGCGACGGTCGACGCGTCCCGCGCCCGGCCGTACGGTGGATGCGGGAGACGAGGATGGACTGGCTCGGGGCGGGGGACTACGAGTTCGCGCGCGAGGTGCTCCAGCGCGGCACGGCGGCGATCTACCTCATCGCCTTCCTCTCGACGGCGGCGCAGTTCCCGGCGCTCCTCGGCGAGCGCGGGCTGCTGCCGGTGCCCGACTTCCTGCGGACGACGTACGCGCGCCGCCAGCCCACGATCTTCCGCTGGCGCTACTCGGACCGGATGCTCCTCGCGATCGCGTGGGGCGGGGCGGTGGTCGCGGCCGCCCTCGTCGCCGGCGCGCCGCAGCTCGGCCCGGCGTGGCTCCCGCTCGTGCTCTTCCTTCTCATGTGGGGCGCCTACCTGTCGATCGTCACCGTCGGGCAGACGTTCTACGGCTTCGGATGGGAGAGCCTCCTGCTCGAGGCGGGCTTCACGGTCGCCTTCCTCGGCTCGAGCCAGGCCGCGCCCCCCGTGACGGTCGTCTGGCTCGTCCGGTGGCTCGTGTTCCGCCTCGAGTTCGGCGCGGGCCTCATCAAGATGCGCGGCGACCGGTCGTGGCGAGACCTCACGGCGCTCTACTACCACCACGAGACGCAGCCCATGCCCAACCCCCTGAGCCGCTACGCCCACCTCCTGCCGCGCTGGGCCCACCGCGCGGAGGCGCTCGGGAACCACGTCGCGCAGCTGGTCGTGCCGTTCCTCCTCTTCGCCCCGCAGCCGATCGCGAGCGTCGCGGCGGCGATCGTCGTGCTCACCCAGCTCTGGCTCGTGCTCACCGGCAACTTCGCGTGGCTCAACGTGCTCACGATCGTGCTCGCGTTCGCGGCGGTGAGCGATCCGGTCGCGCACGCGGTCGTGCCGGCGATCCCCGCGGAGGCGAGCGCCCCGGGCGTGCCCGCGTGGTTCGGCGGGATCGTCCTCACGGCGAGCGCACTCCTCGTCGCGCTCAGCTGGTGGCCCGCGCGCAACCTCGTCTCGCGGAACCAGCTCATGAACGCGAGCTTCAACCGCTGGCACGTCGTGAACGCGTACGGCGCCTTCGGGAGCGTCACGAAGCGCCGCTTCGAGGTCGTCGTCGAGGGCACGGACGCGGAGCAGCCCGCGGCGCAGGACACCGTGTGGCGCGAGTACGAGTTCAAGGGCAAGCCCGGCGATCCGCGACGGATCCCACGGCAGTTCGCGCCGTACCACCTGCGACTCGACTGGCTCATGTGGTTCCTCGCCCTCGGGGCGCCGGACACCCGCTGGTTCGGCGTGCTCCTCACGCGGCTCCTGCAGGCGGACCGGCGCACCCTGCGCCTGCTGCGCACGGACCCGTTCGACGGCGCTCCGCCGCGCTGGGTGCGAGCGCGCGTCTTCCGGTACCGCTTCGCGACGCCCGCCGAGCGTCGCGAGCGACGCGTGTGGTGGATGCGGGAGGATGTCGGCGTGCTCGTGCGCCCCGTCTCGCTGCCCCCCGAGGGCCGGGGGCCCGGATGATCGACGCGACCGTCGTCGGGAGCGGCCCGAACGGGCTCGCGGCGGCCGCGACGCTCGCGCGAGCGGGCCTCGAGGTCGTGCTCGTCGAGCGCGCGGACACGATCGGCGGCGGCATCCGCACCGCCGAGCTCACGCTTCCCGGCTTCCGTCACGACGTGTGCTCGGCCGTGCACCCGGCGGGGCTCGCCTCGCCGTTCTTCCGCGCGATCGGGCTGTTCGAGCGCGTGCCGTTCGTCGTGCCGGAGGTCTCGTACGCGCATCCGCTCGAGGGGCGGCCGGCGGGCGTCGCCTACCGCGACCTCGACCGCACGGCCGAGCGGCTCGAGCGCGATGGCCCCGCCTGGCGCGCGCTCTTCGGCCCGCTCGTGGAGCGCATCGACGCGGTCGCCGAGTTCACGGCCGGGTCGCTCGTGCGCGTGCCCCGGCACCCGCTCGCCGCGTTCGCATACTCGCTGCGCGTGCTCGAGCAGGGCACGCTGCTGTGGGGCCTGCGCTTCCGCGACGCCGTCGCGCCCGCGCTCGTGACGGGCGTCGGCAGCCACGTCGTCGCCGACTCGCCGTCGTTCGCGACGGCCGGCACGGCGCTCCTGCTCGGCGCACACGCGCACGCGCGCGGGTGGGGCTTCCCCGTCGGCGGGTCGCAGGCGATCGCCGACGCGCTCGCGGACGACATCCGCGCCCACGGGGGACGCATCGTGCTCGGCACGGACGTGCGCTCCCCCGCCGACCTCGAGCCGTCACGCGTGACGATCCTGGACACCTCGCCCGAGCACCTCGCGCGCTTCGCGGCCGACCGCCTGCCGCCGCGATACCGTCGCGCGCTCGCGCGGTTCCGCCGCGGGAACGGCGTCGCTAAGGTCGACTACGCGCTCTCCGCGCCCGTCCCATGGACCGACCCCGAGGTGCGCCTCGCCCCCACCGTGCACCTCGGCGGCACGCGCGAGCAGGTCGCCGCAGCCGAGCGCGAGGTGTCGTGCGGGCGCGTGCCGGCATCCCCCTACGTGCTCGTGACGCAGCCGTCCGTCCTCGACCCGACGCGCGCGCCCGCGGGTCGGCACACCCTGTGGGCGTACACGCACGTGCCGCGCGGCTCGGACCTCGACGCGACCGAGCTCATCACGCGCGCCATCGAGCGCTTCGCCCCGGGCTTCCGCGACACGATCCTCGCGACGGCGTCGAGCACGGCGCGCGACCTCGCGGCGAGGAACCCGAACGACGTCGGCGGGGAGATCATGGGCGGCACCGTCGACCTCGTGCAGCTCGTCAAGCGTCCGGTCGTCTCGCCCGCGCCGTGGCGCACGCCAGTCGAGGGGCTCTACCTGTGCTCGGCCTCGACGCCGCCCGGCCCGTCGGTCCACGGCATGAACGGCTGGCACGCCGCGCGGATCGCCCTGCGCGATCGCTTCGGCGTCGGCCTCTCCCTCGAGGGCCTCGCGGAGACGAGGTCGTGAACGCCCTGCACGTCGCGCGACGCGGATGGCCCACGGCGGCGGCGCCCGGCGCCGAGGTGCTCGTGTGCCCGCGCGCGCGGCCGCGCGTCGACGAGGGCGCCTCCTAGCTGTTCCTCCCGGAGACGAGTGCCGCGCGCTCCTCGCGCCCCTCCCGCGCAACCGGGTCGAGCGCCCAGCGCACGAGCCGCTCGAGCGTGGGGAGGCCGTCGGTCGACAGCACCGACTCGAGGTGGCCCTGCACGGAGGCGATGCCCGGGCCGCGCAGCGCGGAGACGATGCGGGAGCCGGGCTCGGCGGAGATCTCGAGGTCGAGGCGCGGCGTGCGCACGGCCCCCCGGGGCGCGATCGCCGCGAACGTGTTGTAGAAGCCGATCGCGGCGGCCGAGCCGAACACGTCGACGGACATCCGCACGCCCTGCCGCGGGCGGGCGAGCCGCTCGACGGGAAGGCCCGCCGCGAGGGCGAGCAGCTGGTGGCTCAGGCACACGGCGACGACGGGGCGCGTGGCCGCGAGGCGCGCCGCGAGCAGCCGGTGCAGCACGGCGATGCGCTCGTCGTCGTGTGCGCGCGGGTCGCCGGGGCCGGGGCCGAGCACCACGAGCCCTCGCGCCTCGGCAGCCTCCGCGGCCTCGGACCACCCGAGCACGCGCGCCGCCATGCCGAGGTGACGCAGCTGGTGGGCGAGCATCGTCGTGAACTGGTCGCCCGCGTCGACGACGAGCGCCTCCCGACCGGCGAAGGGCGGCGCATGGCGCGCGTGCTGCGGCTCGAGCCAGAACGGGGCGAGCGCGCGATTGCGCCGGGCGAGCGCCGCGGCGACGTCCTCGGACGGGACGGCGCGCGCGCCCGCCGGCACCGCATCGGCCGCGGCCGCGCCCCTCGCGGCCGGCACGGCCGCCGGGAGCAGGCCGAGCGCGGAGAGCACGCCCGCCGCCTTCGCCGCCGTCTCCGCGACCTCGCTGCGCGGGTCCGAGTGCCGCACGAGCGTCGCGCCGACGGGCACGCCCACGCGCCCGTCCTCGTGCACATACGCCGTGCGGATGAGGATGGGCGCGTCGAGCCCGTACCCGCCGTGCGCCTCCGGCTCGAAGAGGGCGAGCACGCCCGCGTAGTATCCGCGCGCCCCGCGCTCGTGCCGCGCGAGCACGGCGCACGCGTTCCCGATCGGCGACCCGGTGACCGTCGGCGCGAACATCGTCGCCCGCAGGACCTCGCGCACGTCGAGCGACGTGCGTCCCTCGAGCACGTACTCGGTGTGGGTGAGCCGCGACATGGGCTTGAGGAACGGGCCGAGGATGCGTCCGCCGTCCGGGCACACCGCGCTCATCATCTTCATCTCCTCGTCGACGACCATGAAGAGCTCCTCGCTCTCCTTCGCGTCGGCGAGGAAGGCGAGCAGCTCCTCACGCGCGGGCGGGCCGGCCGGGTGGCGCAGCGTGCCGCTGATGGGGTTCATGCGCACGACGCCGCCCGCGACCGAGACGTGACGCTCGGGCGTCGCGCCCACCATCGTCACCGTCTCGGACCCGGCGGCGGGGGCGTGCACGGCGAAGGTCCAGTACGCGCCGCGCTCCTCCGCGAGCAGTCGACGGAACCACGCGAGGGCGGCCGTCGCGGGCGCGACGCTCGTGACGGCCCGGAAGGTGCGGCGGAGCACGAAGTTCGACCCCTCGCCGCGTCCGATCTCCTCCTCGAGCACACGGCGCACGGACGCCGCGTACTCCTCGTCGGGCACGTCGAACCCGCGGGCACCCGTGGGCGCCTCGAGGTCGCCGAGCACGTCGAGCACGAGGCCGCGGTCGAGCCGCTCGCGTTCGCGCACGACGAGGCAGCGCAGGGGCGCGCCGTCGTCGTGCGCGGCGAAGCCCCGCTCGACGACCTGGCGGAAGGGCACGAGCGCGAGCACGCTCGCGCCGTCGAGGGGGATGTCGGCGAGACGCGGCACGTCGACGACGTCGCCGGCGAGCACGTCGATCCCGTCGGAGCCCTCGCGGGCGAGCACGGCGAACGGCGCGGAGCCGCCGGAGCGGAGGAGGCGGTGCAGGAGGGTCATGGTCGTCCCGGGGTTTCGGGACCGCTCCCCCGGACCGGCGTACACGTCACGACCGCCACGGACGAGGCGGTCGTTGTGCGTGCAGGTGTGCGCGTCGGTCCGCCTAGGAGGCGGGCCACCAACCCTGTGCGGTCGCGATGCGCATGCGGGGAGTCTACAGCCCCCGGCGGCGCCCGACCCCACGCCCGTCGCCGTCCGGGCCCGGGCTCCTCTCGCCGCGCGCTCGTAGACTGCCCAGGGGGCCGGACGAGGAAGGCGGATCATGGCGACGATCGCGGACGACATGGTGGCGGCGCTGCGGGCGAACGGCGTCCAGCGGGTGTACGGGATCCCCGGCGACTCGCTCAACGCGTTCACCGACGCGCTGCGCAAGGACGGGCACGTGCGCTGGGTGCACGTGCGCCACGAGGAGGGCGCGGCGTTCGCCGCGGCGGCGGAGGCCGCGACGACCGGGCGGCTCGCGGTCGCGGCGGGCAGCTGCGGCCCCGGCAACCTGCACCTCATCAACGGCCTCTACGACGCGAACCGCTCACGCGTCCCCGTGCTCGCGATCGCGGCGCACATCCCGACCGCCGAGATCGGCAGCGGCTACTTCCAGGAGACGCACCCCCAGGAGCTGTTCCGCGAGGCGAGCGTCTACTGCGAGTACGTCGCGCAGCCGAGCCAGATGCCGCACGTGCTCGAGATCGCGATGCGCACGGCGATCGAGAGGCGCGGCGTCGCGGTCGTCGTCATCCCCGGCGACGTCGCGCTCTCCGACGGCTCGGGCGGCCGGCCCGCCGTCATCCGCCCGGCGTCGCCGGTCATCGTGCCCTCGGACGAGGAGCTGCGCGAGGCTGCGAGGATCCTCGGACGCGGGCGCAGGGTCACGATCCTCGCCGGCGCGGGCGTCGAGGGCGCGCACGACGAGGTCGTCGCCCTCGCCGACGCGCTGGGCGCGCCCATCGTCCATGCGCTGCGCGGCAAGGAGTTCATCGAGTACGACAACCCGTTCGACGTCGGCATGACAGGCCTGCTCGGGTTCGCCTCCGGCTACCGGGCGATGGAGAGCGCCGACACCCTCCTCATGCTCGGCACCGACTTCCCCTACCGGCAGTTCTACCCGGAGCGGGCGACGACGATCCAGGTCGACGTGCGCGGCGAGCAGCTCGGCCGCCGGCATCCGGTCGACCTCGGCCTCGTCGGCCACGTGAAGGAGACGGCGGCGGCGCTCCTGCCGCTCGTCGAGCGCAGGTCCTCGCGCGACCACCTCGCGGACGCGCGCGACCACTACGCGAGGACGCGCGCGCGTCTCGACGAGCTCGCCGCGCCCGCGCGCGACGGCGCGCCCATCCACCCGCAGTACGTCGCGCGCCTCGTCGACGAGCTCGCCGCGGACGACGCGATCTTCATCCCCGACGTCGGCTCGCCCGTCGTGTGGGCCGCCCGCTACCTCACGATGAACGGCAGGCGACGGCTCATCGGCTCGTTCACGCACGGATCGATGGCCAACGCCCTGCCGCACGCGGTCGGCGTGCAGGCCGCGCACCCGGGGCGCCAGGTGATCGCGCTCGCGGGGGACGGCGGGCTCGCGATGCTCCTCGGCGAGCTCATCACGCTCACCCAGAACGCCCTCCCGGTCAAGCTCGTCGTCTTCAACAACTCGTCGCTCAACTTCGTCGAGCTCGAGATGAAGGCGGCCGGGTTCGTCAACTACGGCACGGAGCTCGTCAACCCGGACTTCGCGGCCGTCGCGGAGGCGCTCGGCATCCACGGCCGCCGCGTCGACCGCTCGTCCGAGCTCCGCGACGCGATCGCGGAGCTCCTCGCGCACGACGGCCCCGCGCTGCTCGACGTCGTCACGGAGAGGCAGGAGCTCTCGATGCCGCCGTCGATCACGGCCGAGCAGATGAAGGGCTTCACCCTCTACGCGATCCGCACCGTGCTGTCCGGCCGCGGCGACGAGCTCATCGACCTCGCGCGCGCCAACCTGCGCCAGCTGTTCTGACGCGCGGCGGTCAGGCCGGGCGCAGGACGCGCTCGATCGCGGCGAACCGCTCCGCGGGCAACGGCCCCTCCTCGAGCGCCGCGAGATGGTCCTCGACCTGCCGCTCGTCGCGGAAGCCCGGCAGCGGGATCGTGCGCTCCGATCGCGCCCAGATCCACGCGAGCGCCCCGCGCGCGAGCGGGCGGCCCTCGGCGGTCAGCTCGGCGCGCACGCGATCGAGCATCTCGAGGTACGCGGGCGCGGGGGCGCCGTCGGCGAACCACCGCATCCACTCGGGCTGGCGGCCGCGCACGTCGTCGGCGGGGATACGGCTCGCGGCGTCGTAGCGGCCGCCGAGCAGGCCCATCGCGAGCGGGGAGCGGCACAGGGCGGCGAGGTCCTCGCGCTCGCACAGCTCGAGCATCGCGGGATTGTCGTCGAGCACGTTGAGCTCGATCTGCAGGGCCGTGCAGTGCGGGCCGGCGACGAACGGCTCGGCGAGCTCCGGCGAGTCGGTGCTCACCCCGTGCCACGCGATCGTGCCGGCATCGACGAGCCCCTCGAGGGTCTCGAGCACGTCCTCGGCCTGCGCGCGGGAGATGTCCGGCGTGTGGAGCTGGTAGAGGTCGACGCGGTCGCGCCCGAGCCGGCGCAGCGACTGCTCCACGGCCCAGCGGATGTAGCGGGGCGTCACGTCCGTGCCGGTGAGCTGACGTGACCGCTCGTCGTAGGTGTTGCCGAACTTCGTCGCGACCGCGACGTCGGGATGCGCGGCGAGCACGGGCGCGAGCAGCCGCTCCGCCTGCCCCGTGCCGTACACATCCGCGGTGTCGACGAGCGTCACGCCGCCCTCGATGCCGCGTTCGACGGCCCGCACGGCCTCGAGCGGATCGACGCCGGAGTACCCGAGCGGCTGGTCGCCGGAGGCCATGGGTCCGCCGAGAGGCCAGCTGCCGAGGCCGCGTCCGTTTGAGTGGTGGTCTTTCGCTTCGTTGCGATGATCAGCTGTTGTTAGTTTAGGCGGCGGTGATCTCGGGGAGTATCACCGCCTCGTCGATGGTGGGGGTGGTCGCGGTGAGCTCGGTCATGGAGGCT
>JAATFA010000099.1 GCA_015655445.1 Actinomycetales bacterium | reverse complement strand
CGTTCCACCACTTCATCGTCACGAGGTCGCCGAACCACATGTGCGCGAGCTCGTGGAGGATCGTGACGACGCGGCGCTCCCGGATGGCGTCGGTGACCTTCGAGCGGAAGACGTACGTCTCCGTGAAGGTGACCGCGCCCGCGTTCTCCATCGCGCCCGCGTTGAACTCGGGCACGAAGAGCTGGTCGTACTTCTCGAACGGGTACGGGTAGTCGAAGAGGCTCTCGTAGAAGGCGAAGCCCTGCCGCGTCTTCTCGAAGATGTAGTCGGGGTCGAGGTGGTCGAAGAGCGAGGCGCGGGCGTAGACGCCGAGCGGGATCGTGCGGCCGTCCGTGCTCGTGAGCTCGCTGTGCGCCGAGCGGTAGGGGCCCGCGATGAGCGCGGTCACGTAGCTCGACAGCCGCGGCGTGGGCGGGAAGTGCCACGTCGCGTTCGCCTCGTCCGTCGGCACGGGCTCGGGCGTGGGGGAGTTGCTCACGACCGTCCAGTCCGCAGGGGCGGTGACGTGGAAGGAGAACGTCGCCTTGAGGTCCGGCTGCTCGAAGACGGCGAACATGCGCCGGCTGTCCGGCACCTCGAACTGCGTGTACAGGTAGACCTCGCCGTCGACGGGGTCGACGAAGCGGTGCAGGCCCTCGCCCGTGTTCGTGTACTCGGCGTCCGCGTCGACCTCGAGCACGTTGTGCTTCTGCAGGCCGTCGAGGCGGATGCGCACCCGGTCGGCGACCTCGTGCGGATCGAGCTCGCGGCCGTTGAGCACGATCGAGCGGATCGTGCGCGTGAACGCGTCGATGAACGTCGAGGCCCCGGGCCGCGCCGAGAAGCGCACGACCGTGTGGGATCCGAAGACCTCAGCACCCTTCGTCAGGTCGATCTCGACGTCGTAGCTCTCGACGTCGAGGATCGCCTTGCGCTCCTGCGCTTCGAGGCGGGTGAGGTTCTCTCCGGGCACAGCGACTCCTTGCGGGAACGGCGGACGGGGCGCGGATGCGCGCGACGCGTCCAGCCTATCCGCGCGTCCTCGGAGCGGCCCGGCTCAGACGCCGACGGGCGCGCGCGGCGCCGTGCGCGCGGTCTCGCGCGGCGCCGGGGCGGGCGCCGGGGCGCGGCGCTCGCGGCGGACGACGTGCTCCGCGTCGGTGATCGCGTTCGCGAGCAGGGAGACGAGCCGGTCCCCGGCGTCGGGCACGCACGCGTCGGCGATGCCGAGCACGGACAGCTGGGTGAGGCGACCGAGCACGCGGTCGAGGGACACGCCGAGCGATCCCGCCGCGCCCTCACGGAAGCCGCGTGCCCAGCGCGTCGCGTGCGGGGCGCGCTCGAGGATCTCCGCGATGCGCTCCCGCAGCTCGTCCTCCTCCGGGTCGCCGGACACGAGGGCGTGCTCGATCGTGAGCAGGCCGACCGCGATCGCGCGCTGGCGCGTCTCCGCCGCGATCGGCAGCGCCGCGGTCGCGGCGCGCACGGCGACGGCGAGGCCGATGCGCCGGGGCGCGCCGGTGAGGCCGATGACCGACGGGATGAGCGGGACGAGCCGTGCGCGATCGCGAGCGGGCACGACGTCGTTGACGAGTCGTGCGAGGTGCGCGAGCACGGGATCCGTGCACGCCGGGCTGTCGCTCCAGCGTTCGCCCGCGAGGTAGGAGGCGTACTCCATGAAGCACGCGCCGTTGCGGCGGGTCCGGTGGCGGCCGGGTGTGAGCACCGGCAGGACATCGGGGGTCGACAGGGAAGACATCGCACACCTCCGTCGGAGAGCTCTCGACTCCAGTGTGCCACCGGCGGGAGCCGGAATCCAGAGCCGCGGGGGACTCGCGCGGCTCGCGTCGCCGTAGGCTGGGACGGTGACCTCCAGCACAGCAGCCTCCACGGGATCCGACGCGTCCGTGGCCTCCGGCGAGACGCTCGAGCGCGTCGCCGTGGACTTCTGGTTCGATCCTGCGTGCCCGTGGGCCTGGATGGCGTCGCGGTGGGTGGACGAGGTCGCCCGCCACCGCCCGCTCGACGTCACGTGGCACCTCATGAGCCTCGCGATCCTCAACGAGGACCGGCCCGAGCACGCGGAGCGCCGTCCGCGGCTCCTGCGCGCCGTGCGGCTCGTAGCGGCTGCGCAGGCGCTGCACGGGCAGGCGATCGTCAAGCCCCTCTACGACGCGCTCGGCACGCGCATCCACCCGGGGCGCGAGAAGGACCAGGACGCGATCTTCGCGGGAGCGCTCGAGGAGGTCGGCCTGCCCGCCGACTTCGCGCGGTACGCGGACAGCGACGAGTTCGACGCGCAGCTGCGTGCGAGCCACGAGGACGGCATCGGCCGCGTGGGACAGGACGTCGGCACGCCCGTCATCGCCGTCGCCGGGACCGCGTTCTTCGGGCCCGTCATCTCGCCCGCTCCGAAGGGCGAGGCCGCGGTCGCGCTGTGGGACGGCGTCGTCGCCGTCGCGTCCTACGACGGGTTCTTCGAGCTCAAGCGCTCGCGCACGCGCGGCCCGCAGTTCGACTGAGCCTCTCGGTCGTGCCGCGGCGCTCGGCCCCTGACCCGGGTGGGCGGCGCGGGCGCGCTTCTAGACTGGGCGCCATGCGCATCCACATCGGCACGGACCACGCGGGACTCGAGTTCAGCTCCGACCTGCGCGAGCACCTCGCCCAGGCGGGCCACGAGGTCGTCGACCACGGCCCGACGAGCTACGACCCCGTCGACGACTACCCGTCGTTCTGCATCAACGCGGCGCGCGCGGTCGTGCGCGACCAGGAGGCGGGGGTCGAGGCGCTCGGGATCGTGTTCGGGGGGTCCGGCAACGGCGAGCAGATGGCCGCGAACAAGGTGCGCGGTGCCCGGGCCGCCCTCGTGTGGAGCGTCGCGACCGCCAAGCTCGCGCGCGAGCACAACGATGCGAACCTCATCGCGATCGGAGCGCGTCAGCACACCCTCGACGAGGCCGTGCTCTTCATCGACACGTTCATCGCGACGCCCTTCAGCGGCGAGGAGCGGCACGCGCGCCGGATCGCCCAGCTCGCCGAGTACGAGGCGACCGGCACGATCGCGGGCCACGAGATCGACTGATGCCCGAGGGCCACTCGATCCACCGGATCGCCCGCCAGTTCTCCGATCACTTCGTCGGCAAGAGGGTCGCGGCGTCGTCCCCACAAGGGCGGTTCGCGGACGGCGCCCGCATCCTCGACGGACGTGTCATGATGCGCGCGGAGGCAATCGGCAAGCAGCTCTTCCTCGAGTTCGAGCGCGACGCGTGGCTGCGCGTGCACCTCGGGCTCTACGGGGCGTGGGACTTCGCGGGCGACATCACGGCGGATCCCACCGTCGTGTCGGCGAACGGCCGCATGGGGCAGACGAACCAGCGCGGCACCGTGCTCGACCCGGGTCCGGGGGAGCGGTCCACGCGCGTCGTCGGCGAGAACGAGGACTCGCCGTGGAGCATCGGCGCCCCGCGCCGGGCCCGGCTGCGGATGTCCGAGTCGGAGAAGTACGAGGGTCCCGTCGGGGACTTCCCGCCCGCGCCCGTCGGCGCGGTGCGCGTGCGCCTGCTCACGCAGGACACCGTCGCGGACCTGCGCGGGCCCACCGCGTGCGAGGTGCTCGACCCGCCTCAAGTGGAGGCGGCGAAGGCGAAGCTCGGCCCCGACCCGCTCGTCGGGGACCCCGAGCGGAACGAGCGTCGCTTCGTGGAGACCGTGCGCACGAAGTCGACCGAGATCGGCCTGCTGCTCATGGACCAGTCGGTCGTGAGCGGCATCGGCAACGTCTATCGCGCCGAGCTGCTCTTCCGGGCGCGCCTCAACCCGCACACGCCGGGCAAGCGCCTCACCGAGGAGCAGGCGCACGCGCTGTGGCGGGACTGGGCGCACCTGCTCGAGATCGGCGTGCGCACGGGGCAGATGCTCACGATGGACGACCTCGACGAGGAGGCGTACCGTCGGGCGATGGCGAACCGCGACGATCGGCACTGGGTCTACCACCGGGCGGGCAAGCCGTGTCGCGTGTGCGGCACGCCGGTCGTCATGGAGATGGCGGCGGGGCGCAAGCTCTACTGGTGCCCCGTGGACCAGCGATGAGGCGCACGCCCCACTACCTGCTGGAGGATCCGCAGGAGGTCAAGCGTCTCGTGCGCGAGAATCCGTGGGCGACGATCGTGTCGGCGCCCGCGTCCGGGCTCGTGGCGTCGCACTATCCCGTGCTGCTCGACGAGCACGCCGACGACATCGTGCTGCTCTCCCACGTCGGGCGTCCCGACGAGCGCCTGCACGAGCTCGGGGAGCACGAGGTGCTCGTCGTCGTGCAGGGGCCGCACGGCTACGTCTCTCCCGCGTGGTACGAGCCCGGCGACTTCGTGCCCACGTGGAACCATGTGACGGCGCACCTCTACGGCGTGCCGGAACTGCTCGACGAGGAGGAGAACCTGCGCGTGCTCGCGGACCTCGTCGACAGCTTCGAGCAGCGGATGCCGCACCCGGTCGGTCTCGACGTCGACCTCGACGCCGCCGCCCGCATCGCACGCGGGACGGTCGGGGTGCGCATCCGCGTGACGCGATTCGACGCGCGGCTCAAGCTCAGCCAGAACAAGTCGCCCGCGGTCGTCGAGCGCATCATCGAGGCACTCGAGTCGGACGGTCCGTACGCGAACGCGCGGCTCGCCGCGGAGATGCGGCGCGTGCACGGCGCGGCCGAGAGCGAGTGAGCCGGGCGCGACGCTTCGAGCAGGAGCCGCCGGCATCGGATCGGGGTACGCGACGATCGGGGAGAGCGATACGGGGGAGTGCGCCTGGGGAGGAGAAGTCCGGGCGCGCGACCGGGCCCGGACGGACACCGGCCGCGCACCCCGACGGCGCCGCCTACTTGCTGATGTGGGCGAAGAGGAACCAGCGGTCCTTCTCGAGCCCGCGCGAGATCTCGATCGCGACGTCCTGGCTCACCTGGTCGAGCGCATCGAGCTCCTCGACGGCCGTGCGCACGGTCGCGAGCGTCGCGTCGATCTCCGCGATGACCTCGGCGACGACCTCGTCGGAACGGCGGAAGCCCGGCGTCATGACGGGAGTGCCGGTGGACGTGCCGACCGTCTGGATGCGCGCGTCGAGCGGCAGGCCGAGGGCGACGACGCGCTCCGCGGCGAGATCCGCGTAGTCCCGCGCGTGGTCGACGACCATGTCCAGGAGCTCGTGGACGGCCTGGAAGTTCTCGCCGCGCACGTGCCAGTGCGCCTGCTTGCCGTCGACCGACAGCGCCGTGAGGTTCACGACGACGGGCGTAAGGAACTGCGCGACACCCGCAGCGACATCCGGATCGATCGCGCTCTTGGGGACGGTCTCGACATCCGTCATGGTCTTCTCCTTCTGTCCGTTGCTGCTACGGAACTCTCTATGGACAACGCTACGCACGGGCAGGCATTCCGCAAGCGTGGCAAGGCTCGCCTCACTCGCGCCCGTGCGGCGGCAGCTCGTCGAGCGCGGACGACGTTGCGCGGATGATCCCGTGCGGAGGGGTCCCGTGCGGATGATCCCGTGCGGCGGGGTCCCGCTCGTCACTCCTCGCGCGGTCGTCCGGCCGCGCCCGTGTCGAGGTCGTCGCCGACCTCGAGGAGGGGGCCGTCGCTCTCGGTGATGTCCAGGTCCTCCTGGCTGAAGTCGATGTCGCGCGATCGCTCCCGCCGCGCCGCCTCCAGGTCGCGGCGGGTGCGCTCGTCGAGGTCGTCCGGACCGATCTCGCCGCCGTCGCGCGGGTCCCCCGCGAAGGCGCCCTCGTCGACCGCCTCCTCGTCGCTCGTGCCGTTCGCGATGCCGCGATCATCGACCGAGCTGCCGTCTCTCGCGTCGCTCGCCGAGCTGCCGTCGCTCGCGTCGTCGACCGGGTGTCCGTTCTGCATCGACATGTCGGGCCTCCTCGTGCGGATGTCGTCCGCTCCGGTCTACCTCGTGCGGAGCCCGGCGGCGAGCCGGCGGCCTAGGCTCGAAGGCAAGAGCCAGACGCTCGCACGATCACCATCCTCGGTCTTGTGGGGACGTCACCGCGGGGGCCGAGGAGGAAGGGGGAGCTCGGATGCCGTCGTGGCCCGGTCCCGTCACCGCCATCACGCTCGTCGCCGAGGATCTCGCGGCGACGAAGGCGTTCTACCAGGAGGTTTTCAACCTTCCGGTGAAATTCGAGGACGACGACTCCGTCGTCTTCGACTTCGGCAACACGCTCGTCAACCTCCTCGCCGCGACGGCAGCCCCTGAGCTCGTGCACCCCGCGTCCGTCGCGAGCGCATACGAGGGCGTGCGGTTCCAGCTCACGCTCGCGGTGGAGGACGTCGACGCGACGTCCGCGCGCCTGCGCGACCACGGCGTGCGTCTGCTCACCGAGCCCACGGACCGGCCGTGGGGCGTGCGCACCGCGAGCTTCCGCGATCCGGCGGGCCACATCTGGGAGATCGCGACGAGGAAGTAGGAGGCAGGCGCGCGGCGATCCGCCCCGTCCTGCATCGGTCGGCCCCGCCATCGTCGGTCGGCGCGCCATCCGTGGCAGGCGCCACCGAGCCCGTCAGCGGCCGTCGGTGTGGACGATGGGCGTGCTGCCGCACGTCGAGCGCATCGCGAGGCGCACCTGCGGGTCGTTCTGCGCGAGCCCCGACCCGATCGGGAACGTCGCGCCGTTCTGTGCGACCCGGCCGCGATCGAGCAGGGCGATGACGGTTCCCGTGATCGTGTAGGACCCGTCCGGCTGCCGGGCCGCGAGCACGCCGGCGAGCAGCGCGCCTCCGTTCTCGTTCGTGCATTCGACGCCCGTGCAGTAGTCGCCGAAGCCGTTGAGGGCGAACGTGTAGGGCGTGCCGTTCGCATCCGTCGTGGTGACGAAGGAGCAGTCGAGGAACGCGTGGAGCTTCGCGGTGCGCCCGTCGTCGACCACGGTGACGACCGCGTTCTCCCGGACCGACGTCCACCCGCTGTGCGCGTTGGGGCCGGCGAGGCGGTCCGGCAGCGCGATCGTCGCACCCGAGGCCGTGTGGATGCCGTACTCGAACGGGGGCGTCTGCGTGTAGAACTCGGTGTCCGGACGGCCGTCGCCGTCGACGTCCGCGATCGTTGCCGTCATCGACGCGGCCGGGATGGGGCCGCCGCCCGCGGGACAGCCGGGGCCCGCCGCACCGCCGGACGTGCCGCCGGAGGCATCGCCGGTCGGCGAGCCCGACGACGTGGCGGAGGCGGATGAGCCGCCCGAGGGCGCCGACGGGCTCGCCGACGCGGACGGCCGTGCGTCGCTCGGCGGGGTGCCCCGCGTCCACGTGCACGCGGCGAGGAGCGTCGCGGCCGTGAGGGTGCAGACGAGACCCGCGGCGATGCGGCGTCCCCTGGTGGGAAGGCTCATGTCGGGAGCCTAGCTGTCGAGCGGCGGGCGGAGCACCGCCGTGCGGTCGCGGCCCGAACCGAGCACGCGGCGCTCCAAGCGGCGGGATGAGGTCACACGACGAGAGGCGCCACACGACGAGAGTGTGACGGTCGAGGGGATGACGGGAATCGAACCCGCACCATCAGTTTGGAAGACTGAGGCTCTACCATT
>JAATFA010000130.1 GCA_015655445.1 Actinomycetales bacterium | reverse complement strand
CGGCGGAAAGAAGCCCGGGCCGGGGGGGCTCGAGGGGGGGAGGGCGCCGTTCGCGGCCCTGAACGCCGGCAAGGTGCTGTCCTCCGCGTCCGGCGTCGAGCTGCCGCTGCTGCGCGAGTTCGGGCTGCTGACCGCCAAGCCGGTCATCTACGTCTTCAACGTGGACGAGGAGGTGCTGACGGACGCCGCGCGCACGGCCGAGCTCGCAGCCCTGGTCGCGCCCGCACCGGCCGTGTTCCTCGACGCGAAGATCGAGTCGGAGCTCATCGACCTCGCCCCCGAGGACGCGCTCGAGCTGCTGCAGGCCACCGGCCAGGAGGAGTCCGGCCTCGACCAGCTCGCCCGCGTCGGCTTCGACACCCTGGGGCTGCAGACCTTCCTCACGGCCGGGCCGAAGGAGTCCCGGGCGTGGACGATCCACAAGGGCTGGAAGGCGCCGCAGGCGGCGGGCGTCATCCACTCCGACTTCGAGAAGGGCTTCATCAAGGCCGAGATCGTGTCATTCGACGACCTCGTCGCTGCCGGCTCGATCGCGGAGGCGCGCGCTCGCGGCCGGGCGCGCATCGAGGGCAAGGACTACGTCATGCAGGACGGCGACGTCGTGGAGTTCCGATTTAATGTGTGAAGTCCCGGAAGAATAAGGGCATTTCACGCGCTTCCAACTCAGAAAAGGCGTGTCAGGCTCTTTCGTACCAACTCGGGGAGTTGATGAGCAGAGGGACTTCTGACGAATTTTATCGTCGTTATTGCAGCGGCAGACAGTGTCCCGTCTGGTGCGACCGGATCGGTGAGACTTACCGATAGACAGCGATGGCTCGTAGTAGCAGGGCGGGTCCGCGTAGCTCCGCTTCATCTGGGCTGATCTCCACTCCAAGCGCTCTTGCGGGCTCTATGAAATTGCTCACAGTTGAGTTGAGAGTTTCTTGTTCCAGCTTTGTCGCGGGTGCATCGGTGGTCAGACGCATAGTGGGCCAGCTATCTTCTTCGCTCAAAACTCGCTCCACTTGGGCGATCACGCTGTAGGTGCCATCAAGTCGTCCCAGGTCCGCAATGAGCGACTTATTGTCGAGAACAACGGCGACTGCGGGGCCGTCGTCGCCTAATGGCCGTAGCCGCGCCAGAACCTCATCGGTGCCGCCCAACAGTATGTTCATGTTCTTCAGCCCGGCTCGAGTGGACTGAAGTTGCTCACCCTTCTGCGCGAATGGTGAAGACTTATCTGCTACCTGTTCCGCGAACCATCGGAATAGGCGGAATAAAGTCTGGAGGGGGACAATTTGAAGCTCGCCACGGATCTCCACTGTGTGTCCTGGCTCCACATCCGCGAGCGCAAAATCGCCCCACCCCTCGAACGTACCCAGCGCGTTGTCCGCCTTCAGCTTCTGGTACCACGCCTCGAAGATCGAGAAGTTGGTTCGCGTCTTTACGACTTCTTCTTCGAAGGAAGATGTCGACTTCTTGCCGCCCTCTAAGTTCGCGCCTGCGCCAGCGAATGAGGCATTGACTCCGCCGGCGAACCCGCCTTCTCGTGCCTGAGCAATTTTGGCGATGATGCTGTCAACCTGGCCGGACTCCATGGCCGACAAGCTGTTGATGACGGTTTCGTTGTCAAGGTAAACAAAGCCTCGATGTACGCGATTTTTGGGTGCGTTGTAGCTTGCCATGGTTGGGGACCCTTCGCGGAGGATGTCTTGAACGTTATGTAGGTTACGCCACGGGCAGACACTGAGACGGAGTGAGCTGATGTCATCAGTTCGGTTCTCGCGTCCGCAGGACGGAGGGGTCATATCTGACGCCACGCCGCTAACGCTGACGCAACCCGGTGGAGTTCCGGTTCAGCGTGTGAGTGCGTGCGTCGAATCACTGCCAGAAAGGCGATGTGAAGACCCCGACGAAGCAACGCTCGACCATCGCATGGAGGGTGCTGCTGGCGATCGGTATTCTGCTCGCGACGTGGCTGCTCATGGGACTGGCTCAGGGCATTCCGACGCTGTGCGCGTTCGCATATCCGTGCCCTGCTCCTGATGTCCGCGTCGCTCCTGCGTTCCTGTTCGGCGGTCTCGTGACCGCGCCGACGTTGGCCTTGATCCTCACTGCTCGGGTCGGGAAGTCGTGGGGCGCTCTCTCATACGTCGTGCTTGTGGGACTGGCTGTTATCGGTCTCGGCGCCGTGCTCTTCTCGGGCGGGTTCACTGTCCCGTTCGTCTAGATCAACCACTCGATGGGCTGTGATGCCTATCCGTGACGTAACCCGGTGGAGTTCCGGTTCAACGTGTAGTCGTGTCGTCTGACTTCGCCGGATCGGTGAGCGCCGCGGCATAGTTGCGCATCGAGCGCTGGTACTGCGGCAGTGCGTCGATCTGTGCCTCTATAGCGACTCGGAGTGCCTCATCCTTGCGGCCCGCGCTGTGGAGCGCGAGAGCCAATACGACGCGCGGTGCTGAGCCTGTCGACTCATGAATCGGCGCGGCTCTCAGAACGGAGATGGCTTCGTCGAGTCGGCCGAGATTGCGTAGCGTCGAACCATACTGCACCGCGAGTTGCGCATGCCGAGCTTCGTCGAGCCCGAGTTCGAGCGCGCGCTCGTACTCTGCGCCGGCTTCAGCTTCAAAGCCCCACGAGTCATACATGCCCGCAAGCTCGAACGCGGCGCGGCCATCGTCAGATGGGCAAGCGTCAGCCAATTCCTGCATGGCCGCGATGCTTTCATCGCGGCCGAGGAAATCGAAGCGGCCCCAAAGATCGCGCACAGATTCCTCCCACTGGTCAATGGCTGGTTCCATGGGATCAAGTCTGTCAGCCCGAGTCCTCCGCGTCTCGGGAGTGAGCACGGCGGAGGACGAGTGGCCACATCGCTAGCGTTGACGTCACCTGGTGGAATTTTGATTTTCAAACTGACATCCGGCGGCAAGATTAACGTGGATTGCTCGCCTAACGACCGATTGAATCGCGGCGAGGTCCGCGAGTACGCTCGGGGCGGCAGGCGGATGGTCAGCTTCGCCGACGCGGAAGTTTTCCGCGTTTCCCTGCGTACACACCGTCAGGATGGCTCGACGACTCTCCAACGGAAGTCGACGAAGGGTGGGACACACCGGCTGCGGCTCGTGTCCTCGCGCTGCACGTCAAGAATGTCGACGACTGCAAGTCGCCCGTGCGCAGCGTGGTGGTCCGCATAGACCTCGGCGATCCAGCGGTTCTCCTTGCCGACGCCCAACTCCGGCATGTGTCGGCTCTGTCGACATAGTTCTGGTCGATGACGAGTAACACCCGCTTGGAGTCGTCCACCCTGCGCATGAACCCGTTGAGGTCGTTGCCATAGTCGACGTCGGCATCGATGAGGACGTCGAACCCCAGCGCCTTGAGTTGCGCTGCGAGCAGGCGCACCCACTCCCGGTGTCCCTCCGACCTCCAAGCGTACGAGATGAACAGGCCTGCGCCCACGAGCTTACTCGCATTCATTCGCTGAATGCTGCTCGCACGTGGGCAGCTATCGTCCCGAGACTACGGGCGGCTGCGAACACACTGAGAACAACACGGGTGAAGTCGGACGGCCCCGTAAGGAATTGCGAGCGTCCGCCTACCTATGTAGAGTTAGCCCTATGAGGGTCACTCACTCGCTCGCACTCGTGGCGATTGCTGTCCTGCAGATGGATCAGGAGGACGACGGTCGGATCTGGGGCTACGCCCTATCGAAGAAGTCCGGCGTCCGGTCCGGCGTCCTCTATCCGATCCTCGACCGGATGATGGGTGAGGGCTGGCTCGAGGACTACTGGGAGGAAAGCGCCGAAGGCAAGAAGCGCCCGCCGCGTCGCTACTACAAACTCACCGATGCTGGCCGCACCGGCATCGGTGCGGTGGCACGGAAGGTCGAGCAGGAGCAGCGCTTCTCAGCGATGAAGGTGAGGTTCGCCTGATGAGTTCGGTGATGCTGGTACCCGGCGCGCTCGGCGCGTTCGTGACCGCTTTGCTCATCTTCGGGTTCCTGCCTGGACTGGTGTTGGCGCTCATCGTCAGGCTCTTCCCCAAGGACGACCCGAGACGACGCGAGCTGCAGGCGGAGCTCTACGCCGTGCCGCGCTGGGAGCGACCCTTCTGGGTGTGCCAACAGTTCGAGGTTGCTCTTCGCCTCGGGCTCGCCCCCGAGATTGCCTGGTACTGGGGTCGCTTCGTCTGGCATCGAGCCAAGGTCGAGTCCGGACGGGAGATGCACAAGAAGTACCCGGACTGGTTCTGGGTGCCCGACGCTGAGAAGGCGATGCTTCGTCCCGGCGATCTGGTAAAGCTCATGTGGGAAGTGAAGCGTTCACCGGGGGAGCGGATGTGGGTGAAGATCCTCCACCGCGACGGCGATGTGCTCATCGGCCGGCTGCGCAACTGGCCGGTCTACGTCCACCTCGATCCCGGCGCCATCGTCCGGTTCTGCGTCGACGACATCATCGACTACGAGCTGGCCGACGAAGACGATGGTCCCGAGACCGTCGCCGCCTGACCTCGCCCCAAACGTCGAGCAGATGTCGGTTCTGACTGGCAACATTGGCCCATGGCACCGCTTCGGTCGCGTTTTCGCACCTTCGGGATCACGAAGGTCACCGTCGTCCACGACCCCGGCACCGAGGATGAGGAGCGCTCCGAGACAGAAGCGCATATTCAGGCCAAGGCCAGATTCTTCGCCATCGACACGCCGATCTATGAGGGCGACGTCGTCGAGTTCCTGGACCCGCGCGGCATGACGAAGAAGGTCGCGGCGACCGTCGACGTGAACAATCCCGCGGGATCCTCTTCCGTGGCATGCAGCACATCCATGTGACCTGGGGAGCAGCCCCTACCGAGCCGCGTCGCCCCGGTGGGTCGGCTCTCGACCGAGAACCTCCACGCCGAAGTCATCAGCTCCTCAAGCGAGCTGTTCGCCGACGGACACTACGAGACTGCGGTGAGCGAGGCGTTCAAGTCGATCGAGGTCCGCGTGCGGACCATGACTGGTTCGGCTCAGTCCGGCGTCAAACTGATGGGCGAGGCGTTCGGAGGAGCGGACCCCGGGTATCGGTGGCTACGTCAGCCGGTCAGGGGGGCAAGGATGAGCAGGAGGGGTTCGCGGCTCTCTTCCGCGGCGCGATGCTCGGCGTACGCAACCCTCGTGCTCACGACTTGTTTGAGCCGCGCGCCCCCCAGCAGGCACTGGAGTTTCTCGGCTTCGCCAGTTTGCTTCACCGGCAGCTCGATGGCGCGGTCGCGAAGTAACGTCGACGTCCTCCGTCAGTCGCTGGATCACTGGTCTGCGCAGAGGTCGATCTGTACCGAAACTCGGTGGAGTTCCGGTTCAACGTGTAGCACGAGTGCTACGATCGCGACATGAGTCTTGGCGAGCCGCACGTCGAGAGCCTCTCCCAGCGCGAGTTGCGCAACGAGTCCGGGCGCGTTCTTCGTCTTGTCAGCGAGGGGCAGTCATTCGTTCTGACCAATCGAGGCGTCGCCGTCGGTCGCATCGTCCCGCTTGACGCGCCCGCCGCCACGCTGCCCATCGTTCGGCCTGCAAAGCGTGTCGGAGGCTGGGCGGCGTTGAGGCCTCAGCCGACCGAGAGCGATCGACCGATGTCTCGCATCGTCGACGAGCTTCGAGAGGATCGGGTGTGAGCAGCACCCCACTCGTCTACGTCGACACGTCCGCATTCGGCGCGCTTCTCATCTCTCAAGCGGAGACCGAGGCGCTCGTGGAGTGGCTCGATCAGGCGGATGTCAGTCTCGTGTCGAGTGATCTGCTGGAAACGGAGTTGCGCCGGATAGCCGTGCGAGAGGGTCGGGATCAGGTCAAGGTCAGTGCGATCCTCGACGGCGTTTCTCTCGCAGCGCTCGATCGCGCCACCTACCGCTCCGCAGGGCTTCTGCCGATGTCATATGTGCGTACTCTCGACGCACTCCACTTGGAGGCGGCGATACGGCTCGACGTCGACGCCGTCCTCACCTACGACCATCGGCTCGCTGAGGCAGCGTCTGCTGCTGGCCTCGATGTCATTGCCCCTGGCGCAGAACAGGCTCGATGACCGGCCGTGGATCCCGTCTGGCCCTCGCGTGAACGAGCCCGCGTCGGATGCGGTCGCCTGGCATGCCGGGTCCGTCCTGGAGGGCACCGACCGCGGGAGGTCTCTCATCGATGGTGACGGGATGGATGTGGGCACATACGAACGGTCGCGCGCCAGCGGTGAGGCCGAATCGGTGAGAAGCGCGTTCATCGGGGACCACCCCGGGTGGCGCATCTGCCATCTCCTCCACGAGCGCGGCAGCCCAGTCAGGAGCTCGGGCGGTATACCGATGGGTATACTTTACATATGGGTATGACGACCATCAAAGTGCCTACTGAGCTCAGGGATCGCATCAACCGTGACGCGAAGGAGCGAGGGCTTCCGGCGGCTGGGCTTATCGAGAGCTTGCTGGACGCATATGAGCGCCGTCGTCGCATGGAGTCGTTCGGGCGAGCGTTCCGCGGTGCGGATGCCGGGTACTGGGATGAGTTCGCCTCCTGGGATCTGGTCGTGGAGTCATCCCCCGATGACGCCTGAGCTTCGTCGAGGAACGGTGGTCTGGGCGGATCTTGACCCGGTGCGCGGTCGAGAGCAGTCCGGTCGTAGACCGGCGCTCGTGATCGCGAGCGATCTCTATCTGGAGCAGGCCGACACTCTTGCGATCATCGTTCCCTGCACGACCCGCGACCGCGGATGGCCGAACCACGTGAGGCTCACCGGTCAGAATCTGAACCTGCCCGGCGAGACATACGCCATGACCGAGCAGCCTCGTACCGTCACCCGCGAACGCCTGTTCGATATCGCGGGAGTGATCGATGTCGCCGTGATGCGCGAAGTCGATCAGTGGTTGCGCGATTTCATCGCCCTGCCCTGATCCCTCGAGTGCACGAGGGAGACATGACGTGGTGGAGACTCAAGGGGTAGCCAGTTCGTCCGGCGTCCGCCAAAGTGGTGATGTGGAGCGTGCTGAAGCACAACGCTTAGGCCCCTCGGCAAGGGCACTGCCGGCGGTCGGCATTCTGCTCGCGACGTGGCTGCTCATGTGGCTGGCTCAAGGTATTCCGACGCTGTGCGTGCTCGCGAATGCGTGCCCTGCTCCCGATGTCCGCGTCGCTCCGGCACTGCTGTTCGGCGGGCTCATGATCGTGCCCACGTCGGTCTTGATTCTCACTTCTTCTGGCAGATCGTCCTGGAGCGGTGTGCGCGCCCTCTTCTACATCGTGCTCGTGGGATTGGCGATCGTCGGCCTCGGCGCGGTGCTCTTCTCAGGCGGGTTCACCGTCCCGCTCATGTCATAGGAAGGATTGCACGTGAACAGGGGCAGCGCGTTCGCGGGCGCGCTCGCGGCGATCAACGCGTCATGCGCACGGGCCGCCGGTTCGCGTCCCGCCGCTCGCAGCGAGGCAGCGACGCGGCCGAAGGCTCGCTCGGCGGCGGCGTCGAACGGAACGACGTCGACATCCGCCTCAGCCTGCTGAAGGTGGGCTTGCCGGGCCGCTCGCTCAGCATCGCACCGAGCCCGGGATCGCGGCGCCGCCGGTGCCCTCGCGATCGTCACTGTGGCCTCGACCACGTCCCCGACAGCGATCCCCTCGGCCTCGCGCACCGCTGCCCTCAAGGGCACGAGATAACGGCCTCCCTTGGGGAACAGGGCGGTGGTGAACGTCGTCTCGCCGATGGAGACCTCGACCGCGACCTGGCCCCAGTACTCCAGACCCCGGGCCGCCTCCTTGAGCCCGGCGCTGTCGTCTTCACCCATCGGCAGGTAGTAGAACGGCGCGGGGCCGCGCCACTCGATCACCTCGGCCGTGCAGGTCCACATGGCGTGGCACGCTACCCGGCGCACCGGGGCCGTGTCGAGTGCGAGGCGGGTAGGGTCGGCTGCATGAGCGAGGCGGTGGCGACATCCGGGATCGTGCGCTCCCGCACCGGGGCGGAGCCCCGTCTCGTCGCAGCCGCTCGGGCGATCGGGCGTGCCGCGTGCGTCGTGGTGCACGCGGGACGCGCAGCGATCGTGCGGACGGCAGCGCGGGAGACCATCCGCGACCTCGGCTCGACCGGCAATGCCGCGAGTGCGGGGTCCATCGGGGGCATCGCGTCGGTCGGCTCGATCGGGAGTGTCGCGAGCGCGGGCTCGATCGGGAGTGTCGCGAGCGCGGGCTCGATCGGGAGTGTCGCGTCGCTCGGCTCGATCGGCAGCATCGCGTCGCTCGGCTCGATCGGCAGCATCCTGTCCATCGGCAGCCTGGGCTCGATCGCCTCCATCGGCTCGGTCGGCGGCATCGCGTCGATCGGGAGCGCGGGCGGGCTCGGCCGGATCTCGATCCTTCCGATGCCGACGCTTGTGCGGGCACTCCTCGGGCTGCTCGGGAGCAGGCGATGACGCTCGCCTCGCCCGCCCAGGATCGCGCGGCGCGCCCGGAGTAGCATCGCGCTCGACGGCGGGCATGGCCCGGACTGGGACGGAAGGCGGACGCGCACGTGAGCACGGCGAAACGATGGGTCGCGAAGGACTTCGGAGGGCTCGACGTGCTCGAGCTCGTGGAGGCGGAGGTGCCCGAGCCGGGTGCGGGCGAGGTGACGATCGAGGTGCGCGCGGCCGGCGTCAACCCGGCCGACTACAAGCACATCGCGGGCGGTCCGAACGCCGACCGGAGCCGGCTCCCGATCCCCATCGGCTACGAGGTCGCGGGCGTCGTCGCCGCGATGGGACCGGACACCGAGCTCGCCTCGGGCGGCGGCGCGATCGGCGACGAGGTGCTCGCCTTCCGCGTGAGCGGCGGCTATGCCGAGCGCCTCACGGTCCCCGCGCGCGACGTCTTCGCCAAGCCCGCGGCACTCGGCTTCCCCGAGGCCGCGAACCTCCTGCTCGCGGGGACGACAGCCGCGGAGACGCTCTACGTGACGCACGTGCGCGAGGGGGAGACGATCCTCGTCCACGGGGCGTCGGGAGCCGTCGGCGTGAGCGTGCTGCAGCAGGCGCGCGAGGCCGGAGTGCGGACGATCGGCACGGCGAGCGAGTCGAGCTTCGACGTCGTCCGCCGCTTCGGCGGCGAGCCGGTCGCCTACGGCGAGGGCCTCGAGGAGCGCGTGCGGACGCTCGCGCGGCAGGGCGTCGACGCGGCGCTCGACTGCGTCGGCACCGACGAGGCGGTCGACGTCTCCCTCGCGCTCGTCGCCGATCGCGGGCGCATCGTGACGATCGCCAACGCCGCTCGCGCGCACGCCGACGGCTTCGCCGCGATCGGCGGCCAGATGCCGGCGAGCGCCGAGTTCCGGGATCGCGTGCGGCCGAGCGTCATCGACCTCGCGGCCCGCGGCCGGCTCATCGTGCCCGTCGCGCGCACCTTCCCGCTCGCCGACGCCGTCGCGGCGCTCGAGCTCGTCCGCACCGGGCACCCGGGCGGCAAGGTCGCGCTCATCCCGTAGCCGACGCTCGCCGTCGCGCGGCGCGGTTCCTCGGGCCGATCGGCCGCTCGCCGCTCGCGTGGGCGGGACGCGCAGCGCTCAGGGGAGCCGCGCGACGGCGTCCTCGAGCGCGACCCACGCGAGCATGGCGCACTTGACGCGCGCGACGTAGCGCGAGACGCCCGCGAGCGCGACCGCGTCGCCGAGCACGTCCTCGTCGCCCGCGATCGTGCCGCGCGAGTGCAGCATCTCGCGCACCGCCGCGATGCGCGCCGGCAGCTCCGCCCGCGGCGCGCCGTCGAGCAGCTCGGCGAGCATCGACGCGGAGCCCTGGGAGATGAGGCACCCGTGCCCCTCCCACGCGATGTGCACGGCGTCGGGGCGCTCCGGGTCGACCGCGAGGTCGAGCCAGATCTCGTCGCCGCACGTCGGGTTGACCTGGTGCGAGCGCACGTCGGGGTCCTCGAGCAGGCCCGCGCCCACGCGCCGCTCCGCGTGGTCGACGATGAGGTCGCCGTAGAGCTGGTCGAGGCCCCCCGTCATCGCGCCACCCGGAAGAACGAGCGCACCGAGGCGAGCCGGTCGAGGAAGGCGTCGACCTCCTCCTCCGTCGTGTAGAGGTAGGTCGAAGCGCGCACGGTCGCCGTCACGCCGAATCGGCGATGCAGCGGCTGCGCGCAGTGGTGGCCGACGCGCACGGCGATGCCCGCCTCGTCGAGGTATTGCCCGACGTCGTGCGCGTGCACGCCGTCGACGACGAGGCTCACGAGGCCGCCGCGGTCGACGCCCGCGGGAGGGCCGAGCACCGTCATCCCGGGCAGCGCCGAGACGCCCTCGAGCAGCCGCCGGGCGAGGCGCTCCTCGTGCTCGCGCACGCGCTCCATCCCGATCGCCTCGAGATAGCGCACGGCGGCGGCGAGGCCGATCGCCTGCGCGACCTTCTGCGTGCCCGCCTCGAAGCGCTGCGGCGCGGGCAGGTACTCCGCCGACTCGAGCGACACGGTCGTGATCATCGAGCCCCCCGTGAGCACGGGCGGCAACGCGTCGAGCAGCTCGCGACGTCCCCACAGCACGCCCACGCCCGTCGGGCCGAGCATCTTATGGCCGGAGAACGCCGCGAAGTCGACGCCGAGCGCGGCGACGTCCACGGGCCGGTGCGGCACCGACTGGCACGCATCGAGCACGACGAGCGCGCCGACGGCGTGCGCGAGCGCGACGATCCGCTCGACGGGCGTCACCGTGCCGAGGACGTTGGAGACGTGCGCGACGGCGACGATGCGCGTGCGCTCGCCGATGACCGACGCGAGCTCGTCCTCGCGCAGCGTCCCGTCGTCCTCGAGGTGCACGATGCGCAGGCTCGCGCCCGTGCGCGCCGCGAGCTCCTGCCACGGGATGAGGTTGGCGTGGTGCTCGAGCTCCGTCGCGACGATCTCGTCGCCCGGCCCGATCGCGAAGCGCCGCGCCTCCGCCCCGCCGCGGCCGACGCTCGCGTTGGAGACGCCGTAGGCCACGATGTTGATGGCCTCGGTCGCGTTCGTCGTCCACACGATTTCCTCCGGCCGCGCGCCGACGAACGCCGCGACGGTCGCGCGCGCGTCCTCGAACTCCTCGGTCGCCTCGGCCGCGAGCGTGTGCGCGCCGCGGTGGACGGCGGCATTGCGGTGGCGCACGAAGTCGTCGACGGCATCGAGCACGGCGAGCGGCTGCTGCGCCGTCGCGCCGGAGTCGAGGTAGACGAGCGGATGGCCGCCCACGTGCTCGGCGAGGATGGGGAAGTCGGCGCGCAGCGCGCGCACCTCGGCGTCGCCGAGGGTCGCGCTCGTCGAGGCGGGCGAGGTCACAGGGCCGCGCTCCCGGATCGGCATGTCACCCCTCCACGGTACGCCCGCCCGCGCACCCGCTCGCCGCTCGCCGCGAAATCGGGCGACACCCGGGCGGCGATACCATGAGCGTGACCGCGGCGCGCGAGGAGGCTACGGAGTGACGAGGCTGTTCAACGATCCGGCGAGGTTCGCAGAGGAGTCGGCGCGCGGGTTCGCGTCGGCGTTCTCCCGGTGGGTCACGCGCGTGCCGGGGGGAGTCGTGCGGAGCACCGTCGACCCGGAGCCCGGCGTCGCCGTCGTCATCGGCGGCGGGTCCGGTCACTACCCGGCCTTCGCCGGCCTCGTCGGCCCGGGGCTCGCCCACGGCGCCGCGATGGGCAACCTCTTCGCCTCGCCGTCGGCCCAGCAGGTCCATGCGGTCGCACGCGCCGCGCAGCGTGGCAAGGGAGTCCTGTTGAGCTACGGCAACTACGCCGGCGACGTGCTCAACTTCACGCGCGCGCAGGAGCAGCTGCGCGCCGAGGGCATCCCGTGCGAGACGGTCCTCGTGACCGACGACATCTCGAGCGCGGGCCCCGACGAGCGCGGCAAGCGCCGTGGCATCGCGGGCGGGCTCATCGTCTACAAGGTCGCCGGGGCGGCCTCCGCGCGCGGCTACTCGCTCGAGGACGTCGTGCGCGTCGCCTCTGCCGCGAACGACCGCACGCGCAGCCTCGGCGTCGCGTTCTCCGGCTGCACGATGCCGGGCGCGAGCGAGCCGCTCTTCACGGTGCCCGAGGGACGCATGGCGGTCGGGATGGGCATCCACGGCGAGCCGGGCATCGACGAGCAGGACGTGCCGACCGCCGACGGGCTCGCGCAGCTGCTCGTCGAGCGCCTGCTCGCGGAGTCGGGGGAGGCGAGCCACGGCGCGCGCCGCGTCGTGCCCCTGCTCAACGGCCTCGGATCCGTCAAGTACGAGGAGATGTTCGTCGTGTGGGGCCGGGTCGCCTCGCTCCTCGCCGAGGCCGGATACGAGATCGTCGAGCCGGAGGTCGGCGAGATGGTCACGAGCTTCGACATGGCGGGTCTCTCGCTCACGCTGTTCTGGCCGGACGAGGAGCTCGAGTCGCTCTGGTCCGCTCCCGCGAGCACGCCCGCCTACCGCAAGGGCGACGCGTCGCTCGGGGAGGCGGCGTCGGTGCCGACCGCGGAGGAGCCGCTCGCCGAGGAGGCCGTCGTCGCCGTCTCCGACGAGCTCTTCGCCGTCACGCGCGCCGTGCTCGCGGCGTTCGAGGCCGCGACGGCGACGATCGACGAGAACGTCGAGGAGCTCGGGCGCGTCGACGCCGTCGCGGGCGACGGGGACCACGGGATCGGCATGCAGCGCGGCGTGCACGCCGCGCTCGAGGCCGTGCGCGCGGTCGCCGACGCCCACGGCGGCGCGGGCACGGCGCTCCGGCGCGCAGCGGACGCGTGGTCGGATCGCGCGGGCGGCACGTCGGGCGTGCTGTGGGGCGTCATCCTCGGCCGTCTCGCCGACGCCGTGGGGGACGACGCGGTGCCGACCGCCGCCGTCCTCGCCGAGGGGGTCACGGGCGCCGCGGACGCGCTCATGGCCAGCGGCGGCGCGAAGCCGGGCGACAAGACGATGGTCGACGCGCTCGTGCCGCTAGCGGAGGCGTTCGCGCACGCCGCGGGGGAGTCGGGGGATGTCGCCGGCGCCCTGCGCGCCGCTGCGCCGAGCGCGCGCGCGGCGGCGGAGGCGACGGCCGACATGCTGCCGCGCATGGGCCGCGCGCGCCCGCACGCGGAGAAGAGCCTGGGCACGCCGGACGCCGGCGCGCTCTCGCTCGCGCTCGTCGTCGAGGCGGTCGCGGGCAGTGCCGGAAGGGATCGCACCTGATGGTCGACGCAGAGGACAGGAGAGCAGTGATGAGCGCTGGTTGGCGTGTGGTGGTGGGTTCGGATGATGCGGGTTTTGCGTATAAGGAGGTGTTGAGGGCGGATTTGGAGGCGAGTGAGTTGGTGGCCTCTGTGGTGGATGTGGGGGTGGATGCGCAGGGGCGGACGGCG
>JAATFA010000080.1 GCA_015655445.1 Actinomycetales bacterium | reverse complement strand
CGACGTCACCGTGCAGCACCAGGTGCTGCGCCTGCTCGAACAGCTGTGCGAGGACACCGGGACGGCGCTCGTGTTCGTCACCCACGACCTCGGCGTCGTCAACCAGACCTGCCGCGAGCTCGCCGTGATGTACGCGGGCCACATCGTGGAGCGCGGCCGCGTCAAGGACGTGTTCGCGGACCCGCGACACCCCTACACCAAGGGCCTGCTCGACTCGGCGCCCGACTTCGACCAGCCCGATCGCGAGCTCGTCGCGATCCCGGGATTCCCGCCGAGCCTCGCCGACCGGCCGCCGGGCTGCCCGTTCGCCGACCGGTGCGCCTTCGTCGTCGAGCACTGTCTGAGCGCGAAGCCGCCGCTGCAGGACGTGCTCCCCGGGCGCGAGGCGGCGTGCTTCGAGTCGGCGCGCATCTTCGAGGGGGCGGTCGCATGAGCGACGTCGCGACGCGGCCGGCCGTGCTGCGGGTGAGCAACATCAGCAAGGAGTACCGGCTCGGCCGCGGCCTCCTGGGCCGCGTGGGGGGCGCGAGGCGCACGACGCTCACGGCGCTCGACGGCGTCGACCTCGAGCTGCGCCGCGGTGAGGTGCTCGCCCTCGTGGGCGAGTCCGGCTCCGGCAAGTCGACGCTCGCGAAGATCCTCGTCGGCTCCGTCCGGCCGACCGCGGGCGAGCTCGAGGAGAGCGGGGTCGTGCCGGGGCAGAGGCGCCGGGAGCGCGCCCGGCGCGTGCAGATGGTGTTCCAGGACCCGTACTCGTCGCTGAACCCGCGCATCAGCGTGGGCTCGATGCTCGCCGAGCTGCTCCTGCTGCACCGCATCGTGCCGCGCAGTCAGGTGCGCGAGGAGAGCATCCGCCTGCTCAACCGCGTCGGGCTGCAGGAGGACGCGCTCGACGCGTATCCGAGCCAGTTCTCCGGCGGACAGCGGCAGCGCCTGGCCATCGCCCGTGCGCTCGCGGTGCGCCACGACGTGCTCGTCGCCGACGAGCCCGTCTCCGCTCTCGACGTGTCCGTGCAGGCGACGATCCTCGAGCTGTTCCGCTCGCTGCAGGAGGAGCTCGGGCTCAGCATCCTGTTCATCGCGCACAACCTCGCCGTGGTGCAGCACCTCAGCCAGCGCGTCGCCGTCATGTACCTCGGTCGCATCGTGGAGCTCGCGGACACCGATCAGATCTTCAGCGACCCGCGGCATCCGTACACGCGCGCGCTCATCGACTCGATCCCGCGGATGTCGGCGGAGAGCCTCAACGACGTCTTCGACATCGAGGGCGAGCCGCCGAGCCCCTTCGACGTGCCGAGCGGCTGCCGCTTCCACCCGCGCTGCCCGATCGCCACCGAGCGGTGCCGTGTCGAGGACCCCGCCCTGATCCCGCTCGGCCCCCCGCACTCGAGCGCGTGCCTGTACGCGGACGAGCTCGCGCCGTATCCCGGCGCGCCCGAGAAGAAGACCGTGGAGGCCTCGTGAAGATCTGGATCTCGTGCGACATGGAGGGCGTCGCGGGAATCGTCGACTGGGACCAGTGCCGCCCGGGCAGCCCCGGCTACGCGCTCGGCTGCGAGCTGCTGCAGGGGGAGGTCAACGCCGCCATCGAGGGCGCGATCGCGGCCGGGGCGACCGAGATCGTGGTCAACGACTCCCACAGCCGGATGGCCAACCTCGACCCGCGCCGGATCGCCGGCGGAGCGAGGTACCTCTCCGGGCGGCACAAGCCTCTCTACATGATGCAGGGCCTCGACGAGAGCTTCGACGCCATCTTCCTCGTCGGCTATCACGGCTCGATCTCGGGACGGCCCTCCACGATGTCGCACACGTACAACCCGGAGGTGTTCTCGGGCGTCCGCGTCAACGGGGAGCACGTGGGGGAGAGCGGCGTCAACGCGCTCGTCATGGCGCACCACCGCACCCCCATCGCGCTCGTCACCGGCGACCGGATCACCGCGGAGGAGACGAAGCCGTTCGCGCCGGACTCCGTCGACGTGGTCACGAAGGAGTCGATCACGCGCGCCGCCGCGCTCAACCTGCACCCTGACGAGTCGTGTCGGCTCATCCGCGAGGGCGCCGCGGCGGCGGTCGAGAGGACGGCGGCCGGCTCGGTGCGCCCGCCGGAGATCGCGCGCCCGGTCGTGCTCGACCTCGAGTTCCAGACAGCGGACATGGCGGAGGTCGCGACGTGGGCGCGGGACACGGAGCGGATCGGGGAGCGGGAGGCGCGCATCTCGGGCGACGACCTGCTGGCCGCGTACCGATCGTTCGTGGCCGTGACCTACATCACCCGCCAGGCCGGCGGGCGCTGATCCCGCGGAAGGACCGACACATGCAGATCTACGAAGTCGCACCGCCGGAGACCGGCCCCAGCCTCGCCCTCCACGGCGGCGCGGGCGCCCGGGTCCACGAGCTCACGGCCGGGGGCCGCGGCCGGCACTCCGACGGCCTCCGGGCCGCCTACGCCGCGGGATGGGCCGTGCTCGCCGCGGGAGGGACCGCGCTCGACGCCGTGTGTGCGAGCGTCGAGGTACTCGAGGACGCGCCCCTCTTCAACGCCGGCCGAGGCGCAGCGCTCACCGCGACGGGGCGCGTCGAGCTCGACGCGTCCGTCATGAGCGGGAGCGGCAGGGCGGGCGCCGTGGCCGCGTCGAGGCACGCGCGCAATCCGGTCCGGCTCGCCCGGCGTGTCATGGAGGACACCGAGCACGTGCTCATCGTCGACCCGCCGAAGGCGTTCGTCTCCGGCTTCGGCCTCGAGACCGTCGACCCCGAGTACTTCGTCACCGATGCCCGCCGCCGACAGCTCGAGCGGGTGCGGGCGGAACGCCTCGCCGCCTCCCGCCACGGAACGGTCGGCGCGGTCGCGCGGGACGCGTCCGGCGGCGTCGCGGCGGCGACCTCCACGGGAGGCATGGTGGGCCAGTCCGACGGCCGGGTCGGCGACACGCCCATCGTGGGAGCGGGCGTGTTCGCCCGCGACGGCGTGGTCGCGATCTCGTGCACCGGCCACGGGGAGGCGTTCATCGAGGGAGTCGTCGCCTACGACGTCGCGGCCCGCATGCGGTACGGCGGCGTGACGCTCGCCGACGCCGTGCGCGCGACCTTCGCCGCCGAGCTCGACTCCCGCGGCTCGACGGGCGGACTCGTGGCGGTCGGCGGCGACGGCCGCATCGTCGTCGCCCACAACTCGCCCGCGATGTTCTCCGCGCACGGCACGAGCGGTGAAGTGGAGGTCCACGCGTGAGCGACGCACGCGCCGAGGGCCTGCTGCTCAAAGACGAGATCTTCCGCCGCATGGACGAGCTGACCCCCGCCGAGAGGAAGGTCGCGCGCGGCCTGCTCGCGCGGTATCCCGGCGCGGGCCTGGAGAGCGCCGCGGCGCTCGCGAAGACGGCCGGCACGAGCAAGCCCACCGTGCTCCGGCTGCTGAGCCGGCTCGGCATCGGGAGCTACCCCGAGTTCCAGCAGCGGCTGCGCGAGGAGATCATGCGGTCGATGAACGGGAGCCCGGTGAGCCGCGCCCAGCGGCACCTCGTCGAGGACACCGACGAGACGCCGTTCAGCCGGTCGCTCGCGCTGCGGGCGCGTCTCGTCGACCGCATCGCCGAGACGGTCCCGCCGGGCGAGGTCGAGCGCGCCGTCGCGCTCCTCGCCGGCCACCCCAAGCACGTGGTCACCTCCGGCGGCTACTTCTCGCGACTGTTCGCCCGGATGCTGGCGATGCAGCTCGACCAGCTCATCCCCGGCGTCGAGTACGCCGACGAGCCGCTCGGCCAGGACGTCGGCAAGTACCTGCGCTTCGGCAGGGAGTCGGTCGCGATCGTCTTCGACCTGCGCCGCTACGAGCTCGCGGCGAAGGAGCTCGTCGCCCTTGCGAAGTCGCGCGGGGGCTCCGTGGTCCTCATCACCGACGAGGCGCTCTCGCCCTCCGCGGAGGACGCCGACGTGGTGCTGCCCGTCGCGGTCGACGGCGTGCCGTTCGACTCCTTCGCGGCGCTGCTCGTGCTCGTCGAGGCGCTCGTGGACGTCGTCTTCCACACCGTCGGCGACGCGGCGATCGAGCGCATGACGGACTGGGAGCAGTCGATCCACATCTACCGCGCCTTCCGCGCGGCGGACGGGCCGCCCGCGCCCTCCGACGCGGGGACGGGCACGGCGGGCACGACGGGGGAGGACGGCTGAGCATGGGGCGGCTGGACGGACAGAGCGCGGTGGTCACGGGCGCCGCGCACGGCATCGGCAGTGCGATCGCGCGGCTGCTCGAGGCGGAGGGCGCCGCCGTGCACCCCGTCGACAAGGACGAGGCCGACCTGACCGACTCGAGCGCGGTCGCCCGGTTCTTCGGCGGCATCGAGCGCGTCGACGTCCTCGTCAACGTCGCCGGCGGCGTCGTCGGGCAGGTGCACGCGCCCATCGAGCAGGTCACCGACGAGGCGTGGGATGCGGTCGTCGACGCCAACCTGCGCACGACCTTCCACTGCGTGCGAGCGGTCGCGGCGGGAATGAAGGAGCGCGGCTACGGGCGCATCGTGAACATCTCCTCGGGGGCGGGGCGCAGCGTGAGCCTCACGGGCATCCAGGCCTACGCCTCGGCGAAGGCGGGCCAGATCGGCTTCACCCGGCAGATGGCCCACGAGCTCGGCCCCTACGGCATCACCGTCAACGCGATCGCCCCCGGCTTCGTGCTGTCCAACCCGACGACGCAGAGGCAGTGGGAGAGCTACGGCGAGGAGGGTCAGAGGGAGCTCGTGCGGAGCATCGCGATGCGCCGCACCGGCACCCCGGAGGACATCGCCCGGGGCGTGCTGTTCTTCGCCATGCCGGACGCCGGCTGGGTGAGCGGGCAGGTCCTGTCCATCGACGGCGGCCACCAGCTGTTCTGAGACCAGGAGACGGATACCGCGACCATGACCACCGCACAGACCACCGCCGAGCGCCTCGCCCGGCTCGGCGAGCGCTACTTCGCCGTGCAGCACTCCTACGACCCGTACAACGCGACGCTCCTGGGCATCGACGAGTTCGACGGGCTCTCCTTCGACCCCTCGCGGGAGGCGAGCGAGCGCGTCGCGGAGGAGCTCGCACGCATCGGCGAGGAGGCGCGCGGCATCGACGCGCACGGGCTCGAGCCCGCGGAGCGCGTCGATCACGGCGTGCTCGGCGTGCTCGTCGAGGGTGCCCGCTCCGACGCCGAGCACTCGCTGTGGGCGGCGAACGCGTCGGCGAAGAGCTACGTCAGCAGGCAGGGCCTTGTCTTCCAGGCGGTCCCGGCGATGACCGTGACAGGGCCGCTGTCGCGCGACCGCTACCTGAGCCGGCTCTCCCGGATCGGGGCCTCCTTCGACGCGCTCGCCGACCGCTACGCCGTCGAGGCGGCCGAGGGGCGCGTGCCGACCGGGATCGGTGTCGAGCACTCGATCCGGCAGCTCGAGGGGCATCTCGCGCTCCCGCTGCCGGACGACGTGCTGCTGGCGCCCGTCCGCGCCGCCGACGAGGAGCTGCGGGACCGCGCGAGCGGGATCGTCGCCTACTCGATCCGGCCCGCCATGGCGCGTCTCGCCGAGCGCCTGCGCCGGGAGCTCGCTCCCGTCGCGCGCGACGCAGACCACGTCGGCATCCGCGAGATCCCCGGCGGCGAGGCGGGCTACCGCGCCGCCGTGGCGCGGCACACGACGACCGCGATGACGCCGGAGGAGGTGCACGCGGTCGGGCTCGCCGAGCTCGAGGAGCTCGCGCCGCTGTGGCGCTCGATCGGGCGCAGCGCGCTCGGCGAGGAGGACTTCGCGGTCATCGCCCGGCGGATGCGCGACGATCCCGCGCTGCGGTTCCGCAGTCGAGCCGAGATCATCCGAGTCGCCGCCGATGCGCTCTCCCGCGCCGACGCCGCGCGCGACCGGCTGTTCCCGCCGTACGACCTCCCCGCGTGCGCCATCGAGGAGATCAACCCGATCGACGCCGACGACACGGCGATGGCCTACTACCGGCCCCCCGCCGTCGACGGAAGCCGCCCCGGCGCCTTCTGCCTGGGCACGACCGAGCCGCAGCACCGTCACCGCTACGAGTACGAGGCGCTCGCCTTCCACGAGTCCGTGCCCGGCCACCACCTGCAGCTCGCGACGGCGCAGACGCTCGACATCCCGCGCTACCGGCGGCATCTCGACGTCGAGGTCTGCGCCTTCAACGAGGGCTGGGGGCTCTACTCCGAGCGCCTCGCCGACGAGGCTGGGCTGTACAGCGACGACGTCGCCCGGCTGGGGATGCTCTCCTTCGCGGCTCTGCGGGCGTGCCGGCTCGTCGTCGACACGGGCATCCACCACCTCGGGTGGTCGCGCTCGCGCGCCGTCGAGTTCATGTGGGAGCACACGGCCACGACCGCCGGTCACGTCCGTGCCGAGGTGGACCGCTACATCGCGTGGCCCGGGCAGGCGCTCGCCTACGTCACCGGCAAGCGGGAGATCGTGCGGCTGCGCCGCGTCGCCGAGGGGGAGCTCGGCGACGCCTTCGACCTCAAGGGTTTCCACCACGCGGTGCTGCGCAACGGCGCGGTGCCGCTCACGGTGCTCGACGCCGAGATCGCGCGCTGGACCGGCGAGGAGAACGGGAGGGCGCTCGCACGGGCGCCGAGATCGCCGCACGCCGGCGAAGCCACCCCGCCGGCGTGACCGGCCCCGAGAGCGCCTGGCGCGGAAGGAATCATCCATGGAACTCACGATCATCGGCTCCGGCGCGATCGGCGGCACACTCGGCGCCCACATGATCCGCGCCGGCCACGGCATCACGCTCGTGGACGCGGACGCCGCTCACGTCGCCGCCATCAACGAGCACGGCCTCGTCATCGAGGGGCCCGTGAACGAGTTCAGGGTCGAGGCGCGCGCGATCACCCCCGACGAGCTGCCGGATCGCGTCGATCGCGCGATCGTCGCCGTCAAGAGCCTGCACACGCGCGCGGCCGCCGAGCTGCTGCGCGACCGCCTCAGCCCTGACGGCTACGTGCTCACCGTGCAGAACGGTCTCACGGCTGACACCCTCGTCGACGCCGTCGGGAGGGAGCGCGTGGTCTCCTCGTTCGTGAACTTCGGCGCCGACGTCATGGGCCCGGGCCGCATCATGCAGGGCAACGTCGCGACCTTCCGCGTCGGTGAGCTCGACGGCGGCAGGATCACCCAGCGCGTGCTCGACCTCGCCGAGGCGCTCCCCTACGCGGAGCCCACGGACAACGTGCTCGGCTACCTGTGGGGCAAGGAGGCCTACGGCGCGATGCTGTGGGCCGGCGCGGTCTCCGACCTCACCATCGCGGAGTCCCTGGAGGATCCGCGCTACCGGCCGGTGATGATCGCGATCGCCCGCGAGGTGCTGGCCCAGGCGCCGGTGAGGGTGGAGAGCTTCGACGGATTCGAGCCCGACGACCTCGAGGGGTCCCTCGACCGGCTCGCCGCCTTCAACCGCCGCAGCGCCAAGCAGTACAGCGGCATCTACCGCGACCTCGTCGTGCGCAAGCGCAAGACCGAGATCGACGAGATGCTCCGCGACGTCTCGGGCCCGATCTTCGACAAGGTCGCGGAGATCATCCACGACATCGAGCAGGGGCGGCGCGTCAACGAGCGCGCCAATCTCGACGAGCTCGCCGAGTTCGTCGCCGCCCTCCCGGCGGCCTGAGCGCGCACGGACGGGAAGAGAGGACACGCGCATGCGAGCGGCGATCTACCAGGAGGCGGGACGCGTCGAGGTGCACGAGGTGCCCGATCCGCGGATCCTCGAGCCCACGGACGCGATCGTGCGCGTCGTGCGCGCGTGCATCTGCGGCTCCGACCTGTGGGCCTACCGCGGCGTCATCCAACGCCCGGCCGGCTCCCGGCTCGGCCACGAGTTCATCGGCGTCGTCGAGGAGCGCGGGGCCGAGGTGCGCGGCGTCGGCGTCGGCGACTTCGTGGTCGCGCCGTTCCAGTGGTCGGACGGCAGCTGCCCGGCGTGCCGCGACGGCATCCACACCGCGTGCGTGCACGGGGGCACCTTCGGCGCCGCGGGCACGGACGGCGGGCAGGGCGAGCTCGTGCGCGTGCCGCAGGCGGACGGCACGCTCGTCGCGGTGCCCGGCGGCGCGGCGGCCGTCGGTCCGGAGCTCTACCCCGCGCTGCTCGCGCTCTCCGACGTGGCCGCGACGGGACTGCACGGCGCGGTGCTCGCCGGCGTGCGCGAGGGCTCGACGGTCGCCGTCGTCGGCGATGGAGCCGTAGGGCTGAGCGCCGTGCTCGGCGCCCACACGGTGCTCGGCGCCGAGCGCGTCATCCTCGTCAGCAGCCACGAGGATCGCGCCGCCCTCGGTCGTGCCCTCGGCGCGACGGACGTCGTCTCCGCGCGCGGCGAGGAGGGCGTCGAGGCGGTGCTCGCGATGACCGAGGGTCTCGGCGTCCGCCACGTCGTCGAGGCGGTCGGCACTCCGAGCTCCTGGGCGATGTGCATCGGGATGGCGCGCGTCGGCGGCTCCGTCGGCGCGGTCGGCGTGCCCCACACGGCGCCGCAGCTCGCGCTGTTCCCCGTGCTCCGCAAGCACCTCTCCATCGCCCTCGGCATCGCGCCCGTGCGGCGGTACCTTCCGGACCTCGTCGCGCGCGTGACGGCCGGCTGGACCGCTCCCGGCCGCGTCTTCGACCTGGAGCTGCCGCTCGAGGAGGTCGCCGACGGCTACCGCGCCATGGCGGAGCGCCGCTCGATCAAGACCATGCTCGCGGCATGAGGCGGACCGGGGACGGCATGGAGGAGGCGCTCATGACCCTCGTCGAGGAGAGGGCCGGCGCTGCCGCGCTCCGCGCGGGGGAGGGGACGCGCCGTGCGGCCGAATGACGCCGGGCAGGTCCCGGCCGTCGTCCGCCTGCCGGAGACGCGCGAGGTCCTCGCCGCGCTCGCCGAGTACGTGGCCATCCCGAGCGACAGCAGGAACGCCTCGCGCGAGACCATGCGGGAGGCGGCCGCGTGGATCGCAGGGCGCCTCGGGTTCCTCGGCGCACGGCTGGAGGAGACCGCCGGCAACCCCGTGGTGCGCGCCGACTGGCTCGGTGCCCCTGGGGCGCCCACCGTGCTCATCTACGGCCATTACGACGTGCAGCCCACCGGGCGCCTGGAGGAGTGGCCCTCGCCGCCCTTCGAGCTCACCGTCGCGGACGACGTGGCCTACGGCCGCGGCGCCTCCGACGACAAGGGGCCCGTGTACCTCGTCGTCGCGATGCTCGCGGCGATGTTCGAGCAGCGCGGCGCGCTTCCGCTCAACGTGCGGGTGCTCCTCGAGGGCGAGGAGGAGATCGGCAGCCCGAACCTGCCCGGCTATGTGCGATCGCACGCCGACGCGCTCGCGTGCGACCTCGTCGTCTCCGCCGACGGCGCGCAGTGGCGGCCCGACGAGCCCTCGCTGTCCGTGGCGTCCAAGGGGCTCGTCTCGTGCGTCGTCGAGGTGACCGGCGCGGCCGGCGATCTGCATTCCGGCCGCTACGGCGGCACCATCGCGAACCCCGTGCACGCGCTCGCCGCGATCCTCGCGAGCCTGCACGGCGAGGACGGCTCCGTCGCCGTCCCCGGCTTCTACGACGGCGTCGCGCCCATGACGCCGCAGCGCCGCGCCGAGATCGCGGCCGTGCCGTTCGACGACGCGGAGTACGCGGCCCGGATCGGCGCGCCCGGCCTCTCGGGGGAGGCGGGTCTGTCGACCCTCGAGCGCCTGTGGGAGCGTCCGACGCTCGAGGTCAACGGCGTCGAGGGCGGCGGCAGGTACACCGTCATCCCGCACCGCGCCGCCGCGCACATCTCGTGCCGTCTTGTGGGCGAGCAGGATCCACAGCACGTGCTCGCGGCCATCCGCGGCCACGTCGAGGCGACAGCGCCCGCGGGCGTGCGCGTCTCGGTCGAGCAGGTCGGCGGCGCGGTCCCCGCCTACCGCATCCCCGACGACCACCCCGCGCTCGCGGCGGCGGCCGAGGCGCTGCGGACGGTCTACCCCGGGCAGGAGGTGCTGCACGCCGTCATCGCGGGCACGCTGCCGGCGACCACCCTCTTCGAGGAGGTCACGGGCGCGAAGACGCTCTTCTTCTCCTTCGCCCACGCCGATGAGAACGCGCACGCCCCGGGGGAGTTCCTCCGGCTGCGACGCATCCCGGAGGGGATGCGCGCGTGGCAGGCGCTCCTGGAGGGTCTCGCGGACGGACCGCACCGCTTGCGGCGCGGCGGCGAGCAGGAGGAGCGATGACCGCTGACGAGTACGTCTCCTTCGGCTACCTCGCGGACGATCCCGCCGCCTTCGCGCGGTTCCCGCTCGCCCCCGAGGACGGCCGCGTGCCGGCCTACGACGGCGGATTCGACGCCGCGACGGTCGCGCGCGCCCAACGGCTCCTGCGCGAGAGCATCGCCGTGAGCCTGCACGACCATCCCGTGCTGTTCCCGGCGGACATGGCCCTGACGCCGCAGTACAACCGCACCGGGCGCCAGCACACCGCCTTCCGCGGGCTCGCGGCCTCGGGCCTCACCGTCGTGTTCGACAACATGATGGACGGCACCGCCTCCGTCACCGGGACGGCACCGTGGCAGTGGGAGGACGTCGTCACCGACCTCGGCATGCGTCAGGCCGACATCGCCCACCAGGACCGCGTCGTCGTCGTCCGTTCCCTCGCCGACATCGAGGCGGCCCACGGGCAGGGGCGGATCGGCATCGTCTTCGGCCTCGAGGCGGCGACGCCCATCGGCAACTCCCTCGACCGGCTCGACATCCTCTACGGGCTCGGCATCCGGCAGATCGGCATCGCCTACTCGGACTCCAACGCGCTCGGCTCGGGTCTCAACGAGTCCGTCGACACGGGGCTCACGGACTTCGGCCGCGCAGCCGTGCGGCGCATGAACGCGCTCGGGCTCGCCATCGACGTCTCCCATTCCTCCGACCGCACCGGCGTCCAGACGGCTGCGGCGAGCGAGGCGCCCGTCCTCATGACGCACGCCGGGGCCCGAGCGCTGTGGGACATCCCGCGGCTCAAGAGCGACGACGCCTTGCGCGCGGTCGCCGAGACGGGTGGCGTCATCGGCATGTCGGCCGCTCCGCACACGACGATCTCCTACGAGCACCGCAGGCACACGATCGCCTCGGTCATGGACCACTTCCACTACTGCGCGGAGCTCGTCGGCATCGACCACGTCGCCTTCGGGCCCGACACCCTCTACGGCGACCATGTCGGGCTGCACCGCACGTTCGCGTCGCTGCTCGGGCACGCCGCGTCGAGCGGGCCGGAGCATCCGGTCGTGGACTACGTGGAGGGGCTGGAGAACCCGAGCGAGAGCTTCCACGCGATCGCCGCGTGGCTCGTGCGCGACGGGCTGTCCGACGAGGAGATCGTGAAGGTGCTCGGCGGCAACGTGCTGCGGGCGCTCGCCGCCATCTGGTGAGCGCCTTCCGGGCGCGAGAGGAGAGGGATGTCGGAGCGGAAAGGCCTCGCGCCGTCGTTGTGGGCGCCGAGCACCCAGATGGGGCTCGTGCAGGGCCACCAGGAGATGATCGTGCGCGGGGAGGGCGCATACCTCCACACGGCCGACGGCCGCCGCCTCTTCGACGGCACCGCGACCCTGTGGTTCGCGAACATCGGCCACGGGCGCGCCGACATCGCGGAGGCCGCGGCGCGTCAGATGCGCGAGCTCGAGACCTACCAGATCTGGGGCGGCTTCCTGCACCCGCGGGTCGTCGAGCTCTCCGAGCGCCTCACGGGGCCGATGTCGCCGATCCCCGACGCGAAGGTCATGTTCGGTTCCGGCGGCTCCGACTCCGGCGAGATCGCCTTCCGCCTCGCCCGACTGCACTGGCAGCTGCAGGGCAGGCCGTCGAAGGTGCGCGTCCTCAGCCGTCACAACGCGTACCACGGGCTCCACGCCTTCGGCACGAGCCTGCACGGCAGCAGGGCGGTGCGCGAGGCGTTCGGCGGCGGTCCGCTCGTGGCCGAGACCGGCTACATCGATCGCGACGACATCGCCGCGGTGCGTGCGACGATCCTCGAGGAGGGTCCGGAGAACATCGCGGCCCTCGTGGCCGAGCCCATCATCGGCTCGGGAGGCGTGCACCCGCCGCGGCCGGGCTACCTCGCCGGGCTGCGTGCGCTGTGCGACGAGTTCGACATCCTGTTGGTCTTCGACGAGGTCATCACGGGCTTCGGACGCACCGGCGAGTGGTTCGCGGGGCACCGCTACGGGGTCGTGCCGGACCTCACGATGTTCGCCAAGGGGATCACGTGCGGCTACGTCCCGCTCGGCGGCGTCTTCGTCGCGCCGAAGGTCTGGGAGCCCTTCTGGAGTGACGACCCCGATCACGTGTACACCTTCGGCGTCACCTACGCCGGCCACGCGACCGCGTGCGCCGTCGCGCTCGCGGTGCTCGACGTCATCGAGCGGGACGGGCTGCTCGGCCGCGTGCACGAGCTCGAGGCTCGCATGCTCGCGGGCCTCGCCGAGCTCGCTCGGCTGCCCCGGGTGACCGAGGTGCGCGGGGAGGGCCTCATGGCGGCGGTGCGGCTCGACGAGTCGGTGTCCGCGCAGGAGCTCGCGCGGGGGCTGCGCGCGACCGGCGGCACGCTCGTGCGGCCGATCGCCGACAACGCCGTCGTCCTGTCGCCGCCGTTCATCACGACGGACGAGGAGATGGACCGCCTCCTCGACGCGGTCGGCGAGGCGGTCGCGCGGTGACGGCGGCGGCGCACGAGCTCGGCGTGTAAACAGTGTGTGTCGGATGCCTCCGCGGGGATGGCCCGCGTGTGGCTATATCTATAGTTATAGATATAGCTGCTGACATCCCGGCGGCGGTCGAGATGTGAGGAGCGGCACGTGGGCGTCCTGGAGCCAGAGATCGAGAGGGCCGTCGGCCGGTACGTCGACGAGCACATGCCGGAGACGGTGGCGGAGCTCGGCGAGTACATCCGGATCCCGAGCGTGAGCGTCGGCGACGGCAGCGGCATGCGGGAGGCGGCCGAGTTCCTCGCCGAGCGCTACCGAGAGTTCGGGTGCCAGGAGGTCGAGATCGTCGAGACATCGACGTTCCCGGGGGTCTGGGCGTTCTACGACGCAGGCGCTCCCGTGACGATCCTGAACTACAACATGTACGACGTGCGCTCCGTCGGCGACGCGTCCGCGTGGACGCACCCGCCGTTCGAGCCGACGGTCGAGCCGAGGGGCGACATCCCGGCGGTCGTCTACGGACGCGGCGCCCACGTGCCCAAGGGGCCCGACACGGCGTGGATGGCGGGCCTGCGGGCCCTCAAGGCGGCGACGGGGACCCTCCCCGTCAACATCGCCTTCCTCGCCGAGGGCGACGAGATCCTCGGCTCCCTCTCCTACACCGAGCTCATCGACCGCTACCGCGACCGGATCGCGATGATCGACGGGCTCGTCTACCTGCGGGCGGGGGAGGACGCGAAGCACATCGTGCCCGTGCGGCTCGGCTACAAGTCGTTCATCACCGTCGAGCTGACGGCCTCCGGGGAGGCGTGGGGGCGCGGCCCGACAACCGCGGCGAACAGCGCGCTGCGCACGATCGTCGAGAGCCCCGCGCTCCGCCTCGCGCAGGCGATCACCTCCCTCTACACGCCCGAGGGCGAGATCGCGATCGAGCCGTGGCTGCCGCACCTCGCGCCGCCGACCGTGCCCGAGGCGGACCGGCCGCTCGTCGACGAGCTGCTCGCGCACGTCGCCGGGCAGGACTGGGCCGCCGTGATCCCGGGCCTCGGCGGCACGGGCGTGACGCGCTACGCGGGCGACCTCACGGGGCCGGCGGTCCTCGAGAGGTACATCTACGGGTCCGCGCTCAACATCCAGGGCTACCACTCGTGCTACATCGGGCCGGGGAGCCGCACCTTCACGATCCCGGAGACGGCGAGCGCGCGCCTCGACGCGCGCCTCACGACGACCGCCGATCCGCAGGTGTTCGTCGACGGGCTGCGCGAGCACCTCGACGCCATGGGCTTCGGCGACGTGCGGGTCGACGTGCTGAGCGCCTACCCGGCCTCGCGGACTGACGTCGACTCGGCGCTCATGAAGACCTTCCTCGACCTGCTCCGGCAGTGGGGCACGACGCCGGTGATCTGGCCCGCGCAGGCGTACGGCGGCCCCTGGTCGTTCCTCGGGCAGGACTTCGGCATGCCGCTCGTCTTCGGCACGGGCATCGGCGTCGGCGGGGGCGTCGGGCTCCCCGACGAGTACGTCGTCGTCGACGGCGGCGGCGTGGTGCACGGGCTGCCGGAGATCGCGCGCTTCGCGGCCGAGTACGTGACCGCGTTCGCCGCCGCGCGCGCGGGGGAGTCGGCCTGATGGGCAGCCGGGACCGGTCGCGGGCGCTCGCGATCGTGGGCGCCCCACGGCAGGCCGCCGCCGCCCGGCGTCGGCACGACGACGAAAGGACGGCGACCCCATGAGGACCGACCGCACCGCCTCCGAGCGCGTGCTCGACCTGAGCATCGGCGAGAACCTCGATCGCCTCATCACGATCGACACCCGCGGCGACGGGATCGCGCGCGTCATCTACGACGCCGCGCGCGCCGTGCAGGGCGGTCCGCTGACGATCGCCGCCGCAGGCTGCATCGCGGAGGCGGTCGATCCGGGCGACGTCGTGCTCATCCTCACGGGGTTCCTCATCCCTCCGAGCAACGTGCCGGAGACCGACGGCCCGATCGGCGGCGTCGTGCTCGCACGCTCGATCATCCGTGGCCTCGGCGGCGTGCCGGTCTTCGTGGGCGAGCCCGAGCTCGAGCCTGTGCTGCGCGGCGCGGTCGCCGCCGCCGGCCTGGCCCTCGCAGCATCCGTCGAGCAGGCGAAGGCCTGGCCGAACGCGGTGGCGTTCATGCCGTTCGCGCGCGACGAGGCCGACCCGCCGGGCCGAGCGGAGAGCCTGCGGGAGGAGCTCTCGCCCGCGATCGTGATCGCGACCGAGCGGCCGGGCGCCAACCCGGCCGGGCAGTACCACTTCGCGGGCGGGCTCAACGTGTCCTCGTCGATCGCGCCGCTCGACGGGCTCTTCCAGGGGCTGGCCGCCGACGCGGTGCCCACGCTCGCTATCGGCGACTTCGGCAACGAGCTCGGCATGGGGGCGATCGCCGAGACGGTCAAGGCGGAGACGCCGGCGGGCGGCGACTGCGGCTGCGGCTGCGGCGGGGGGACCGCGAACGAGACGGTCGCCTCCGTGACCCTCGCATGCAGCGTGAGCGATTGGGGTGCCTACGCGGTCTCGGCCGCCCTCGCCCACCTCACCCAGGAGCCCACGGCGTTCGTGGACCGGGCCACCTACGGCCGGATCGCGGCGGCCGCGTGCCAGGCCGGGGCGATCGACGGCACCTCGCGGCTCGCGGTTCCCGCCATCGACGGGGTCCCGGCCGGCTACCACGAGCGCCTCGTCGAGCAGCTCGCCGAGGTCGTGGCGCTGCCGGCGCGCCCCTACCTCGACAATGTCGGGCGCGCGTTCCGCGCCACGCGCATCTTCTCCGCCGCCGAGTGAGCGGCATGAGCCGAAAGGACGAGCAGTGACCGACCTCGAACGGGTCTTCATCCCGAGTCGCCCCCTCCCGAAGAACGCTCTCACTCCCGCGGTGCGCGCGGGGGAGGCCCTCTACGTCTCCGGGCAGGTCGGCGTCGACCCTGCGACGGGGGCCGTCGCGGCGGACGACATCGCCGCGCAGACGCGCACGACGCTCGCGAACCTGAGGACGGTGCTCGAGGCAGCGGGACTCGGCCTGGCCGACGTCGCCAAGACGACCGTGTTCGTGACGCGCGCGGAGGACCTGCCGCGCATGGACGCCGCCTACCGCGAGGCGTTCGGCGATCGGTTCCCGGCGCGCTCGGCCGTCGTCGTCTCGGCGCTCGCCCGGCCGGAGATGCTCGTCGAGATCGAGGCGATCGCCGTGGGCGCCGCGATCGAACCGTGACCTGTGCGAAACCGGGGCGAAACACCGCGCCGTCGATCTATGTCTAGACACTCTCTGCGCCATATCTAGACACTCTCTGCGACCGGTCGCGGCGACCGGCGAGCCCATAGCGCGGGGGGACCGGATCGTGCCCACGGACGCCGACGCCGAGGACGGCGCTCGACGTGATCATGCAGCCGCAGACCCTGTGCGTGCTCTCGCGCGGGCTCGACGGGCACGGCAACGCCCTCCTGATGTCCTCTCGCGCATGACCCGAGCGGACCTGTGACGGTACATTGGCTCGGGATCGGCGTCGCGTGCGGCATGCCCGGTCCGCCGGGGCCGTCGCGCGTGCGACGAGCTCGGCTTGCGTGATCGAGACCGGAGAGGACGGCCCGACGGTGACCGCTGCGAAGGGCACGGCGAGGCCGCGGAAGAGAGCGCGACGCGACCCCGCCTACGTGCAGATCGAGCGGTACCTGCGGGAGCTCCTGGACGCCGGCGCGGGCATCTCCGAGCCCATGCCGAGCGAGGTCGACCTCGCTCGGCAGTTCGGCGTGAGCATCATGACCGTCCGTCAGGCCTACACGCGCCTCGTGAACGCCGGCATCGTGCGGCGGATGCCCTTCCGCGGCACGTGGGCGGTCACGCACATCACCGACGACCTCGGCCAGCGCGACGGCCACGGGTATCCCGAGAACTGGGTCACGCAGGCACGCGACGTGCGCGCGGAGGTTCTCGTCTTCGAGGATCGTGCGGCGACCGAGAAGGTCGCGCAGCGGTTCCGGGTGCCCGTCGGCACGCGCTTCCTGTACGTCGAACGGCTCCGGCGGGCGAACGGGAAGCCGATCGCATGGGACGTGCGCTGGCTCCCGCAGGCGATGACGGGCGCGGTCTCGCGCGCGGACTTCGAGAGCGCGGCCGTCTTCCGGCTCATGGAGCGCGCGGGGTTCCCGGCGGCCATCATGCAGTCGGACATCACGGCAGCGGAGGCGAGCGAGAAGGCTGCGGAGCTGCTCGCGGTCCCTCCGCGCTCTCCCGTGCTCGTGCGCGACTCGACGTCGCTCGACGCGTCGGGCCGCACCGTGCTCGTGAGCACGTCCTGCTACCCCGGCGACCGGTACACGTTCCGCAGCTCGACCATCGTGCCGCCGACGTCGCACGGGGACGACACGGACATGTGAGGACCGCGCCCGTCGGACCACGGGACCGCCGCACCAGGGGCCGACAGGGGGCGGCGGCAGGGGCCGGGACGGGTCCGACCCCCTCGCGTCCGATCCTGGCCCCGCCCGGGGTCTCGGCCCGCTGCGCCCCGGGGCGGACGCGGAGCGATCGCGTGGCGGCCGGATGCCGCGGCGATCGCGGCGCCGGGAGGGGGCGTCGCCGAACCCGGGTCGGCGTGTCGTGCGCGTGCCTCGCGGCGGTTCGCGCAGGCTGGTGACATGTCGAGATCGCTGCCGGAGGTGACGTTCGCCCGCTGTCCGCGTGATGACGGGGACACGTTCGTCGTCGATCCCCACGCGCGGTTCGACGGCCGGGTCTTCCCTCGACAGGTCGCCTTCGTGGCCACGTCGAACGAGAAGGAGGTCCATGTCTCGGCCGTGGGCGCCGGAGCCGCGGGCGAGAAGGGCAGGGGCCTGTTCGTGACGACCCGCTGCTCCGGCGTCGTGTCCGGCGCACGCGTCATGGGCGCGACCACGCAGCAGGGCACGCCGGCGCAGGGGCACGTCGGCGCGCTCATCGAGCACGGCCCGGACGACGGCGTGCGGGCATGATCAGGACGCGTGCGGCCGACTACGGGCAACCTCGCGTGCGCGTGCGGCGGCTCCCCGACCGCAAGGGATGGCTCTTCAAGCATGCCTGGTTCGAGGTCGAGTTCACGCCGGT
>JAATFA010000175.1 GCA_015655445.1 Actinomycetales bacterium | reverse complement strand
GCCGGACACGCCGGCGCGTCGAGCGGGGGCGGGAGGGGGCGGGGAGAATGGTGGGATGACGCGCGAGGTCCTCATCCTGCAGCACGTGCGGTGGGAGCACGCCGCGCTCATCTCGGACGTGCTCGACGAGCACCGCGTGCCGTGGCGCCTCGACACGATCGTCGACGCGCACGAGGAGGACGCGCTGCCCGCGCTCGACTCCCTCGGCGGCGTCGTGATCCTCGGCGGACCGATGGGCGCCCTCGACGTCGATCGCCATCCCGGCCTCGCGCTCGAGGCCCACCTCGTGCGGGCGGCCGTCGACGCCGCGGTGCCCCTCGTGGGCGTGTGCCTCGGCCATCAGATCATCGCGACCGCCCTCGGCGCCCCGCTGCACTCCGGCGCGGCGGCCGAGTTCGGCATCCTCGACGTCGAGACGGAGCGCACCGACCACGTCTTCGGCCCCGCCGGCACCGCGCACCCGGCGATGCACTGGCACCGCGACGTCGTCGAGGCGCCCGCGGGCGCCGTCGTGCTCGCCTCGACCGCCCAGACCCCGAACCAGTCCTTCCGGTACGGCACGAGCGTCTTCACGACCCAGTTCCACCTCGAGATGCACGGGCGCATGCTCGACGAATGGCTCGCCGTTCCCGGGATGGCCGCCGACCTGCCCGCGGACGTGCGCCCACGCATCCGCGACGACTTCGCAGCCGCCGAGGAGCACATGCGCAGGCTCGGCCGCGCCGCGTTCGAGGAGTTCGCGGTCGCCGTGCTCGACCGCGGCTGAGCGGGACGGACGCGAGTGCGCGGCGGCGGGACGCCCTAGAGTCGGACACATGCAGACCTCTCTTCCCGTCGTGCCGTTCGGGCGCACGGACATGCACATCACGCGCGTCGGCTTCGGAGCCTGGGCGATCGGAGGCGGCGGCTGGGCCAACGCGTGGGGCGCCCAGGACGACGACGAGTCCGTCGCCGCCATCCACGCCGCCATCGAGCGCGGCATCAACTGGATCGACACGGCCGCCATCTACGGCCAGGGCCACTCCGAGGAGGTCGTCGCGCGCGCCCTGCGCGACCTCCCCGAGGACGAGCGTCCCTACGTGTTCACGAAGGGCGGCCTCGTCTGGAACCCCGACAACCGCATGGAGCCGGCGAAGCGGGTCGGCCGGCCCGAGGTCATCCGCCAGGGCGTCGAGGACTCCCTGCGGCGCCTCGGCGTCGAGCGCATCGACCTGTACCAGATGCACTGGCCGGCGGAGGACGGCACGCCCGTCGAGGAGTACTGGCAGGCGTTCGTCGACCTCAAGGCCGAGGGCAAAGTGCGCGCGATCGGCCTCTCCAACCACGACGTGCCGCTGCTCGAGCGCGCCGAGGCGATCGGGCACGTCGACTCGCTGCAGCCCAAGTTCGCCGCCATCTGGCCAGAGGCGAAGGACACAGTGCTGCCGTGGTGCGCCGACCACGGGACGGGCGCCATCGTCTACAGCCCCATGGGCTCGGGGCTGCTCACGGGCGCCTTCACGGCCGAGCGGGTCGCGAGCCTGCCCGAGGACGACTGGCGCAAGCGCAGCGCCGACTTCACGACGAACCTGGAGCGCAACCTGCGCGTCGCGGACGCCCTCGCCGAGGTCGCGCGCCGACACGACGTGCCCCAGGCAGCGGCGGCCGTCGCGTGGACGCTCGGCTTCCGCGGCGTCACGGCGGCGATCGTGGGCGCACGGCGGCCCGACCAGATCGACGGATGGATCCCCGCCGCGGGCCTCGAGCTCACCGACGAGGACTACGCGACGGTCGCCGCGGCGACCGCCTGATCCGCGGAGCAGGGCCGCCCCGCGCGCCCGACGCACCGAGGAGGCACCCCGCATGAACCAGGCGCGTTGGCGCCGGATCGCCGAGTGGCCGCTCACGATCGCGGCCCTCGTCTTCCTCGTCGCCTACTCCTGGGAGGTCATCGGGGACGTCGACGGGCCGCGATCGACGGCGCTCGAGATCGTCATCGACCTCACGTGGGCCGTCTTCGTCGTCGACTACCTCGTGAACCTCGCGCTCGCCGAGAGACGCGGGCGCTGGTTCCTCACCCACCTGCTCGACCTCGCCGTCGTCGTGCTGCCGATCGCACGTCCGCTGCGGCTGCTGCGGCTCGTCACGGTTCTCGGCGTGCTCCACCGCCGCACGCGCGCCGCGGTGCGCGGCCGCGTGCTCGTCTACGCGGCCGGCGCGTCCACGCTGCTCGTGTACGTCTCCGCGCTCGCGATGCTCGATGCGGAGCACGCCCACGGCACCATCCGCACGTTCGGCGACGCGCTGTGGTGGGCGATCGTGACGATCACGACCGTCGGCTACGGCGACTACGTGCCCGGGACGATCGAGGGCCGCATCATCGCGGCCGCCGTCATGGTCGGGGGCGTCGCCCTCCTCGGCGTCGTCACGGCGACGCTCGCCTCGTGGATCGTCGATCGTGTCGCGGAGGAGGAACGGCGCGAGGCGATCGCCACCCGCCGGCAGGTCGACGATCTGCTCGCGCAGCTCGTCGAGCTGCGCGAGGCCGTGCTGCGGGAGCGCGACGAGCGGCGCGGGGACACGCCCGTGGCCGACGTGACCGCGCACAGCGATGCCGCGCCCAGCGGGACCGGCCCTGGCGAGAGCGCGGCCGCAGCGGCGGATGCGGAGAGGACTACGACGCGAGCCGAGCCCGACGCGCGCGGTGGGCGCGACGCGCCTTGGGATACGTGATCGCGAGCACGAGCAGCGCGCCTGCGAGAGCGCCGACCGAGTTCGCGAGGATGTCGCGCGGGTCGGAGACGCGATCGGGCAGGTAGCGCTGCACGAACTCGATGCCGCACGTGAGCGCGATGCCGCAGAGGACCGCGAGCCACCACCGCGACCGGCCGAGCAGGAGCACGAGGAGCATCCCGAGCGGGGCGAACATCGCGACGTTCGCCGCGAACTCGACCATGTCGTAGTCGACCCACGCCGTCGCGCGATGGTCGCCGAGGATCGCGAGGACATGCAGGAGGATGCTCTCGCTGTGCGCGTCGAGCGGCTGCGGTCCGAGCGTGACCCATCCCACGAGCGCGAGGTACGCGACCGTGAAGGCGGTCAGGACGGGATGGCGCCGCAGCATCCCTCGATCCTGCCCGATCCTTCCTGCGTTACCGCTGGGGCGGACGGGAGCGGGAGCGGGGAGATCGCCCAGCGCGCGCTGCGACCGTCCGGGAGGATGACGGACGGGCCGGAGAACGACGGGCCGGAGAACGACCGACGGGCCGCCGCCTCGCGGCAGCGGCCCGTCATCACGACGATCGAGGTGTCGACTAGCGGCGCAGACCCAGCCGCTCGATGAGCGAGCGGTAGCGGTTGATGTCGATCTCCTGCAGGTAGCCCAGCAGGCGGCGACGCTGACCGACGAGCAGCAGCAGACCACGACGCGAGTGGTGGTCGTGCTTGTGCTCCTTGAGGTGCTCGGTGAGGTCCTTGATCCGCTTGGTGAGGATCGCGACCTGCACCTCGGGGGATCCGGTGTCACCGGGGTGGGTTGCGTACTCTTCGATGATCGCCTTCTTGGTGTCTGCATCGAGCGCCATAGACGGATCCCCTTCTCTCTCGCTGCGCGGTGCTCCGCTCCGGATGAGCGGGCGCTCTTTCTCCGCGGCCGTTGGACGGCAACCTCGTGAGTTTAGCAGAGCCGTCCTCGTCCGCGCGCCACGGCCATGCACGGCGGCGGGGGCCGGCGCGCGATCGGGACTTGCCCCGAGGGACCCAAGAGCGGTACGGAGGATACATGACCACTCCCACCGACTTCGCGGACCTCGGCCGGCGCATGCGCACGGCGTCGCGCACCGCCCTCATCGTGAGCGCCGTGCTCGGCATCGTGCTCGGCATCCTCGCGCTCATCTGGCCCGGCGTGACCCTGCTCACCGTCGCGTTCCTCTTCGGCGCCTACCTCGTCGTCGCAGGTGTGTTCCGGCTCGTGTTCGCGTTCGCCGCGGAGGGGGTGGGCGGCGGCACGCGCTGGCTCATCGGCATCCTCGGCGCGCTCGTGCTCGTCGCGGGCATCATCGCGCTCGCCAACCCGTTCTCGTCGCTGCTCGCGATCGCGATCGTCATCGGCCTCGGCTGGATCTTCGAGGGCGTCATGGACCTCGTCGGCGCCGCGACGGGCCACATCCGCGCGCCGCGCTGGCTCACGGTGCTGAGCGGCGTCGTCTCCGTCATCGCGGGAGTCGTCGTGCTCTTCCTGCCCGGGGCGGCCCTCGCGACGTTCGTGCTGTGGGGCGCGATCCTGCTCATCGTCGTCTCCGTCACGACGCTCCTCACCCTCCCCCGCTCGCCGCGCCGCGCCTGAGTCCCCGATCGCGCGAGCGCCCCGCCGGGCGTCCTGCCGACCGCGGGGATCGGGGGGACGCACGGCGGGGCGCGACCGAAAGGGCGGCGGCGCGGCTCAGGCGGCGGGACCCCCGATGAGGGTCACCGTGACCTGAGCGTTCGCTCCGCTCGCGTCGAGGTAGCCGATCGTGACGCGATCGCCCGGCGCGTGGCTGCCGATCGCGGCGCTCAGCTCGTCTCCCGAGGAGACGGCGACGCCGTCGACCGAGACGATCGTGTCGCCCGCGACGAGACCCGCCTCGGCCGCGGGAGTGCCGGCGATCACGCCGCCGACGACAGCTCCCGCGCTCGACCCCTCGCTGCTCGTGCCCAGGCCGCCCGACCCCTGGGCGCCCGACCCGGCGAGCTCGACGCCGAGGAACGGCGGCAGCCCGATGCGGACGGTGTCGCTCGCCTGCCCGGCCTCGATCTGTCGCGCGACCGACAGGGCGGTCGCGATGGGGATCGCGAAGCCCGTGATCTGCGAGGAGCCCTCCGAGGCCGCGGTCGCGATCCCGACGACGTCGCCGTCCTCGTCGAGCACGGGCCCGCCGGAGTCGCCGGAGACGACATCCGCGTCGATCTCGACGAGGCCCGAGAGGGTTTTGGAGGCGCCCGTCGACTCGTCGCTCACGGTGATCGTCTGGTCGAGGTCGGCGACCGTGCCGGTCGTGGCGACGAGATCGCCCGTGCCCTCGGCGTTGCCGACGTCCGTCACCGTGTCGCCGACCATGACGTCGTCGTCGGTGTCGAGCGTCGCGGTCGCGAGGCCGGAAGCGTTCGCGAGCTGCAGCACGGCGACGTCGTCCGTCGCGTCCGTGCCGACGACGCTCGCGGTGTAGGAGCGGCCGGTGAGCTCGTCGGTCACCTGGATCGAGGTCGCGCCCTCGATGACGTGGTTGTTGGTCAGCACGACGCCCTCCGCGTCGAGGATGATGCCCGTGCCGGCTGCCTCGCCCTGTCCGTAGTCGAGCTCGGAGACGATCGTCACGACGCCCGTCTTCTGCGCGTCGGTCGCGGGCGTGAGGTCGAGCTGTGCGCTCGTCCCCGAGCCGCCGCTCGTGGAGCCCCCGCTGCCGTCGCCGTTCGGCAGCGGTCCCTCGCCCAAGCCGCTCTGCCCCCGAGACCCGAAGCCGGGGGCCCCCGCCGAGCCGCTGCCCGCCTGCTCGTAGCCCGAGCCCGAGCCGCCGAGGCGGCCGACGCCGTATCCGGTCGCGAACCCGCCGAAGCCGAGCGCGAGCGCGAGCGCGCTCGCCCCCGCGGCGACCGCGAGGAGCCGCCGGCGGCGACGACGGAAGGCCCCCTCCCCCTCGGGCCCCTCGCCGGCGAGCGGACCGGGGCCGACGGCACCGGGGGACTGCGGATGCGGGTGGGCGCCCGCGCCATAGGCCTGGGCATACGGGGCCTGGGCGTGCGGAACCTGGGCATACGGGGCCTGCAGGTACGGGGCCCGTGCGCGGGGATCCCGGCCGTACGGAGCCTGGCCGTACGGTGCCTGCACGTACGGGTCAGCCGTGCCGTGCGCCTCGGGCGCGCCGGCGGTCGTGGGGGCGGGGTCGTGCGGCTGCCGCTCGGAGGCGCCGTGATCCCGTGGGTCGGTGGTCTCGTTCATGGCCGATGTCCTTTCGAGGTCGAGACCATGCAAGCCCCCCGTGCTCGGCGGACCGTATGCCGTTCCTATGAACCGTCAGAGCCGTGGGTGGGAATCCGCCGCGGGCGCAGGCGACCGCAGCCGCAGGCGTCGTTCCCCTCCTGCTGCTACCGTGACGAGCGTCCGAGGATCGAGCAGACGGGAGACCGCGTGAACGGTTTCGCGCTCCTCGACGTGCTCCTCGTGCTCGTGCTCGCGGGCTACCTCGTGCAGGGGGCGCTCCGCGGCCTCCTGCGCACCGCGAGCGGCACGATCGGCGTCATCGCGGGGACGGTCGCGGCCGTCGTCGCGGCGCCGTTCGTCGCCGTCTGGATCCCCTCCGCCCCCTGGCGACTGCCCGCCGTGCTCGCAGCCGTCTTCCTGCTCGTCTTCGCTGGATACGCCCTCGGCGCGGCCGTCGGGCGCTCGCTCGGGCGGCGCGTGGACCGGGGTCCGCTGCGCGTCGTCGACCGCGTCCTCGGCGCGATCGTCAACCTCATCGTCGGCGGCCTCGTGCTCTCCCTCCTCGCGATCACGATCGGGTCGTTCGGCTTCCCCGGCCTGAGCCAGGCGATCGCGTCCTCGCACGTGCTGCGCGCGATCGACGGCATCACCCCGGACCCTGTCAAGTCGGGGCTCGCGCGACTGCGCAGCCTCGCGATCGACGACGGCATCCCCCGCATCGTCGAGGCGCTGCAGGACCCGCCCACGCCGCCCGCGATCCCTCGCGTCGACACGGGCGATCCGGCTCTCACGGCCGCGGCGGGCTCCGTCGTGCGCATCGCGGGCAACGCGCTCGCGTGCAGCCAGACCCAGTCCGGCAGCGGCGCCGTCGTCGCCGACGATCGCGTCCTCACGAACGCGCATGTCGTCGCGGGCGTCGAGCGCCCCGTCGTGGAGGTCCCCGGCGGCAACGCGATCACGGCGACGGTCGTCGCGTTCGACCCGGACCACGACCTCGCGCTGCTCGACGTGCCCGGTATCACCGCCGCGCCGCTCACGCTCGCCGACGACCTCGCGCCCGGCTCCGACGCGATCGTCGACGGCTACCCGCACGGCGGCCCCTTCACGACGTCGCCCGCGCGCGTGCTCACGGTCGGGCCCGTGCGGATCGACGACATCTACGGATCCTCGCCCGCCGTGCGCGAGGTCTACACGCTCGCGGCGGACATCGAGCAGGGCAACTCGGGCGGGCCGCTCCTGACGACCGACGGCCGTATGGCGGGGATCGTCTTCGCGAAGTCGACCAACACCGCGAACGTGGGATACGCGATGACGTCGAGCCAGATCGCCGAGCTCGTGCACGACGCGCCGCGCCTGCGCACGCGCGTGGCGCCGGGCCACTGCATCGCCGAGGGCGGCACTATCACGCAGGGCTGAGCGTCATCGCGGCGCGGGGCGGCCGCCCGTGCCGGCACCGCTCGCGCGGAACGGGGCCGGCGCCGCGCGCGAAACGGGCTCGCCCACGCGCGTCAGAACTCCTCGTGCACGTCCGGATCGCCGCCGATCCGGGGGGCCTCGAGCGCGGAGATGCGCTCCATCTCGTCCTCGGAGAGCTCGAAGCCGAACACGTCGAGGTTCTCGCGCTGGCGGCCCGGGTCGGCGGACTTGGGGATGGGCACCGCGCCGAGCTGCACGTGCCAGCGCAGCACCGCCTGGTGGATCGTCACGTCGTGCGCGCGCGCGATCTCGACGAGCACGGGCTCGGAGGTGACGTCGCGCTTGCGCGCGAGCGGACTCCAGCTCTCGGTGAGGATGCCGTGCTCCTCGTGGTACTCACGCATCGCGGGCTGCGAGAAGTACGGGTGCAGCTCGATCTGGTTGACCGCCGGCACGACGCCCGTCTCGGCCTCGAGCCGGTCGAGCTGCTCCTGCGTGAAGTTGCTCACCCCGATCGAGTGCAGCAGCCCCTCCTCGCGGGCCTCGATCATCGTCTGCCACGTCTCGACGTACTTGTCGACGCGCGGGAGCGGCCAGTGGATGAGGTAGAGGTCGATGCGGTCGAGGCCGAGTGTGGCGAGCGACTCCTCGATGCCCCTGCGGGCCTCCGAGCGTCCGTGGTAGCGGCCCGGGAGCTTCGAGGTGACGACGAGCTCGTCGCGCGGCACGCCGCTGCCGCGCACGGCCTCGCCCACCTCCCGCTCGTTGCGGTAGTTGAGCGCGGAGTCGAGCAGGCGATAGCCCGACCCGATCGCGGCGAGCATCGACGCGATGCCCTCGTCGCCGCGCAGGCCGTAGGTTCCGAGTCCGACGGCAGGCAGCTCGCGTCCGTCGTTGAGGGGGCGATAGGGGATCGTCATGGCTCCACTCTGCCCTCTTCTCGGCGTGATCGCTCCCCCGCGCGCCCCGAGGGGGCTCCGCATGCCGCGCTCACGGGGCGGGCAGGCGCCGCAGTCCCTTGAGCAGGTCCTCGCGCCGCGCGGCTGCGCACACGCGGATCCAGCCCTCCCCTCGACGGCCGAACGCCGCGCCGGGACCGACCGCGACACGCGACTCGAGCAGGAACCCCTCCGCCCACGACTGCACGTCGCCCCCGCTCGCGTGGCTCACGTCCACCCACAGGTAGAACGCGCCCCGCGGCTCGAGGTAGCGGATGCCGCGCTCGTCGAGCAGACGCATCGCGGCCTCGAGGTTGCCGCGGTAGTGCTCGCGCGCGGCGACGACATGGGACTGGTCGCCCGTGATCGCCGCGAGCGCCGCATGCTGGTCGGGGGTCGCGACGCAGCTGATCGCCGCCTCCTGCACGATGCGCATGGTCTCGGCGAACCCCGGCGGCGTCACGAGATAGCCCACGCGCACGCCCGTCATCGCGTACGTCTTCGAGAGCGAGAAGACGCCGAACACGCGGTCGTCCTCGTCGAGGGCCGTGAGGCTCACGTGCGGCTCGCCGTAGGTGAACGCCTCGTACACCTCGTCGCTCACGACCCACAGGTCGTGCCTGCGCGCGAACTCGAGGAGCGCGCGCTGCACGCGCTCGGGGAAGACGGCCCCGAGCGGGTTGGAGGGCGTGTTGACGACGATCGCGCGCGTCCGCTCGCTGACGAGCCGGTCGAGCTCGTCGAGGTCCGGCTCGAAGCCGTGCTCGGGCAGGAGGGCATACGGCACGGGCACGGCCTCGAGCATGCGCGCGCCCATCGTGAAGGTCGTGTACCCCGGATCGGGTACGAGCACCTCGTCGCCCGCGGCGAGCACGAGCGTCATCGCCTGGTAGAGCGCCTGCGTCGCCCCGACCGTCGTCCACACGCGTTCGACGTCGACGGTCGCCCCGTTCACGCGCGCGAGCTTCTCGACGATCGCCTCGCGCAGGGGCATGATCCCGCCGTTGGGTCCGTAGTTCGTCTCGTCCCGGTCCCACGCCTCCTTCGCCGCGGCCGCGATGTGCGGGGCGACGGGCACGTCCGGCTCGCCGACGGCGAGCATGACGACGTCGTCGAGTCGCGTGGCGACCTCGAAGACCCGACGGATGCCGGAGGCCGGCACCGCGGGGATGTGCGGCGCGAGAGAGGGCATGCCCCCAGGCTATCGGCGGAGCGTCGATCTCGCCGCCCCTGGGCGCTCGCGCCCGCTCAGCCCTGCTGCGCCTGGTCCATCCACCACTCGGTGAACTCGCGGGCACGTCCGTCGGGCGCGAGGCGCACGACCCACAGGTTGCTGTAGGTCGAGCCGCCGCGGTAGACGGTCTCGGCCTGCACGATGCCCACGTCGGCGGTCTCGGCGACGATCTCCCACGCGAACGTGGTCTCGCCCGGCTCGTCCGCGTTCTCGAGCCACTCCGCGACGATCTCGTCGATGCCGTCCCAGGGCTCCGCCCACGGCTCGGTGCGGTAGAGCGCGTCCTCGGTGAACAGCGCCCGGACGTCGTCGGGGTCGTTCGACTCCCACGCGCGCCGGTAGGCCTCGACCCACGCGGCGAGGGCTGATTCGGGGGCGGTCATGCATCCGTTCTAGCGGTCGGCGCCGAGGAACGGAAGAGCCGAGGCGTGCCCGTCAGGAGCGGCGGTCGAACGAGGGCGTGGTCCAGAAGATGAGCACGACGAGGGTCGTCGCGACGACGGAGGACACCACGAGATCCCGGCCGCGCCCGATCGAGCGCTCCACGGCACCCGGACCGCGATGCCGGGCTCGCGTGCGCACCCACCAGGGGGCCGTGCGATGCCGACGTGCCACGAGGCGTCCCTTCGATCGTTCCGCCGCGGCCGTCGCGGCCGGATGATGCGCTCAGTATGGGGGCGCTGCGCGCGTTCCGCGGCGCGACACGCGGCGCACGCCGGGATCCGGGCGCGCACATCTTGACGGCGAGCGCGTGCGCGGTGCATCCTGCTGTGCAGACCAACTCGTCGCCCAGAAGAGCCGCAGGCAGTGCCGCGCCACTGGGCGACGAGTTCTTTCTGCCCGCGCCGCGTCGCCGGCGGAGCGCTCCTCCCCTCAGGAGCCGGGCCGCAGGACGCGACGCGAGGCGAGGATCGCCTCGAGCAGCGCCGCCTCGTCGCGCTCGGCGCTCGACCGTCGCCGCCCCGCGACGATGCGCTGCCGCACGAGCGCGAGCCGTGTCGCGTCGCGGATGTAGCGCCGCATCACGCGGCCGAGCCCGTGCGCTCGCGCCCATGCGAGCGCGGTCCGCCGGCCCGCGGGCGTCGCGAGAGCGGGGATCTCGGCGGGCACGAACCACCCCGCCGCCGCGTACTCGCCCAGGCGCACGAGCGTGACGCGCATCTCCTGCCGCCGCAGCAGCGCGACGACGACGACGAGGAGCGCGAAGAGCGGCACCTGCACGAGCACGTAGTAGCCGAAGAAGTCGCTCACGACGTAGAGCGCGCCGTTCCACAGCGCGTGCAGCGCGACGGCCGGCACGAGCCCGAGGAGGTAGAGCCCGAACGCGCCGAGGGCGCTCGCCGAGCGCGCCCCGAGGCCGAGCACGAGCCCCGTCATGGACGTGAACATCGCGTGCGCGAAGGGCGACATGAGCCCGCGCACGGCGAAGACGTGCGCGACGTCGGCGAGGCTCGTCGCGTCGGCGATCGCGATCCCGAAGTACTGCACGTTCTCGGTGAAGGCGAAGCCGGCGGCGACGGTCGCGGCGTATGCGATCCCGTCGACGGGCCCGTCGACGTAGCGACGGCCGAACCACACGATGAGCAGCACGCCGAACCCCTTGCCTGCCTCCTCGACGACGGGCGCCTGCACGATCGACTGGAGCACGTCGAGCGCGGCGCCTCCCCCGCTCGCCCCGAGGGACGCGAGCGCCGTGCGCACCTCGAGGTCGACGACGAGCGCGCCGACGACGGCCACGCCCGCGCCCCAGAGGAACGCGAAGAGCAGGAGCGACCGCGGCTCCGGCTCCCAGCGGTCGATCCAGTGGACGACGAGCAGCACGAGCGCGAGCGGCACGAAGGCCATGAGCGTCGCGACGACGACGAGCGCGGGCCCGAGGAAGGAGAGCAGGTAGACGATCGCGAGGAGCACGGCGGCCGCCGCGACGACGATGCCGACGACGAGCACGAGGATCGCGCCCACGCTCGTGCGGCGCGACACGGGCACGAACGCCGGATGGACGCCGCCCTCGCTCGCGGTGCGCGCCTGCGCGGCCGCAGGAGCCGGCGGACGCAAGGGCGAGGGGACACGGCGCGGGTCGGACGAGGACCGGCGCGAGGGACGCGGCGCGCTCACGCGGCCGCCCGTGCGATCGCGCGCGTCGGGCGGGGAGCGGTCGCGCTCGTCACGCCCCGCCCCTCCCCGCGGCCTGCTGCTCGCGCAGGATCGCGAGCGCCGTCGCCACGCGCTCGCCGAACCCGGGCACGCGCCGTGCCGCGCGGCGGTCGACCGCCTCGAGCGCGATCGTGACCTCCGCGCGCTCTCGCCGGCGCCGCTCCGCTGCCGCCGCGCGCACGCTCGCGGCGACCCGCGTCGAGGCGAGCACGAGCACGAGGGAGACGAGCACGAGCACGCACGCGAGCGCGAAGCCGCCCCACGAGACGCCCGTCCCGGGCACGAGCACGAGCACGAGCGCGACGACCGACGGCACGAGCGCGAGGGGGCGCCACACGCGCGACGATGAGCCGCTCGCGCCGACGACGTCGTCGAGCTCGGCGAGCCGGCGGTGCCACTCGTCGATGACCGCACGCGGCGGCCGCGCGTCGCGCGCGCGCTCGATCTCCCGGCGCAGGCGCGCATACCCGTGCCGCACGGTGCGCCGGCGCACGACGAGCTGGACGCCGAGCACGCACGCGAGCACGCCGACCGCGAGCAGGATGGCGACACCGAGCACGGGCTGGTTGAGATCGACGACGACCCGCACGCCCGCGTCGGCGGCGACGACGCCCGCGAGCCCAGCCCACACGGAGACGACGACGAGCGCGAGCGCGCTCCCCGCTCCCGCACGGCGCGCGACGGCGAGCACGACGAGGTCGAGGCCCTGGGCGAGCAGCACGAGACCGGCGAGGATCGAGGCGACGTCGAGGGCGATGGTCACGGAGCGACCCTACCCTTCGGCGCGGCTCAGAACACCTTGCCCGGATTGAGGATGCCGAGCGGGTCGAAGACGGCCTTGACGCGCCGCTGCAGCTCGACCTGCTCGTCGCCGAGCTCGTCGCGCAGCCACCGGCGCTTGAGCAGGCCGACGCCGTGCTCGCCCGTGAGCGTGCCGCCGAGACGCAGACACGCGACGAAGAGCTCGTCGGCGGCGCGCCACACCTCCTCGGGTACGTCGGGCCCGTCGAAGACGAAGTTGGGATGCAGGTTGCCGTCGCCCGCGTGGGCGACCGTGGGGATGCGCACGCCGTGCCGCTCCTGGATCCGCTGCACCTCGGCGAACATCGCCGGCAGCGCGCTCCGCGGCACCGACACGTCCTCGATGAGCACCGTGCCCTGCTCGGCCATCGCGGGATGGAACGCGCGGCGGATCGCGATGAGGCGCTCCGCCTCCGCGACGTCGAGCGTCAGTCGCGCATCCGCTCCGAGCGCGGCGAGCACCGCGATCGCCTCCCGCGCCTCCTGCTCCGCCCCCGCACCGTCGAACTGCGCGAGGAGGTAGCTGCCGTGGCCGGCCAGGTCGAGACCGAGATGGGCGCCGATCGCCGCGAGCGACGCCTCGTCGAGGAGCTCGAGCACGGCGGGCCGCACGCGTGCCGCCGTGATCGCCGCCGCGGCGCGCGCCGCCCGCTCGACGGTGGGGAAGTAGGCGCCGATCGTGGGCGCAGGACCGGCCGGCAGCGGCCGGATCCGCACGGTCGCGTCGACGACGACGCCGAGGGTGCCCTCCGATCCGATGAACAGGGCCGTGAGGTCGTAGCCCGTGACGCCCTTGACGGTGCGGTGCCCGAGTCGGAGCACGGAGCCGTCCGCGGTGACGACCGTGAGGCCGAGGACGGCCTCGCGCGTCACGCCGTACTTCGCACACAGGAGGCCGCCCGCGTTCGTCGCGATGTTGCCGCCCACGGTCGAGATCGCGCGGCTCGCCGGGTCGGGCGCGAACCACATGCCGTGGGGCCTGAGCGCGTCGTTGAAGTCGCCGTTGACGACGCCCGCCTGCACGACCGCGAGCTCGTCGTCGAGGTCGATCTCGAGGATGCGGTCCATGCCGAGCGTGGAGAGCACCATCTCCCCCTCGGAGGCGATCGCTCCGCCCGCGAGCCCCGTGCCTGCGCCGCGCGGCACGACCGGCACGCGGTGCTCGCACGCGAAGCGCATGACCTCCTGCACCTCCTCGATCGTCCGCGGCGTCGCGAGGGCGAGCGGCACGGAGGTCGACGCGTGACCCGAGCGGTCGGTGCGCAGCCCATCGAGCACGGCGGGGTCGGTCGTGAGCACGCCGGGCAGCCTCGCCTCGAGCGCGGGGAGCAGGTCGGCGGCCTCCGTCATGTGCCCAGCCTAGGACGGAGCCTGGGGGCGGACGGACGGACGGACGGACAGACAGGCGGGCGGGCAGGCAGGCAGGCGGGCGGGCGGGCGACGGCCACCCGCGGCGCGGGACGGGGACGCGCGTGGCGCGCATCAGCGCGGCGCGCGACGTCCGAAAGCCGCTCGCACCGCCCGGGCGCACATGCGACGCTGGGCGCGTGCCCGCCGTCATCACCCACGACCATCCGCTCTTCGCACGCTTCTACGGCGCCCTGCGCGCGCACGACGCGCGCTTCGACGGCCAGTTCGTCGCGGGCGTGCTCTCCACGGGCATCTACTGCCGCCCGAGCTGCCCCGCCGTGACGGCGTCCGAACGCAACGTCGTGTTCTATCGGACGTCCGCGGCGGCACACGAGGCCGGGCTGCGCGCGTGCAAGCGATGCCTGCCGGACGCCGTGCCGGGCTCGCCGGACTGGAACGTGCGCGACGACCTCGCGGCGCGTGCGATGCGCCTCATCGAGGACGGCGTCGTCGAGCGGGAGGGGGTCCCCGGCCTCGCCGCACGTCTCGGCTACACGCCGCGTCACCTCTCGCGCGTGCTCGTGGCCGAGCTCGGCGCGGGGCCGCTCGCGCTCGCGCGCGCCCACCGCGCGCAGACCGCACGCGCCCTCCTCGCCTCGACCGGCCTCCCGATCGTCGACGTCGCCTTCGCCGCAGGGTTCGCGAGCGTGCGGCAGTTCAACGACACGATCCGCGCGGTCTACGACCGAACGCCGTCCCAGCTGCGCGCCCGAGCGCGGCCGGAGGCGCCCTCCGCGCACGGCGGGAGCGCGCCCGCGCTCACCCTCCGGCTGCCGGCACGCACGCCGTTCGACGCGGCGGGGGTCTTCCGCTTCCTCGCCGACCACGCCGTGCCCGGGCTCGAGGAGGGCGACGAGGGGCGCTTCGCGCGCCGCGTGCGCCTGCCCGCGGGTGTGGCGCGCGTCGAGATCCTCCCCGACATGCGGCCGGGCGTGATCGTGCGGGCGCGCGTCGAGGCAATCGCGGACGTGGCCCCGCTCGTCGCGCGCGTGCGCCGCCTCTTCGACCTCGACGCCGACTCCGCCGCGATCGACGACGCCCTCGGCGCGGACCCCGCGCTCGCGCCGCTCGTCCGCGCCGTCCCGGGCATCCGCATCCCGGGCTCCCTCGACGCCGAGGAGGCGCTCTTCCGCACCCTCATCGGACAGCAGATCTCGCGCGGCGCCGCGCGCACCGTGCTCGCGCGCCTCACCGCGGAGCTCGGCGACGACGGGCTCTTCCCGACGGCCGCGCGCATCGCCGCGGATGGGGCCGCCGTGCTGCGCGGGCCCGCCGCGCGCATCGGCTCCGTCCTCGCGATCGCGCGCGCCCTCGCGGACGGCGCGGTGAGCCTCGGCCTCGGCGCTCCTGTCGAGGAGCGGCGGGCGGCGCTGCTCACCCTTCCCGGCGTGGGGCCGTGGACCGCGGACTACCTCGCGATGCGCGCGTTCGGCGCACCGGACGTGCTGCTCGCCTCCGACCTCGTCGTGCGGCGCAGCGCCGCCGGACTCGGCCTGCCCTCGAGCCCCTCCGCCCTCGCGCGGCGCACGGCCGCGTGGGCGCCGTGGCGCAGCTATGCGACGCTCCACCTGTGGCGCGCGGCCACGGCCGACGCGGGCTGAGCCGCCCGTACCCCGCGTCCGCGGTCAGCGGCCGGGGTCAGCGCCGAAAGAGCAGCACCGGAGGACCACCACCGGGGGGATCAGCGGCCGGTCGCGTCGCGCGGTCGCTCGACGTCGCCGCGCCAGCCGCCCTCCTCGACCCCCTCGCTCTCGATAAGCGCCTTGAAGCGATCGAGATCGCGCTGCACCTGCACGTCGTCGACCTGCAGCAGCGCGCCCGCCTTCTCCACGAAGCCCTCGGGCTGCCAGTCGAGCTGGAGGGTCACGCGCGTCGAGTCCGGGCTCAAGCGATGGAACGTCACGACGCCCGCGTGCGTCACGCCGTCGACGCTGCGCCACGCGACGCGCTCGTCCGGGTGCTGCTCGGTGATCTCCGCGTCGAACTCACGCTCGACTCCCCCGATCGAGACCTGCCAGTGCACGTGGGTGTCGTCGAGCTGCGTCACGGACTCGACGCCGCCCATGAACCGCGGAAAGCTCTCGAACTGCGTCCACTGGTTGTACGCCGTGGTCACAGGGACCGCGACGTCGATCGACTTCTGCACCGTGGCCATCGCCACACCTCACTCCGCATCGCGTGTGTGCCGCCCGTCCGGGCGACGAGCGCGGGGCGGCGCCCCGCCATCCGACGGTAGGCACGCGTGCAGTCGCCCGCCAAGCGCGTGCACCCAACCTCCAGCGTGCACGCCGCGTCGGCGCGGACCGGACGCCGCCGATACCATGGCGAGCATGCCCGAGAGCGTGTCGGACTCCGCCTCCGAGAGCGCCCTGCGCGACGAGACGGCTGCCGAGCGCTACGACCGCAACTGGAACGAGCTGCTCCAGGAGATGCGCGTCACCCAGACGGGCACCCAGATCCTCACGGGCTTCCTGCTCGCGCTCGCCTTCCAGCCGCGGTTCGCATCCCTCTCGAGGTTCGAGGTCGTCGTCTACCTCGTGCTCGTCGCGCTCGCGGCGCTCGCGACGTGTCTCGGCCTCGCGCCCGTGAGCCTGCACCGCACCCTCTTCCGCCGGCGCGCGAAGAAGGAGCTCGTCGACCTCGGCAACGTCCTGCTCAAGCTCACGCTCGCCTCCGTTGCGACGCTCGTCACGGGCGTCGTGCTGCTCGTCTTCGACGTCGTCCTCGGCACGCCCGCCGGGATCGTCGCGGGCGTCGTCGCGGCGACGGTCATCGCCGTCGTCTGGCTCGTGCTGCCGATCGCGTCCGTCCCGCGCGTGCGCGAGTGATCGACGCGGGGGCCGGAGCGCCATGAGGAGCACGCGTCGGGACGCTGAGTTCGTCCTGCGCCGCACGGTGCACGGCTTCCGGCGGCACCGTGACCTGGACTCCGCGGCCGCGCTCACCTTCTACGCGTGCCTCTCCCTCTTCCCGGGCGCGCTCGCGCTCGTCTCCGCCCTCTCGCTGCTCGACGCGCAGGGCGACGGCGTGACCGACCTGCTGCGGGACGTGCAGGACATCGCGCCCGACTCGGCGGTCGCGGCGCTCGAGGATCCCGTGCGCCAGCTCACGCACCTCGGCGACCCCGTGCTCGGCCTCGTCGTCGGGACGCTCCTGTCGCTGTGGACGCTCTCCGCGTACTCCACGGCGTTCGGACGCGCCATGAACACGGTCTACGAGGTCATCGAGGGACGGCGCGTCGTCCTCGTGCGCCTCGTCATGCTCGGGCTCGCGCTGCTCCTCGGCGTCGTCTTCGTGCTGCTGCTCGGCATCGTGCTCATCACACCGCGCGTCGCGCGCGCGATCGCGAGCTCGGCGGGCATCGGCCAGCCCTGGATCAGCGTGTGGGACATCGGGAAGTGGCCGCTCCTGCTCCTCCTGTCGATCGTGCTCATCGCGCTCCTCTACTTCACGACGCCCAACGTCGCCCACGAGCGGATGCGCTGGATCGGCCTCGGCGCGCTCGTCGCCGTCGTCGTCGGGGGCCTCGCGACCGCAGGCTTCTCGCTGTGGGCGACGCACGTGGCCGACTACGGACGACTCTACGGATGGCTCGGCGGCGGCATCGTGCTCCTGCTGTGGCTCTACCTCGTCAACCTCTCGCTGCTCGTGGGAGCCGAGGTCGACGCCGAGGTGACGCGGCTCGGACAGCTGCGCGAGGGCGTCGCGGCCGAGGAGGCGATCCGGCTGCGGGCGCGCGACACCCACCGCGCGATACGGCTCGCTGCCGAGCGCGCGCGCCTCGAGCAGGAGGGCCGCACGATCCGCGAGGAGGCGACCCGCGCCCGGCGGGAGCAGACCGGTCGCGCGCGAGGCTGAGCGGTGCCTCCGACCGATTGATGGCCCTCGCGCGGGCGCGTAGCGTTCCCGAGCGTGACCGAGACGATCCACTCCCCCGTTCTGCGCGACCCCACGACCCTCTACCCCCGCCCTCCGTTCCGCGTCGTCGACGGCAGGCCCGAGCCGGCGCCCGACCACGGGGAGTCGAGCTACGTCGGCCACGGCCGGCTGCTCGGCCGCCGCGTGCTCCTCACGGGCGGCAACTCGGGCATCGGGCGCGCGGCCGCGATCGCGATGGCGCGCGAGGGCGCGGACGTCGCGATCACCTACCACTCGGACGAGGAGGGCGCGCGCGGCGCGCTCGCGACGATCGAGGAGGCGGGTGTGCGCGGCTTCGCGCACCAGGTCGACCTCGCGGACGAGGAGGCGTGTCGCCGCGTCGTCGCGGAGGCCGCGCGCGAGCTCGGCGGCCTCGACACGCTCGTGATGGTCGCGGGGTACCAGAAGAACGTTCCCGACATCCTCGAGCTCGAGACCGAGCAGATCGAGCGCACGATGCGCACGAACGTGTTCTCGCTGTTCTGGCTCTCGCAAGCGGCGCTCGCGCACATCCCTGCCGGCGGCTGCATCATCACGACGAGCAGCGTGCAGGCAACGAGCCCGAGCGCCGACAAGCTCGACTACGCGGCGACGAAGGCCGCGATCGTGAACTTCACGAAGGGCCTCGCTCTCCAGCTCGCCCCGCGCGGGATCCGCGTGAACTCCGTCGCGCCCGGCCCCGTGTGGACGAACCTGCAGCCCGACGCCGCCGGCGACGACAGCGAGGTCGAGCAGTTCGGCGCGCAGGCGCCGTACGGCCGGCCGGGCCAGCCGGCCGAGCTCGCGGGCGCCTACGTCTACCTCGCGAGCGACGACGCGAGCTACACGAGCGGCGAGACGCTGCACGTGCTCGGCGGCTCCTCGGTGTGATCCCCGGCGCGGCCGCGTGAGCGAGGCGCCCGCCCTCGCGGGAGCGGGGCCGCCGGTTCGGGACGGCGAACGGGCTCGGCCGGCGCCCGCGCGGACGGGGAACGCGCGCCCGCGCGGACGCCGATCCGTCGCGCCAGGTCGGGGCCGAGGCTCCTGCGGCGGAGGCTACGCCTTCTGCCGCTGCCCGCTGCCCGTGTCGGCCTTGCCCTTCTCGGCCTTGCTCTTCTCGACGCTGCGCCGCAGGGCCTCCATGAGGTCGAGCACCTCGCCGCCGTCCTCCGTCGCAGCGCGGGCGCCGAAGGTCTCCTCGGTGTCGAGCGCCTCGCCCTTCTCGAGCTTCGCCTCGATGAGCTGCTTGAGCTGCTCCTGGTACTCGTCGGCGTACTTGCCCGGATCGAAGTCGGCCTCGAACTCCTGGACGAGCGCGGCCGACATCCGCAGCTCGCGATCGCTCAGCGCCACCTTCTCGTCGAGCGCCGGGAAGCGCGCCTCGCGCACCTCGTCGTCCCACAGGAGCGTCTGGAGCATGAGCACCTCGTCGCGCACGCGCAGCGCGGCGAGCCGCGTCTTCTGCCGCAGCGCGAACTTCACGATCGCCGTGCGGTCCGTGCGCTCGAGGGTCTCGCGCAGCAGCACGTACGCCTTCGACGACTTCGAGTCCGGCTCGAGGTAGTACGCCTTCTCATACATGATCGGGTCGATCTGGTCGCTCGGCACGAACTCGACGACGTCGATCTCGCGGCTGCGCTCCGAGGGCAGCGCCTCGAGGTCCTCGTCGGTGATCACGACCGTGTGCTCGCCGTCGTCGTACGCCTTCGCGATGTGCTCATAGGGGACGACGGCTCCGTCGATCTCGCACGTGCGCTGATAGCGGATGCGTCCGCCGTCGGCGTCGTGCACCTGGTGCAGCCGGACGTCGTGGTCCTCGGTCGCGCTGTAGAGCTTCACGGGCACGTTGACGAGCCCGAACGTCACGGCGCCGCGCCAGATCGATCGCATGGTCGGCTCCTCTCCCGCGGGACGCGCCCGCGCCGGTCGTGCGTCCATCCTGACGCGTGCCGCCCCAGGAGTCATCCACGGGCCTCCCAGGATGCTGGAAACCGGCAGGCTCGGCGCCGGACAATGGCGTCATGGGTGCGCAAGCGGCCGCGGGCGAGCAGTACGTCTCCGTCGACCAGCACCGCATCCGCCTGACCAACCTCGACAAGGTCATGTACCCGGAGACGGGCACGACGAAGGGCGAGGTGCTCGACTACTACGCGCGCGTCGCCGACGTGCTCGTGCCGCTCGCCCAGGACCGCCCCGCGACGCGCAAGCGCTGGGTGCACGGGGTCGGCACCGACGACGCGCCCGGCCCGGTCTTCTTCCAGAAGAACATCGACGAGGGCGCCCCGGAGTGGATCCCGCGCCGCCAGATCCAGCACAGTGACCACGTCAACACCTATCCGCTCGTCAACAACCGTGCGACCCTCGTCTGGTTCGCGCAGATGGCGGCGCTCGAGATCCATGTGCCCCAGTGGCGGTTCGGGCGCACGGGCGCTCACAAGAACCCGGACCGCCTCGTGCTCGATCTCGACCCCGGCGAGGGCGCAGGGCTCCGTGAGTGCGTCGAGGTCGCCCACCGGGCACGCGCGCTGCTCGTGGGCATGGGGCTCGAGCCGTACCCGGTCACGAGCGGGAGCAAGGGCATCCACCTCTACGCCGCGCTCGACGGCACGCAGACGAGCGACGAGGTCTCCGCCGTCGCGCACGAGCTCGCTCGCGCGCTCGAGGCCGACCATCCCGACCTCGTCGTGAGCGACATGAAGAAGACGAAGCGACTCGGCAAGGTGCTCGTCGACTGGAGCCAGAACAACGCCAACAAGACGACGATCGTGCCGTACTCGCTGCGCGGCCGCTCGCATCCCACGGTCGCCGCGCCGCGCACGTGGGACGAGCTCGACGACCCCGCCCTCGCCCACCTCGACTTCGCGCAGGTCCTCGAACGCGTCGAGCGCGGGTTCGACCCGATCGCGCCGCTCGCCTCGAGCCACGTCGCCGCGCTCGAGCCGACACGCGAGCACATGGCCGCGTTCGAGGCGACGCCCGAGTCGCGCGATCGGCTCGCGCGCTACCGCAGCATGCGCGACGCCGCGAAGACCCCGGAGCCCGTGCCGCAGGCCGCCCCCGAGGCGGACACCGACGGCGGGCGAAGCTTCGTCATCCAGGAGCACCACGCGACGCGACTGCACTGGGACTTCCGCCTCGAGCACGACGGCGTGCTCGTGAGCTGGGCGCTGCCCAAGGGCGTGCCGACGGACCCGGCGCGCAACCACCTCGCCGTGCAGACGGAGGACCATCCGCTCGAGTACGGCACGTTCGAGGGCACGATCCCGAAGGGCGAGTACGGCGGCGGCGTCGTCACGATCTGGGACGCTGGGACGTACGAGCTGCACAAGTGGCGCGAGGGCGAGGAGGTCATCGCGACGCTGCACGGGGAGAAGCACGGGACGCACACCTACGCGCTCATCCACACGCGCGGTCGCGACCGCGACGAGAACACGTGGCTCATCCACCTCATGAAGGACGGCCCGCAGGGGGCGGCCGGGACGCGCCGACGGCACCGCGCCCGGACGAGCGAGCCCGACGCCGCGCAGGAGGACGGGCGGGCGGCCCCCGCGGCGCCCGACGAGCGGGCGGCAGCCGACCGACGGGACGCGCCCGACCAGCGGGACACGCCCGCGACGGCGGACGTCCGCGACGGGACCGCCGCGAGCGCCGCGGCGAGCGCGAGCGTGACCGATAGCGTCTCGGCAGGGTCGAGCGCGGCCACGCGCGAGCGGTTCCCGCGCGGCCGCACGCCCGTCGGCAGCGCGGGCTCGCGGGGTGCGAGCGTCGCGCCCATGCTCGCGACCCTCGGCTCGCCCGACTCGCTCGACCGCGACACGGACTGGGCGTTCGAGATGAAGTGGGACGGCATCCGCGCGATCGCGCACGTCGACGCGAGCGGCGTGCGGATCGTGACGCGCAACGGCAACGACGTCACGGAGGCCTACCACGAGCTCGCCGCGCTCGGCGACGCGGTGCGTGGCGAGGCCGTGCTCGACGGGGAGATCGTCGCACTCGACGCGCGCGGACGCCCGAGCTTCGCGCGGCTGCAGAACCGCATGAACCTCACCAAGCGCCCCGACATCGAGCGCGCGGCGCGCGACTACCCCGTGCGGCTCTTCGTCTTCGACGTGCTCGAGCTCAACGGCGCGAGCACGGTGCGCATGCGCTACGACGAGCGGCGCCGTGCGCTCGAGGAGGCCGTGCGCCCGAACGCGGTCGTGCAGGTGCCGCCCGCCTTCGAGGGCGACCTCGAGTCCGCGCTGCGCTCGAGCCGCGAGCTCGGCCTCGAGGGCGTCGTCGCGAAGGACCGCACCTCGACCTACGCCGTCGGCCGACGCTCCTCGCGCTGGGTCAAGATCAAGCACCACCTCACGCAAGAGGTCGTCGTCGGCGGCTGGAAGCCCGGCGAGGGGCGACGCGCGGGGGGCGTGGGATCCCTGCTGCTGGGCGTGCCGGACGGGTCCGGCCTGCGCTACGTGGGCAAGGTGGGGACGGGCTTCCGGGACCGCGACCTCGACGAGCTCGCCGCACGCTTCCGCGGCTTGGAGCGCACGACGAGCCCGTTAGCGGACGTGCCGTCGACGGAGGCGCGCGATGCCCGCTGGATCACCCCCCGCATCGTCGGGGAGGTCGAGTTCGGCGAGTGGACCCCCACCGGTCGGCTGCGGCAGGCGAGCTGGCGCGGCTGGCGCCCCGACAAGTCCCCCGAGGACGTCGTCGTCGAGCTGCCCGGATCGTGACGCCGTGCGTCGCCCGAGTGGCGCGGCGGCGGCCACGGAGGAGAAGATCGAGACACGAGGATCGAGGAGAGAGGAGACGACCATGAGCGACCCGCGCATGCGCGACGACGACCCGATCGAGTACGAGCCCGTGCTCGAGGACGAGTGGGAGGTCCCCCTCGTCGAGGACGACGAGCTGCCCGTCCCCCCGACGATCGATCCCGACGAGCGCATCGAGGACGACGTCGAGGAGGATGTGCCGCTCGACGACGAGCGGCCCGTCTAGGTGTACTCGGTCAGCACTTTGGTGCCAGCAGGCTGAGCGGCGGGTGACCGCCGAGGGCTGAGTGGCGTCGTCGAGTGTTGTAGTGCTCGAGCCAGGGGTCAAGTGCCGCGGTGCGGTCATCGTTCGAGGTGAATGGTTGCCG